>NZ_JBDLLG010000017.1:0-117489 GCF_039822625.1 Marinimicrobium locisalis
AAGCCACCTGGGGTGGGTCAAAATTATTGGCCAGAGGTGGGTCAGTTTAGATGGCCATTAACAATCGGCTCCTTTTGTGTCTGCTAGGTTCTTGGGCCCACCAGGGCGAACAATGCCCCCTGGGGATCGATGCCTTTGACGACAAAGTCTCCACCGGGAATTTCATCAGGGCCGTGGAGGATTTGCCCGCCGTTGTCGACGATGGCCTCACAGGCAATGTCGATATCGGCGCAACGAAAATAGTAATGCCACATCGGTATTGGCGCCTCCTTCGGTTTGGGCATGATGGCGCCAATAAGCCCATTGTGGCGGATAAATTCGTACAAGCCCATCGGGCCCATGTCCATGTCGCCGTCTTTGGTCCAGCCGAACGCCTTGAAGTAGAATGCCTTGGCCGCTTCGGGGTCGGTGGTAGCCAGTTCATTCCAGGCACAGTGTCCCACGCGAGGTTTGTCCGACGCAAAAGCCAGGCTGGCCTCATTGCTGCTGCCCTTCATGACATAAAAGGGAGTGCCTTGCGGGTCGCTGACCATGGCTAATCGACCGACATTGGGAATATCGGTAGGGGGCAGTTGGACACTGGCACCCATCTCTACGATAGTGGCAACGGTTCGGTCGACATCGTCCACGCCGATATAGCCCAGCCACACTGGCTTGAGGCCGCCTTCGCGCATCTCTTCAGTCATTTGCATTAGGCCGCCGACATCATGCGGTGCCCCCGCGTCCTCATCCCGGGCGCTGAGAATGCGGTAGTCCATATTGCGCTGGCCGCTGTCGGTTGCCTGCCAATCCAGAATGGCATTATAAAAGGCAATTGCCGCATTGCTATCAGTGCTGAGTAGTTCGTACCAGATAAATTCGCCGTGTTTGTTGGGCATGGCCTTCTCCTTTATGGTCAAAAGATGAGGGGTAGCACTGCCTAGTCGATGGCCGGCCGAGGATTTCGACAGGCGCAGAAGACCCGAAAGGCCCTCTGCAATGTGGGCATCCCGGCCGGAACACGGTAAACTCGCCATTAGGCCAATGGCTAGATAATAAACAGGATAGATGATGAATAGACTTCTCGTTGTTGCGCTTCTACTAAAAGCCCAACTGTGTTTCGGAGCGAACTTTGAGCAGGATTTAGTGGACGCCGCTATCGACCCTTTCTGACAGCCCCTTAATTGTTCACAATATTGGCGCCGGACCCCGCCTTGACGACATTCTCTTTGCTTTCAAGATAACCGGGCATTATCGGTTTGTTCCCCAAGGGTATCAGGCAGGGCCTACTGACAGTCACCAATAGGCGGCATACAGAATCCGCATTACTCTCAGCATGAATACTTCTGACCTGGCCACCGCCACACCGGATTTTCCGAAACTCCTGATCAACGACCTTGGTTTGCCCAAGCACTTTCTCAAGGCTGGGGGATGCGCTCCTGCGCCTCCTCCAGTGCCGCGACCAACCGGCTTGAATGGAGAGGCCTTGTAATTTCAGTGGGGAAAGGACTACCCTTTCCTATAAGGTAAGCTGTTGGTATCTCATAGGCTTTTTCAGCTTCTTGGCGGGAGTGAAAAAAGACGGATGCTACAGCTTGCCTCTCTTATTTTGTAGGTTGTCGCACTTAGTATATGAATTCGGGAGTCCTAACGATCCAAGGCCGCGGGACACTTCTTTAAGCCGTTTGGCATCTTCCCTATGCCGACCCTGGCCGTTAAGGAGGAGAATATATGGATTCAACAATCATCGCTGCGCTGATATCCGCTGCAGCGTCCATTGTCGCGGCGATCATAGGCAATGCAAGATCCAGTGGGGCGGAAAAAGGACATCCCAACCTGTTGATACCGAGACGCAATCAACGGATGTGGATCATTGCTGTTTCCGTCCTCCTTGGCTGGCTAATCTTCGCCGCGCTTTTCCTACACTGGGATTTGGCAGGAATGAGCGTTCTGGCAATCCCCGTAGTGATGTGGACCTTTGCTGCTGCATTCCCGATTCGGCCTTCCATCGCAGTTGCTGCCGTTCTTTTTCTCTTCCCGTTGGCGTTCACTGCGGAACCTATCGGTAAATGGCGCCGCGGAATGAGCTTCGATAACCACTTCGACGCTGGTGTGGTAGGAACCTTCGTCGGCATAGCATTTGGAACTGCGCTTATTACATGGATCATAGCTTGGTGGCGATCAAAGTCGCTTCCGAGGGAAACCCGAGACGAACAGCTGGCTCCGAACTCCGGAACCCTGGCCAAGGACCTTTCAGAACTTTCGGCACTTCATAAAGCAGGCGCTCTTACCGAAGAAGAATTCGTTCGTGCTAAAGAGAAGTTGCTGTCCAAGCATTGACATTAGCATTGCGGAAAAGGCCTAGCCGGTCCCTGACGCTAAGCTTCAGCTGGAACAGAGGCTCGCCAACAATTGCATGGAGGCGGGACGCTCAGAGCTGAGGCACCACCCACTGGACAATGTCGTTGCTTAAGTCATTGAGGCACTTTCCCGTGGCCGAGCAGACGGTGTGGGTAGTACCCATGTCCAGCACACTGCTGCTGGGCGTCAGCTCGGTCAACGAGGCGAAGCCACAGCTGTGTGTTGCGGTAACCAGGCTGCCGGGCTCGGTGGCGTGAATAAGCCCCGCCGTCACCTTAACCGCCGGCAGGTTGGAGCTGGAGTCCATCCCGAAGGTGAACTCTTCGCTGCCCAGCGCCAGGCCTTCTATATCGATGGCCAACACGGGTGTGTCACCGCCCTGGATTTTGTCGACGGTGCTTACCGCCTGCATAGCCAGCCCCTGCTTTGCGGCGCGCTCAAGGATTTTGCTCACCAGGCTTTCCTCGATCTCACAGGGCAGTTCTTTCTGGACGTAGTTGTAGCCCTCAATGTTAAAGCCCAGGTTTTCGTTCAAGTAGATTTGGGCCGGACGCTCGTCGGCCGATACGGCCGTCGCCAGAGACCCCAGCAACAGCAGCGCAAAGAGATTCAAAGGTTTCATGGTCAAGTTCCTCCCATCGGGGTGGATGGCTCCGGCCCTTAGACCGGCCCCCACATTCGTAATATAGAGCTTACGGCCCGGATTGCAATAACCGTTACCAACCGGCTTGGGTGAGACACTGTCCAGGCCTACGTGTGTTTTGAGGCATTCACGATCAGCCGCCCCAATGAGGGCAAAAAATCCGGGTGTAAGCTGGCCTCAGGCTCATTTAATACCATCGGCATTTGATATTTATTCGTATTTTCAGTCGCGCTTGATAGGGCTTTTAATCGGCTCTATACGAATTACATTAACGCCCTTCGCTTGCACGCAACAAACGTTAATCTCTTGCTTTATTGTGACCTGTGTCTACTCTTCTAAGTGAAGCTCGGAAACGAATTGTTCAGTGAATCCGCTCAATGTGGCGCATTATCACTCAACAAGGTACTGAAGTTTCCCTCAAGCTTCCAATGAATAAATGAAAGTGCTTTCAAGGATAATCACAATGAACGTTCCTCCCCTGAGCTGTTCACACCGCTTCACCATCACCGCCGCCTTGGCTACAGTCATTTACCTAGCGGGCTGCTCTGCAGATGAGAAACCCGAACAGGTTCATTCCCCCCAAACCGGGGAAGCGGCCGCTTCGATACAGCTAAGCCCGCACCTTCCGCTCGAGATTACCGTCACAAAAACGCCGCCAACGTTGGAGTCACTTCAGCATGATTTCGATGTATTTTCTTGGCAGTCGTTTATTGCCCTGAACTGGCCAGCCAAGCCCGACGGGAGCCCGGATACTGATCGGACGATCGGCGACGGTAAAGGCGGCCCCGTAGTGTGGCAACAGTGGAAAGAAAGTAGGGATTTGTTTCTGCCCGATGGCCGCAAGCCGCCCGACTGGAATCAACCCAACCAGCTGCCTGACGTTTGCCGGCACCTTGAGCCATCAAGCGCTCCTGCCAACAGAATGGAGCTAACGCAGGTGGGAAAGACCCCCAACCTTCTGGATGAGAGCGAAGAACCCTTTCAGACAGGGCCTCTGATTGATCAGAACGGCCAATATACCCGCTATGCCATCCTGACCAACGAGACCATGTTCAATTATGTACTGGACAATGAGCTCTACAGTAAAAAGGGCCAGAAGGCGTTTGATCAGGACGCGGACTTTCCTTCAAGCAACCCCAAAGAGAACAAAACCGGCTCGATCATGCTGAAGGCCGCATGGATCAAAATGGGAGGACAGTACGATCCCGACGACTTCCACACCCGTGAGGCATTGGTGTACAACAACCCCGACGAACAACCCGGCGTCGAACCGGCCTGCTCACTGGAGCAAGTGGGACTGGTGGGTTTTCATATTGCCCATAAAACCGAAGATGAGCCCCAGTGGGTCTGGTCGACATTTGAACATGTGGCCAACGCGCCCACAAAAGACCGGGACCGGAAGCGGGAGGCCTACAACTTCTTTGACCCGGACTGTAAGGATTGCGACATCAATGAGCCCCCGGCACGCCCCTGGAACCCCGGAACGCCTCACTCCCAGCCCACTCAGGTTGAGCGGGTGACGCCGATCACCCGCGAGGCTCAAGCTCTGAACAAACGCTTTCATGCGGCGCTGGAGGCCGCCGCTCCCGGCTCCGTCTGGACAAACTACGAGCTGGTCAGCACCCAGTGGCCCACGGATGCCGACAGTAAAACCGACCCCACCGGCGCACCCGCCCCCTCCTTTCTGGCCAACACCACGCTTGAAACCTACATTCAAGGGCACACTCCGCAGGGGTCCAGCAACTGCATGGGGTGCCACGGTAACGCCGCCGACACCAATGGGCGCGCCTCTGACTTCACTTACCTGTTGCAGCGTGCCCGGTAGTGCGGGCTTGAAAAGAGGACTATGAAATGAGCAACGAAATGAGCGAAGAGATGAAGCGGTTTATCGGCCTGAGCGCGGTGCTTACCGGCTTCTCAAAAAGTATTCTGGCACCGGGCATTGACCCGGTCGACATCAAATCGGACTACTTGCCGTTTTTCCGGAAGAAGCTGGCGGAGGAGTTTAAGGATTCGGACCTGTTCGACACCCTCCTGAGCACTTTCAGTGATCTGAGCGCGAAAGGCCTCACGGACACCCAAATAGGACAGCAGTTGTTGAATAACGACAACGGGGATTTTGTTACCGCCTGCCGAAAACTGATCTTCATGTGGTATTCCGGTGCCTGGCCCACCATTATTTCCGCTCGGGACGGTCAGCCCGAAAGCACGGTGAGCACCCTGATCTCCGCCAAGAGCTATACTCAGGGTCTGGTCTGGCAGGTAATGCAGTCCCACCCGATGGGCTCTTCCAATTACCGCTATGGCTACTGGGCCAAGGTGCCGCCCGAGCTGAGCGCCTACACCGGCCATGACAACCAGACGCAGGGAGCGAAGCAATGAGCGAGAACACCCACTACGATGTCGTTATCGTTGGCTCCGGCATTGCCGGAGCCATTGTGGCCTACCAACTGGGGAAAGAAGGCAAAAAAGTCTTGATTTTGGAAGCGGGCCAGAAGGTTCCGGCCAACCGCAATCACTACCTGGATACCTTCTTCAAGGCCAACGCCAAAACGCCCGAGTCCCCTTACCCGCCGACCACCCAGAACCCGGACGCGTCGACGAGCGACAACCCGCTGGGGCTGCCAGACCCGGCTACCGAAAATGCCCCGCGCTATACCGTATTGCAGGTTCAGCCTTGGCAGAACGCCCGGCAGTGCTACTTCGAGTACACGCCGAATGATCGCAAGCTCGCTCCGGATTCTCCCGAGGCGAAATTTGCCTTTGCAAGCTCTTACGAGCGTATCGGGGGCGGCACCACCTGGCACTGGCTCGGCACCTCCCTGCGACTGTTTCCGCAGGACTTTGAACTCAAGTCCCGCTATGGCCAGGGGGTCGATTGGCCGGGAGGTCGTGATTTTTACCAGGACCTGGTCCCCTACTATGAAAAGGCGACCAACGAGATTGGCGTTGCAGGAGATAAGGCATCACTCGACAGGCTCTACAAGCAGTTTGAGGTGGCGCCCGACGGGCACTACGGAGCCGAGTACGACTACCCCATGCCGGGTATCGAAGAAACGCTTGTGGACAACGAATACGTTGAACCGGTGAGCTCACTATCGGTCGACGGCAATCCGCTGTATGTCACGCCCACTCCGCAAGGCCGAAACTCACGGCCGGGCGAGAGAAGGCAATGCGCGGGCAATACCAACTGTATTCCCATCTGCCCAATCCAAGCCAAGTACGACGCCACCGTCACGCTCGCCCGCGCGTTACAGACGGGGAATGTGGAGATTCGCTACCAACACGTGGTAAGCAACATACGCTTGGATGAGGAGACGGACGAGGTTATCGGCCTGGACTATCTCCGGTATGAAGATGATGAAACCAAAACCCGGGCTCCGGAATCTGGGGCGGTCACTGCCGAGCGCTACGTACTGGCCGCTCATGCCATCGAGACGCCCAAGCTGCTTCTGATGTCAAACAAGAACAAAAAATTCCCCAACGGGGTGGCCAACAGTAGTGATCAGGTGGGGCGCAACCTCATGGACCACATTATGTATCTGGCCTGGGGGCTCGCCAAGGACCCCGTTTACCCGTATCGCGGCCCGCTATCCACCGCCGGCATCGAATCGCTGCGCGATGGTGGGTTCCGAAAATCCCGCTCCGCCTACCGCATCGAGATAGGTAATGAGGGCTGGCAGTGGGCCGCGGATGACCCTTTCACCACGCTGGCGGATTTCGTGTTCGGTCAGAACAACAGCCAGCTCAACGGCGACTCGGTCAACGAACACGGCCAGCCCCTTCGTTGGGACCACTCGTTGCCGGCCGGCAGCGCTCTCTTTGGAGAGAGCCTGGTAAACACCTTAAACGGCATCTACACACGCCAGTTGAGGCTGGGCTATCTGATTGAGCAACTGCCGGACCCCGACAACAGAGTGGAGCTTTCGACCACCGAAACCGACCACCTCGACCTCCCAAGGCCCAAGGTCACCTACCGCATTCGCGAAGACTATGTACGCAATGCCTTCGTTTCAGCCAAACAGGTCTCAAGCAAAATCTTCAAGGCCATCGGAGCGCTGGAGTACACTAAAGCTCCACCGCCACCCCAGTTTGATACCGAGGCATCCAAACAGACGCCCACCACCTTTCAATACCAGGGCCAGAACTTTACCTTCTACGGCGCGGGTCATATCGTGGGGACCTACCGCATGGGCGACCGCAAAGAGGATTCGGTACTCAACAGACGCCAACAGTCCTGGGACCACCCGAACCTGTACATGGTCGGCAGCGGTGTTTTTCCCACTGTGGCAACCGGCAATCCCACCTTAACCATCGCGGCGCTTGCCTTTCAGGCAGCGGACAATATTCTGGAGGACTTTTCTACTCATCCCAAACGTTAACCCGTCCAACAAGGAAATTCTGATCAGTTTCTGGAAAGGCGGCGCCCGCCCTCCAAGTTGGGGGCGAGCGCGCCGCCTCTGTTCGGCCTTCCGGTTGCAGCTGCCTTTACGTGACCGGCCGGCCTAAAGGCTCTAGCCAAGAACTCGCCAGAGTGGCTCCGTCGGATTGCGTATACTATATTTTTCTATAGCTAACATTGTTGAGCGGAAGGTTGCGAGCTTATTTACCTTTTCAGTGTTGGTGGTAGGGATCACCTCTTATGCCGCCCCTCGTCTCTTCCAGAGGCACATGGCCGGCGTTATGCGATCAGATTTCCCACAAGAAGAACACTGAGTAAGGATTTAGAATCATGAACTTCCGATACTTTCTTGCTACATTCATAACCTTTCTGGGTGCCTGCAGCACTCAACCGGTACCAGTACAACCTTCAGGGTTAGAGGTCTCCCATGATTGTACAGATGGATTATTCAATGGCTCTAAAGAGCGGGGGTTCGAAGAGCATGTCATCCGTATAAACCGTGACGGCCTTCTGATATCACAAGTAAAACCCTCTAGAAGTGACAGCGATATCAATGAGCTTCTCGACCAGACAAAAGCTGATTCCATGTACAAGAATATTTTCTGCGAGGCTGAAAACTTCGCGCGACATAGAAGCAATAGCGATTCCGAAACTGTGGTCAAATTTCTGGTTTACGTTCATGGCGGTCTGAACAATTTTGACTCTACGGAAGAACGGATTGTAGAAAGGCAGTTGCCCCGAAAGATTATGGACGAAAGCCACGAAGATAACTGGCACTATCCAGTGTTTGTATCATGGCCCTCTGGACCCGTATCCACCTACTTTGAGCAGTCATTCCTTATCCGAGAAGGCCGCAAGGTTAATCCGGCGATTGGCCTCGCGAGTTCCCCTTTTGCAATAGGGGCCGATATTTTCCGAAGTGTAGGAAACTATCCGGCTACCGCATACTATCAGTTATCCACTGAGAAAGATCGTTTTAGTTCTGCTTACAATTCTAGCTGGCTGTCTCAAGCGTGGAAAGACGCGGTCATGAGGTTCTGCAACGTGGAGAGGACCAACAGAACCCTCCAAGCTCCCAAGGATTGTGAAACCAACACCCTACCTCCCGATAGGTATACTGTGAAGGCCAACCTCAGCGGCTACTACGTGACTCCCTACGAGCGCTTCTGGCGGGGGTTGGGACAAACCGTAACTGTACCTTTCAGATATACGTTGTTTTCGCTTTGGCACAGTGGCATATCAGAATCGGCATGGGACAATATGAAGCGGCGAACGCAAAACATTTTCTCCCCTCCTTACGATTTTCATACCGATAAGACCGAAGGAGTCGCCGGCGGGAGTTTCTTTGAAGCTTTGCTCGATCGAGCAGATGAAGTTCAAGACAACTCTTCGATGCGCTACCAAATCACGCTGGTTGGCCACAGCATGGGTGCGATCGTTCTGAACACTGCCCTCGAACGCCATCAGGCTCAATGGGCCAACTCCGGCGCGCTGAAGAACATTGTCTATATGGGGGCAGCGGCGAGCATTGGGGACACGCTCGGCTCGTTGGCTCCTTTGCTAACTGACGCCACCGAGAACGAGAAGCCAATCAATTTTTACAACCTGACTCTCAACCGGGTTGCTGAAGTGTCTGAAACACACGGTTGGGGCGTGGTTCCCTTAGGTTCTCTGCTGGTCTCAATTGATCAGCACTACGAAAACCCAGAGCACCCCCTAAGGCGGACCATCGGATCAGAAGTAAATGTCCTGTCATCCATTGACGTGATTGAGCGGCGCTTACAGGGACTGGAGGGGGATGTGGTGTTTAAGGCGTTTGACCGCTGCACAGGTTACGCTCCCAGCGAACACGGAGATTTTGGGAACATGGCGTTCTGGCGTGAGGCGGCATGGAGTGCGGAAAACACCAGCTGCGCCCAACGGAACTCGATTTCGGAACGCCAGCGCAACTAAGATTCACTACGCAGCGAAGTACTTCTATCTATCAGAAGGTACGAAATTATACATAAAAGGATTATTACTTTTATTCAAGATCTTATTGAAAAGTAGTTAATAGAAATCCTGGTTGAGAATCACGTACTAGGCAGGATCAGCGCCAGAAAGTTGGATTTTTAGAGGTAGCTTTCATGATTTTTAAAACAGTCAACCAGCATAAAAAAGGAATATTATTACTATAAATTCCAATAGACGCCATACCGAGAATGAAGGCAACACCTATGGTATAAACAAAGCCACCGAAGGAGTGAGTCATGAACAGCAGAATTTTTATCATACTTTTTTACTTTCTAATATTTTTCTCTATGCAAAGCTTTTCTGATGGCAGAACAGATAAAGCAATTTTCACAGAGAGAATACAAGCCATTGAGGATAAATGCGACAGCAACAATTGTGGCACTGAAGATCTAAAGGAGCTAAAAGAGAAATCTAGTGCACTTGACGAACTAAATGAGAAATTTAAGTTCGGCGTAGCAATAGGCTTTGAGCATTACAAGGACGGATATATAACAGACACGGAAACGCTGGGCGACAATAGAACAGTAAGAGTTTCTGCTAGCCAGGACTACAAACCCTCCATATGGTTGGAAACGCACTATGTATGGGATAGATGGGGAGGGACACATTCTGCTCCGGGCTTTTATATTGGTGCTCGCTTACTTGGCCCGGATTCAAGTATTTTTGAGGCATTCAGCTTTGGCCCCATGTGGTCCTTTAAGCGCACGCGTATTGGAGATACTCCTCCAGAAGGGCAAATAGCCGAATCCATCAATATCGGGTTAGGTCCTGTATGGCACAAAACAAATAGGCTAGCTTTCGGCATCACTGAAAACGAGGCGCTTTCAGAAAATTTTAACGATGTACAGCTAGATTCGAGAGATGAGGTTAGCTGGATGTTGATGATATCTGCCGGATTCTAAGGTTAGCACAGCACCAATATTTCCGCCAAAATCAACTATTGGGCCTAACCTCCGTTTGGGTCCCATGAAGGTCTATAGGGTGGCACCGAACGTTCATCGTCCGCCGGTAACCAGTGAGAAATAGACGGGGCCGCATAAGCGCCCCACCTTTCTTCTTACAGGGTATTGCTATATGGCGTCTATTGTGGCAATTTGACGCCGTCAATGTACTGACATAACCAAGGTTGCAACCCACCAAAATGCAAGATTTTATTAGAAGGAAATCGTATTTCGCCTGTTCCTTATTAACCTCCAAAGAACAAGTGGTTGCGGCATCCTCCGAAGTAATATCGGGCTTCGATTGAGGCGAAATAAAGCATGCGTTAACCACCAATATTACATTTCGTAAGAGTATGCTATGAACTGGGAAATAATAAATGGAATCACCGGAATAGTTAGTGCTATCGGTGCATTCAGCGGTATTGGATACATGGCGTCGGGCACCCCAAAAACACCTCCATCCAACGGGGTCCTGAGTTTACATAAACTAGCATCATTTACCATTGCTTGCTGTGGATGGGCGCTAGGTTGTCTGGCTTTTCTTTGGATAGCCGAGCCATACGGGCCACTTATGATGGGTAGCGATTATAGGCAATTCTTTGGTATTATCCTCGCTTTTCCGGCCCTAGTAATCTTCTTTTTCGGTGTTGGCTTACTACAAGACGGAGAACGCACCTGCTCAAGCAAGAAGAGCGCGCAGAAGGCGTGCACCCTTTCTTAAAGAGTTAGGCCAGAATCGATTTATGAAAAAATGTACCGATCGACCCAATCCGTACCTGATGGCGCTAACGACTGCCGTGCTTTCTGGCTTGATTTCTGTAGGAGCAGCGTACTTTACCTTCAAGCTACAATCTGAGCAGCTAGTGGCCACAAGGAGCGCAGAGATGAAATCCCATGCGTACTTGAACTTCCTAGACAAGGCTGCCGAAGGCGAGATTAAGGCTGTGAGTCAGATTCAGCATGCAGGAAAGCTTTTAGAAAGGTCAATTACAGATGGCGAACTTCAAGAAGTAGAAGACGCTATTTCTCAGATCCCAGAAAACCTTAATACCCAACTACTAGTTGATTTAAATGCCGAGTTTAACTTGCTGCGGGTTGCCGGAAGTCAGAAGGTCAGGAAGACCATCGACGACTTATACTACGTGTTAGCGCATAGGTATCGAACGCTAGAGTTAGCTGACTACCCCATAAAGGTACAGAAAATTTTTGTTGGGATGCATCCCAACATTAACAACATTAGAAGAGGACAGCTTAGCGCGGAAGGCTGGGAGCTTCGCAACACCCTTGCACGCTTGGGGGAGAGCGACCATGAGTACATCGAGTTAAAGGTCAGTGACGAGGAGCGATTCTCGATTGTTCTAGCTGCAGCTATATTTGAGCACCTCCTAGATCTTGTTGTTGCAGAGCTGGACGCCGGACCCAGAAACACCTAACAGCATACGGCGCTTACGGAGGCCTATCTCAGTCAAAACACCCCCACTGCTCGCCCATTGTCAGTAAGTCACCAGAATGGATCGAAATTGGCGGCCTTACTTTCCTCTCAGATACTGTTTACTGGTGCCTGCCGGTGTCGCTCGTGGGGCTTTGAATGTACACACGTAGCCGTGGTGGCTATCTACCAAAAGGCGCGACCTTATGAAAGGCAGATTGTATTGCGCCCCTCCTAAAAGTACCTTTGACAAACAAGTGGTTACAACAGCAAGCGTGAGTGATGTCGCACACATGGTCTTACACATAACCTAAGAAGGTACTATTTATGATTGAGAGATTACTAGAAATGGCGTTCTCAGGGACGATTGGAAACTTTACCTATGATCGAGTTAAATCGCTATTGAACACACCTAAAGATGATAAAGATCTGGAATCAGAAAAGGAAGAGCCAAGTCTTGACCCAGATATCAAAGATAAATTCGGATCCAATATTATCTATAAGAACAACTATCGAACATTTGACATTGTTCACGACTTGTATGACATTGTGGGCCTCATTAAGTCTCCAATGGTTCATATAGTAATCGAAGACCAACCGTCCTCCGCATGGCACCTGCCTTTGGTTGTCGTCGAAGATACCGCTTCAAGAGAGTGGTACGTATTTTCTAAAGGCCGCATGGCATTTGAAGGTTCCGGGGGCGGCCTGGCAAACTCCAAGGAATTATTGCGATACCTTATAAACAATAGAATTAGGTTTTCAGGATGGGTTCTCGATTATGTAAACTCGGAGAAACTTTCTCAGGGCTGCTTGACCTGGCCTGCGCTAAGGGACCAGTGCTTGCCACTCATCTCGTATAATAAGAATCAATTTTTTACAAAATACGTAGTAGAAGTTTTTGGTGAGTTATCCAGTCCTAATAGGTAACTCAAATAAACTCCAACTTGCAGTGGCATAGTATGCCCAGCTACCTGTCGTGGCATAGTGATTTTGGCCAACTGACTTTGAGGAACACTGACACTTTGACCCACTTCTATTTAGTCTTTGAAAAAATCCCATTTTTGTGCACTCAACCCTTTATTTAGGTGCAAGGTTTACGTAAACTGGTTGCATATCCAGCTTCTGTAGCTTGGCCGTTTTGCTTTCCGTTACGCAATGCTCTGTGTCATTCAGGTTCGTGGCCTCGGCGGAAAATGTGCCAAAAGTTTGCCAAAGAGGGTGGATAGCGAAGAGGAGGAGGCCGAATGCAATAGCAGGCCTCTTTCATACATAAAAGGCGCTAGCCTTGGGTGCGCCAACACCCAAGACCAGCTAACCATCACCGACTAACACGGAGTCGATAATGGCTGACGCGAAGTTTACTCAAAATACGTCCAGCTGTCACAGCCTTCAAGCGCTGACAGCCCTCCCCACCCTTAAGCCGGTCATGTTCTTTGACCCGGCCGCCAATACGCTTGATTTGGTGGATACCGCCACTCACCGGCTGGGCGCGGCCCAGAAGCTACTGGAGCTCACCGCTTCCTGTCATTTGCAGGACGCCGATAGTCAGGCGCTTGGGGTGGTATCTGAAGCGGCCTACTTGCTGCTCTCCGACGGTTACGACCTATTCCAGGCCCTGACGGCCAGGGCGCTGGAGCCAGCGGGAGAAAATTAGCCGCGGGAACGGCCACCTGTCGGTGGCCGGGGTTACGCTCCGGGCTCAGCCGTTGCCGGTGAGCCCGGAGCGAGGCTAATCATCCACCAGGGCGCGGTAGAAGCTGCATACCTGCTCGGCGTATACACACCAATATTCGTGTTGTATCAGCACGGCGGCGGAGGCGTTTTCGAGGCGCTGAAGCGCTGCCAGCTCCGCTTCCAGTTGTAACCAGGCTTTGGCCACTGCCTTTAGCATGTCCGCTGGGCTGTAGCCGACCTGCTCCGCCCACTCCACCAGTTCCCCGACGGGGTACTGTGACGTCATTTCAAACCGGCAGAGACGGTGTTTTACGGTATTGATTAACGACATAAATCACTCCCTGTGAGGTTTTCTAACGTCTTCGACAGAACCGGCACGCTTGAAACCGGCTCGGTTGTTGGAATTATCGCACACTGCGTAGCGGCGCGCCTCTCGGTAGCGCCCCTTTCATGACGGTCCTTACGGAGACCCTTAGGCAATTCTTCCATCAAATGGCGATCTGTCGCAATATTCGTCTGGCCTGGGTCTTGGGAAATGATGCTTAGGCCCAGGAGGTCAAAAGAGCGGCTTAAAGAAAGGTGTATAATGCAACGTTTTCTGAACAAGGGGTGATTATGGAAGTCCGGGATATCAGGGTGTTTATACCCAGCAAGGATTACGAAGCCTCAAAATCCTTCTACCAGGCTCTCGGTTTCAAGATGTCACCAGCCTCTGAAGATCTATCAATATTTGAGTCGGGCAACAGTACTTTTTTTCTTCAGAGGTACTACAACAAGGATTTTGCTGACAACCTGATGCTTCAGCTAATTGTGCCGAATATCGAGGAAGCATATGCCAGCCTATCGAATATTCGTGGCCATAATTTCAGGTTCGAGCCCATCAAAGAAGAGCGCTGGGGAAAGGTGATTTATATGTGGGGTCCCTCCGGGGAGCTTTGGCACATCACCGAGTTGTTCAACTAGCAAGCTCCGATGTTAGAACCTTGACACCATACGGCCAGGCCCGGTGTTTATCGGCGAGCCCAGCCCTGGTGGTGGGGTCAAACATGTGAAGCCAGAGACCTCCAATAACGAATGGCAAGTTCGCTGTCAGCTTGGCTGAGCACGTTACTTGACGATTTCATCTCCCAACACGTCATATAATTGCGCGGTGCTTGATCTCACAAATAAATTGACATATAGTTGAGCGCTCAAACATCGCGCAAAAGGGGCAGATATGACGAAGGAAATAGAAAGCGGGCTGGTGATAAACCTCATAAACCTGCAAAACAAGATTCAGAAGCGCGTTGGCGGCGCACTTTCTGTTCACGGGATTGGCCTATCCGACTACCTCGTCCTGAATCAGCTATACAGTGCGCCAAGTGAGAAAATGCGCCGTAGTGATCTGGCTGAGCGCGTTGGCTTGAGCCCGTCCGGCGTGACACGCCTTCTCAATCCTATGCAGAAAATTGGGCTGGTGGAAAAAGAAGCGAACCCTCGTGACGCCAGAATCAGCCTTGTTGCGCTTTCAATTACGGGCAAGAAAGTGTATGAAGAGGCGCGAGTGTCGTTTGAACATGCCTCAGCCACACTGCTTGACCCGCTCGGTGCCGAAAAACGAAGCACACTTTCTGAGCTATTGAAGGTAGTGCTAAAGGTGTAGCATTTCGCACCTGTGTTAGCTCTTGTATTACACGTAGCAGGAACTAGACACTATTTCACACGCTCTCGATCGGGAATGTGCCTTGGGCGCTCCGGGAAAGCTCAATACAACGTACAGGGGAGCGTTGCAAAAAAAAATTCTCTTTTTTGTGTTTAACATACGGAGATCGACATGTTTAAAAAATCAGCAATTGCGGCCATTGGCTTATTCTCACTGGCTTCTGGTGTAGCGAATGCCGAAGGGAATTACTTTGGCGGCAATATTTCCTCCCTGGACTATACCGAAGATTGGGTTGATGCTTCTCTGACGACTGCCTATGGACGCCTCGGGACTCACTTCAATGAGAACTTCTCCGGCGAGCTCCGTGTAGGCTTTGGTATTGGCGAGGATTCCGCGGATTTCGGCGGAGGCGAGTTGGACGTTGAGCTCGATAGCCTGTATGGCGCTTATGTACGAGGCGGCATCCCCGTTTCCGAAAACTTCTTCCCCTACGTGGTTGTAGGCTACACCAGAGTCGAGGCTACGCTTTCCGTCTCTGGGTTCGGCGACTTCTCTGAATCAGACACTGATGCGTCATATGGGATCGGTGCTGACCTGAATGTGAGCCAAAACATTACCCTTAATGCAGAATACATGAATTATTATGACAGCGATGGTGCTGAGATTTCCGGTTTTGCTATCGGTATCGCAAGCAGCTTTTAAGCGCTGGAAAAGTGCCGGCGGGGCCTTAAGCCCCGCCGGCAGCACCTTAAGGATAGCGTGGACCAAACCACGAACCGTACCAGAAAGCTAGAAGCAGTACCCCCCCTGAAAACACAACTGATATTGATTCGCATCTTCAATAATGATATAAACGCCTCCTTATTCTCTTAAGGTCCGTTCCCGCCTGCCCTGCCAGGCCCGATTTCCGGAGATACGATGAAGATGTTTGCCCGAAACGCTCTGGCGCTGTCCGTGGCTGCGGCCATGATCAGTGGCGCCGCCCACGCCCAATCCACCCCCGGTATTGAGACGGTCACCGTTTACGGCGAGCCCGGCAAGACCGAGGCGGCCACTAAGCTGAACCTGTCGATTTTTGAAACCCCACAGATGGTCTCGGTGGTTTCTCGGGACCAGATGGATGATTTCTCCCTGAATGAGGTCAATGCCCTGCTGGACTACGTCCCCGGTGTGACCGTGGAGCATGTGGAGACGGACCGCACCTATTACACCGCCCGGGGCTTCGATATCGTCAACTTCCAGTATGACGGGGTGGGCGTGCCGTTTTCCTATGGGCTAACCCAGGGGCATGCGGACACGGCGATTTACGAGCAGGTGGAGGTGGTCAAAGGCGCCACAGGCCTGACCACGGGGCTGGCCAACCCCTCGGCCACCATCAACTATGTGCGCAAGCGCCCTACCGAAGAACTGCAGGCGACGGTGTCCGCCTCGGCGGGGAGCTGGAGTCAGTATCGGCTGGAGGGCGATGTGTCCGGGCCGGTTGTGGAGGACCGGCTGAACGGCCGAGTCGTGGTGGCCCAGCAGGACGGTGACTCTTACCTCGACCGTTATTCCAAGGACCTGACGGTATTCTATGGTGTGCTCAGCGGCGAGCTTACCGACCATACCCGTTTCACCGTGGGACACAGCGTTAATGACAACCACAACGAAGGCAACTCCTCCGGCGCGCTGCCGTTGTTTTACAATGATGGCTCACTGACGGACTACGACGTCTCGACCAACACCAGCCCGGACTGGGCTTATCAAGACGTGCAACAGCAACGGACCTTCGCGGAGCTGGAGCAGGACCTGGGCGAGCGCTGGCTGTTGAAGGCCATCCTGACCCGTAATGTTCAAGACAAGGAGTGGGAGACGTTCTACCTGTCCGGCGCGCCGGACCCGGCCACCGAGGAAGGCTTGGTGGGCGTGGCCAGCTATTACGAGGCCCAGGACGAAGAGAACGTCGCCGATCTGTTTGTGAGCGGAAGCTTCTCGCTCTGGGGCCAGGATCACGACCTAGTAGCCGGTATCAACTTGGCGGATATCAAGCTGACCGCCCGCTCGGTGTATGCCAGCGAATGGGCGGGTTACGATGACCCCGTGGGCGGTGACTGGGCCCTGGGCAACACGCCCCGCCCGGCGTTTGATATCGATGACCCGGCGAACTCCTCCACCGATATTGATCAAACCCAGGATGCCTACTATGTGTCTTCCCGCCTGAACCTGAACGATGCCGTATCAATACTGCTCGGTGCCCGCCACGTGGACCTGGAGCAGAGCGGTATCAGCTACGGCGCGCCCCAAGGCGTGTCCGATGCGGAAACCGTGCCCTACGCGGGCGTCACCTATGAAGTGCTGAGCGGCACCATGCTCTATGCCAGCTACAGCGAGGTGTTCAAACAGCAGACCTGGGTGGATGCAGACTTGGCGCCGCTGGGCCCGGTGCAGGGTGAGAGCACCGAAGCGGGTGTGAAGCAGGGGCTGTTTGACGGCAATGCGGTGCTGACGGCGGCGCTGTTTCAGTCTGCCCAGGAAAACTTCGGCGAGTGGTTCGCCCGGGATGTGGATACCGGGTTGAACCTTTACCGTGGAGTCGAGCTTGAGAGCGATGGCTTTGAGGTAGAGTTGACCGGCGAATTACTGCCCGGTCTGAACCTAAGCGCGGGCTATACCCAGGTGGAAGTAGAGGATGAAAACGGGAACGACACCCGCCGGTTCATCCCCACCCAGCAATTCAAGCTGGCCCTGGCCTATCAGGTGCCTGCCGTGCCGGCACTGCGTGTGGGCTCGGGCGTCAACTGGCAAAACGAGATCTACTATGCCAATACCGAGGTACAGGGCAGCTACGCACTGGTGGACCTGTTCGCGCGATATGAACTGAGCGACAACCTGAGCTTGGCACTGAACATCAACAATGCCCTAGATGAAACGTACCGGCAAAGCCCGCAGTGGGGCCAGGCGAACTTTGGGGCCTCGCGCAACGCTACCGCCTCGATCACCTGGCAGTACTAATGCTCGTATTTACACTCTGGATAAAAGGTTAGAGTCATGCGTCGCTACTTCATCTGGCTTCATCGCTACATGGGTTTAACCATCGCCGGCTTTCTGGTGGTGACCGGCCTGACCGGGGCGATCATTTCCTGGGACCACGAACTGGACGAGTGGCTCAACCCGCACCTGCTGGAAGCCAATACCCAGGGCACGCCGCAAAGCGCCACGGCCCTGGCGGCCGAAGTGGAGCGGCAATACCCGCAGGTGCAGGTCAGCTATTACGAACTGGCGCCGGAGCCCGGCCACACCTATTACTACTGGGTGGAGCCGAGGGTGAACCCGGAAACGGGCAAACTATACAAGCCGGGTTTCAACCAAGTGTACGTGGACCCTGTCTCGGGCGAGATACAGGGCACGCGCGAGTGGGGCGCGATCTGGCCCGTCACGAGCGAGAACTTTGTCTCTTTCCTGTACAAGCTGCATTTCAGCCTGCACATTCCCGAGCTCTGGGGCATCGACCACTGGGGCCTGTGGCTGCTCGGGGTGATCGCGCTTATCTGGACCTTCGACTGCTTTGTGGGGTTTTATCTCACCCTGCCCCGACGTAAGCGAAGCTCTCTGGCAGGCGGGGCTTCGGGAGTGGCGAAAGCCGGTGGCTTCTGGCAACGGTGGAAGCCGGCCTGGAAAATCCGCGCCCGCAGCGGCCCCACCAAGCTGAACTTCGACCTGCATCGGGCCTTCGGCCTATGGACCTGGATACTGTTGTTTGTGATTGCCTTTACCGGCTTCTCCCTCAACCTGTACCGCGAAGTGTTCTTCCCACTGATGAGTATGGTCTCTGACGTAACGCCCACGCCCATCGACGAGCGCGCGCCCTCAGGCCATCACAACCCCATTGAACCCAACTACGGTTTTGCTCGCGCGATTGAGTTGGGGGCGCAAGCCGGGCAGGCCAAGGGCTGGGAGGCGCCGGTCGGCAGCCTGTGGCACGCGCGGGAGTTTGGCATTTACCGGGTAGAGTTTTTTACGCCCGCCGAGGGCCACGGTGCCGGTGGCGTGGGCCATAAAGCCGTGTACCTGGATTCCAAAACCGGCGAGCTGCTGGGCGACTGGATTCCCTGGCGAGGCACCGCTGCCGATCTATTTGTGCAGGCGCAGTTCCCGCTTCATTCGGGCCGCATTCTGGGCCTGCCGGGGCGAATTCTGATTTCGGTAATGGGGCTGGTGATCGCCATGCTAAGTATTACCGGGGTGGTTATTTGGTATAAGAAGTTGAAGGCCCGGAAGGCTCGTCGGGCGCGGCAGGCCGTGCCCGCTATGGAAGAGTATGTGAAACCGGGGCTTCCCGACAACGGGTGGCAAACGCGCCCTCAGCCTTAAACCGTGCCTGACCGGCTGTTCTCGGACAGCCGGTCAGAGGTTGTGCCCACTGCGGGCAAATGGGCACCCACCATTTTGCAATCTGGCCTCGGATCTCGCCAGCCAGATTAAGCAAGACTCCCCAGAAGAATTGAACCATACACTTCCCCTCTGCGACTTACCCTTTGCTGAACGTCAGCATTCAATCCAATCAGCAATGAGGAAGTGTTATGAATACCTTGCTTTTTAGATCACCCGCGTACAGGCGTTTCCATCTTTTCAGGTACTTTGCAGTAATAGGTGCCATTGTGTTTTCCCTGAACGCCCATGCCGGCATCGGGTCGGTTTGGTCGGGCGGGGTTACCGACTCAAGCATCACTGTGGCGTGGACGCCGCCTTCTGGAAACTATCAATTATCGGGAAACACGCCTTACTACAAAGTCTGTTACAAGAAGAAAGGCACACTGCCCTTTATCTGTAGCGCCAACCCGCCGCAAACATCAAACTCCATCCCACATACACTTTCCGGGCTGGATGCAAATACGACCTATAAGATTCGGGTGAAGTGTCACTGTGAGCGCAAGAAGCTATTTGGCGGTTGGGGCTGGGACAGGTGGCGCAATATTTCGACTATGGAAGTGACTACCAACGCGAGTTCAGTGGGTTCTTACACCCCTTCCAGCTTCGCCATCACGGGTACAGGCCTTTTCTCTCTGGATGTGACTCTGGAGCACGATGATATGGATATCTTTGAGTCAGTGCGCATCTGTCATAAAAAGAAATATTCTACCGTTTTTGATTTCGAATATTCATGCGCCCACTATCCTGGTGTAACCTGGTCCTACTCGGACCACACCGTTGGCTGGATGGAAGCAACGCCCGCACAACCCCTGACAGCAACGGTTCACCCTACCGCCAGCCTCAAGCCCTGCACCAAATACGACGTTGTCGGCTTTGGCTATTACCCTGGAGGTGGCTTCGATAAAATTGGCGAAGCCGAGGCGAGAACCAAGGGTAGCTGTGGTTTTATGAATATTTTCCAGATGCTTGTGAGTGACTATGCTTCCGACGTTCTGGTCAGCTACGCCGAAAGTTTGGATCAATTTTACGACGGTGGCTTGTATCCTCACCTGGTGGAACACTATGACGAGAACCTGAAGGTGGCCAGGGACTCCATCCGCAAAGACTACCAGGAGGATATTGCCGATACGCTTACATTGCTAAAGGTTCTGGTGGAGTCAGAGTCTCCGATTCTTGAGAGATGGCAGGAAGAGGAACGCCTGAACGCCAAAGGCTTATCCATTGAGCGGTTTATGGAAAGTGAGCATCCCAGACTGTACCGGCAGCTCAACCAAGAGCTGCAAACCCGTGGCGCGGATTGGGGCAACCCACTCTAGACGCTGATTAATTCACCTGAACAGGCCGCTCGGCCTCTGGCTGAGCGGCTTTTACGCTCACAGGCACCAACGAAATAGCCTCCGCAAGCCCGAGCGCTCATTGCCCCCCCTCCAATTCATAGCCACGTCCTGTCGAATTTCCTACCTCCCGCTCGACAAGGCAGGTAAGAGCGAAGATCTTTTACCAAGAACTCAGCTCTCACTCAGCGGCCGGCCACTGAGCGCAGGTCGAAATTTGATCGATATCTGGAGGATTATTATGTCAAACCACACTGGTACCGTTCGCCTACACCGCGTACTACAGGCGCCTGCTGAGCGGGTTTACAAGGCCTTTACCAGCAAAAACGGCTTGGAGTACTGGCTCCCTCCCTATGGGTTTACCGGCACGGTCCACGACATGGATGCCCGCGTTGGCGGCGGCTACCGAATGTCATTCACCAACTTCGGTACGGGCAGCAGCCACTCCTTCGAGGTAGAATTTCTGGAGTTAGTGCCCAATGAGCGTATAGAGCATACCGACCGCTTTGACGACGAGAACCTTCCCGGAGAAATGCGGGTTTCAATTGACCTAAAAACCGTCTCCTGCGGCACGGAAATCACCATTGTGCAGAAAGGAATACCCTCAGTCATTCCAGAGGAAATGTGTTACCTGGGGTGGCAAGAATCCCTGGCGCAACTTGCCCATCTTGTTGAGCCGGAGATTCCCGATAACAGCTGACAACAAAATGGCAGGCCGCTCCAGTGCCAGGGCGGCCTTCGCCACCCCCCGAACTATTGCCAGAAGTCACTTACTGTGGCAAATTATAGGCATGGACGTATGGACGCCTAGCCAATGTGCTATCTTTCCAAAAGGCGTTATTTGACGACAGGGATGCTTAATGTGCGCCCCTCCCGAAACAACCCCCTATAAACCAAGTCATTCCGCATACCGCCAGAATGAAACGTATAACCCCTAAGGAGGGATTCAGTGGTACTCATCCTTAAACTGGCCATTTTCATTTTCTGCATCAGGCACGTTATGACTAAGGGACGGCCTGGCGTTACCGCGATCATTTACGCGGGCGCGCACCTGGCCCTCGGGCTACTATTAATGGTAGTGCAGCCATTTTCATGGCTTTACGTAGCCGCGTTGGGCATTACATTGCTATACCACCTCGCCACAGGCTTTTTGTTCTTCTGGCTGATTGACAGATACCAGGATAGCTATTTTGCGTTGTTTGCCATTATTATTTTGGGCATAGCGGCCAGTATTGCCATCAGGTTTATCTTGTCGGCGGCGATGGGAATATGACCAACAACGGAAGCATGCAACAAGGATTAACAATGAGCAAGATTGGTTTTTTCATTCGTTTTACGCTGACTTACGCACTAGTGATGGCAGCGGCGGGAATTACGATAAGTATATTGGAGGTAAAGTCTGCGAGCAGCCTTAACACCGTCCTGCTGATGGCTGTTGCTTACTGGTTTTTCTACTCCTTCTCCACCAAGAACTCAAGAATCATAGAAGGGAATGAGAAGTGGTCCCTGATCTTTCTCGCCCTGGCCGGCGATGTTCTTACCAGCGTTGTACTCGGAGTGCCAGCAATGCTCGCCAACGACCTTCCGCTGGGATACTTTCTTATTGGCCTGGCCATAATAACGCCACTGCATTTCTTGGTGCTGGTGGTAGTAAGTTTTGGCGTGAAGAGAATTCTTACAAAACACCACCCCGATAGGGTAAAGGGGCAACAGGCCGTCTCTGGCGGTGAGTAAAGCCCCTACAGATAAAGTAGCTCTAAGACCAGCATAGTGGTAGCGCCATTTAAACAAGGTTCACATGGGAATTTTGGGGTGCAACCCAGAGCGATACTGCACTTCGAATTTTCAACGACGGAGAGCTCATGAACTCTTATCCAGCATTCGTGTTTTTGGCCGCCCTCACCATCGCCTTGCCAGGTCCTGGGGTTCTGATGACAATTAGTAATGCCGCTCAAAACGGATGGCCTAGCTCTATGGCTGGGGTTTTAGGCATCAGTTTAGGAGTATTAATAGTGGCGGCTATCTCTGCTACCGGGGTCGGTGTTATCTTGGCAAAGTCAGCATTGGCCTTTTCGGTAGTGAAATACCTCGGCGCCTTATACCTAATCTATCTTGGAATAAAAATTTGGAAGACCAAAGATCAAGAGAACTTAAGGTATCCTGCTTCAAAAGCTTCAGGGTCTAGACACTTCTACGAAGGGATCCTGGTTTCGCTATCAAACCCCAAGTCAATCGTATTCTTTGTATCCATTTTTCCTCAGTTTATCAACCCGTCCGAGAGTTATCTCTCTCAGCTTGCTCTTCTTTCACTAACATTTAGCACGTTAATCTTGTTTATTCATATGATATATACTTTTCTCGCAATTTGGTTCAGAGCCAAGTTCTTCAAACAAAAAGGTATGCACCTCCTGAACAAAGCATGTGGAGGCCTATTAGTCAGCTTCGGCGTTGGACTTGCCTCATCTACGAGGTAGCCATTGGAGCGCTTTAAGATCTTGACTGGAATTCACACTCACAACAGCACGGTATACGTTGGCTCTATTAAGACCATGAGCCAAAAAGGGAAGCTATGACGTTTAATGTAACAAGTAACCAGGGCAAAGTTGCTCTTATCACCGGCTCCACCTCAGGCATTGGTAAAGCTATTGCTCTTCGACTCGCCGATGACGGAAACTTGGGTTCAGGCTTATCAGCTGTGGGAGGAAAGGTCGCCGATGAGGCGAGGAGCACAACCAAGTGAAATTGCGCATACCGCTTCAATGCTTGTTTCCAGTAGTTACCTCACGGGCGAAATTATCCTCTCAGATGGTGGGCTCAATCTCACATGAAAACGCGTGCTACTCAACGCCGCCGCCCTACCCCGATTAATACACAAGCCAATAAGGCATAGATTCCGAGCAGCCCTACCACATTGAGTCTAACCCGTAGCGCTCCCAGCTCCGGCACATCGAGGAACGGGTAAGGATACCAACTGTGAGTCAAACCCAGCGCCATCACCACCAGTAGGTAGATGACCGGGTAGCACACCCACCAGAGCACGTGCCGGTAGCGAAGGTCGTGTTTAGGAACGAAAAACCACCAATAGAGGAGGAACGCCAAGGGAATCACGTCGTGCAACAGGCTATCCACTACTAGCCGCACCCCTTCAGGGTGCCATTGGTCGCGCAGGGCCAGCGTGTAAACCAGCGCCACCAGTAACAAGCTGGTGGTCACAAGCGTCGCAAACCCAGGGCCAGCCAAGGAGGCTAGTCGCGCCCGGCGCAATACGGTTGACGGAACCAGGGGGGCCGTTGCGGCAACGCCGGCGACCAACGCGGTGAGTACCGTAAAGTACCCAAAACTGCCCACTATCGCCCCGACTACAGACTCATCTGCCTGAGCCGCTTCCACGGCCACCACCCCCAGCCGCAACGCCAAGGTCCCCCAGACCAGAAGTGCCAGAGCCCGCAGCCAGGGCCGGCCTTTGAAACCTGATTCATTCACTGGAGAAGCGCTCATGTAGACTCCTATATGTGACCTGTGGGCGCTCGATATCCTGGCTGACTTTCAATCAACAGTCCGTTAGGTTTTCCCATGCCGCCATCGCGCTTTCAGCCACCGTAAGAAGTGACTGACGAGACGCACCGTCCCTTGCTTGTATGGACATACCTTGCTGCACCGCAACGTAATAGCGGGCAACCGCCCGGAGGTCGGTTTGGTCGCTGAGCTCGCCTTCAGAAACGGCTCGTTTGAAAATCTGCATCAGGGTAGCAATGCTCTCCGCTCTATATTCTTTGAGCTTCTGGTAAACCGCATCGCTATCACCAGCGGCGTGAATGGCGCCAAGAACAACCAAACACCCTCCCGGCTTGTTCGGCTGGGAGAACTCTTTCGCACTGACTTTTAGCATGGTTGCAACGGCAGAGCGAGCCGTAGGCTCAGCCAGTGCTGCCGTCCATATTCTGCCTCCCTCCGTGGTCCTGTAAAGCGTTACGGCTTCCTGAAAGAGGTTCTCTTTTGAACCGAACGCGGCGTAAATGCTCGGCGAGTTAATATTCATGGCTTTCACCAGAGCTGCCATGGACGTGCCTTCATAACCGTGGGCCCAGAAAGCCATCATGGCCTTTTTTAGCGCCTCTTGCCTGTCGAAGTTGCGAGGACGCCCGCGCTTTTTCATATTGCACACCTCTATTAAGATCTTATTAATATATAACGATCATAACAGAAAGTGGTTGATAGATCCTCCTTGATGCTCTAAATTATGTGTCGATCGTTATATATTATAAAATAGGGTGAAATATCATGAGTAAATTAAAGGGAAAAGTGGCACTAGTAACCGGCGGCAGCCGAGGTATGGGAGCCGCAATCTGTGAGCGCCTGGCACATGAAGGGGCGGATGTAGCCCTGACGTATAACCGCTCGGAGAATCAAGCGTACGAAGTAGCCGAAGCCGTGGAGCGTTTCGGTCGGCGCGGCCTGGCACTGCGGGCCGACAGCCGAGACCCAGAGGCGGTTAAAAGCTCGATTGAAAAAACCGTCAAACAACTAGGAAAGATCGATATTCTTGTGAATAACGCGGGCGTTTTCAACGTTAAGGCGATTGATGCTCTGACGCTTGAGGACTATCGGGAGACAATGGATACCAATGTCCGCGCGGCATTCGTGGCCTCAAAAGCCGCTGCAGAGCATATGGGAGAAGGGGGCCGCATCATCTCCATTGGGAGTAATCTTGCAGAGCACGCAATCATGCCGGGGTTGAGCCTTTACAGCATGAGTAAGGCGGCTCTTACCGGCTTTACGAAAGGCCTGGCTCGTGACCTGGGACAACGTAAGATCACTGTGAACGTAGTGCATCCGGGCTCCACCAACACCACGATGAACCCGGCCGATGGCGAATTCTCCGACGCCCAACGAAGCGCAATGTGTATCCCACGCTATGCGGAACCGGGTGACATTGCGGGCTTGGTGTCATGGCTCGCCAGTGAAGAGGCCCGGTGCATTACCGGCGCTGGAATTACCATGGATGGTGGCACAAACGCCTAATTATTGGGCTCAGGCCAATGGAAGCGGTTACTCCCAGAATATCGCGATTGCCCACCTTTCTTATTGGTCTGCTTGCCTTCACCAGCTTCGTCGTGGTGACAAAAGAGGTCTGGAGGCCTTTATAGGCGGCGTAGCAGAAAATCGGTACGGGGTGGAGGCAGGCGGGCATATGTTAACCTTCGTTGATCGTTAGAAAGCCTGACTAGCGGTGCAGCACCACTTTCATATAACAATTTGTTTTCAAATAAAAACTTTGGCATTATTCCCCGCTAACCGCCACCAACCATAACACCTCAGAGGCACCGCCATGCGTTTGATTCGACTGCTCCCCCTGATGGGCCTGACGGCGCTGACCGTAACCGGCTGCAACACCGCCTCCGATTCCACAACCAGTGCCGCCGAGCGGGAAGAGTGGGTCGAGCTGTTTAACGGAGAGGACCTGAGTGACTGGATCATCAAGATTGCCGGGTCCCCGCCGGGGGAGAATGCGCTGAACACCTTCTCTGTGCAGGGCGGAAAAATCGTGGTCAGCTATGACGAATACGATGAGCTGGGCGGTCGCTGGGGCCACCTTTTCTACAAGGAGCCTTTCTCGCACTACCGCATAGAGGTGGAGTACCGCTTTGTCGGGGAGCAGGTGGACGGGGCCCCAGAGTGGGCGGTACGGAATAACGGCATTATGTACCACGCCCAGTCACCCTATGAAATGGAGATTAACCAAGGCTATCCGGCCTGCATGGAGGTGCAGCTGCTCGGGGGCAATGGCGAGGATGAGCGCCCCACCTCCAACCTGGTGACACCGGGTTCCCACGCGGTGTACCAGGGTGAGCTGCGGGAGGACCATATTATCGAGTCCAGCAGCGAGACCTATCACGGGGACCAGTGGGTCACTGCCGAGGTGGAGGTCCACGGGGATGACCTGGCCATTCACCGGGTGGAGGGCGAAGAGGTGATTCGCTACAGCGGCATGCAGCTGGACGATGGCACGCCCTTGACCGAGGGCTATATTGCCCTGCAAGCAGAGAGCGCGCCCATTGAGTTCCGCTCGGTGCGGCTGTTGAACCTTAAAGGCTGCATGGACCCACAGGCACGCAATTACAAATCCTATTATGTGGCAGGCGCCCCGGACAGCTGCGTCTATTAAAGCGCCGGACTCCCCTTTTAAAGCCGGTGTCGAATAGGTACCGGCTTTTTTCTGTGCCATCCTCCGATATACTAGAGTGCTATTGAGACCGCTTTTCGGGAGCACTGCATGCTGGAAGCCATTTGGATCGCCTTTGCCTTTACCCTGGGGTTTTTCGTCCGTCGTCTCGGTCTCCCCAATCTGATTGGCTATCTGGCCGCCGGGTTTGCCATTAGCGCCGCCAGCCCCTACCTCTCACTGCCGGATGAGAACGGCAAGATTCTTGACCACATCGCGCACCTTGGGGTGTTGCTGCTGTTGTTTACCGTGGGGCTGAAGCTTCGCCTGCGCAACTTGGTGCGCCCGGAGGTGATTGGCGGTGGACTGCTGCATTTTACCGTCTCTTGCCTGTTGCTAGCACCCGGTCTCTACTGGCTGCTTGACCTTGAACCTTACACCGCCGCAATGCTGGCCATTGCGCTGGCTTTCTCCAGTACGGTGCTGGCGGCCAAAGCGCTGGACAGCAAACGCGAGCTGCGCGCTTTTCACGGGCGGGTGGCGATCGGGATTCTGATTGTGCAGGATTTGATCGCCCTGGTGGTGATGGCCATTGCCAGCGGCGATACCCCCTCTGCCTGGGCGGTGCTGATTCTCTTGATACCCCTGCTGCGCCCGCTGATTTACCGGCTGCTGGATCAGAGCGGCCACGACGAGCTACTGGTGCTTCTGGGCCTGTTGCTCGCCCTAGTGGTGGGCGGCCAGGGGTTCGAATCCGTCGGGTTGAGCTCTGAACTGGGCGCCCTCGCCTTTGGTGCACTGCTGGCCAACCACCCGCGGGCCACGGAACTGTCCAACTCTCTGTGGAGCATCAAGGAGTTGTTTCTGGTGGGCTTTTTTCTGCAAATTGGTATGGAAGGCCTGCCGGATAAGGGCATGATCATCTTCGCCCTGGTAATGACGCTTTTGCTGCCGCTAAAGGGCATTCTGTTCTTTTTGTTCTTGCTGGTGTTCAAGCTGCGTTCGCGCAGCGCCTTTCTCACCGGGCTCAGCCTGACCAACTACAGTGAGTTCGGGCTGATTGTCGCCAGTGTGGCGCTTCCGGAGTGGCTGATACCGTTGGCGCTCACGCTGGCGCTGTCATTCGTGGTGTCAGCGCCGCTGAACCATATTGCCCACCCGCTGTATGAACGCCTGGGCGATCGCCTGCGCCGGTTGGAGCGCGACAGCTGGCACCCGGATGAGGTGCCCGTATCCCTGGGCGATGCCGAGGTTATTATCATGGGGATGGGCCGAACGGGCAGCGCCGCCTACGACCGGCTTCAGGCGCAGGGCTACCGCCTGCTCGCCCTGGACTCGGACCCCGGCAAGGTGGACAAACACCTGAAAGCCGGGCGGCACATTCTGTTCGCGGACGCGGAAGACCAGGCTTTCTGGGCCGGGCTGGATATGAGCGGCATTCGCTCCGTGGTGCTGAGCATGAGCGACCCGGAGGCGAAAATTATCTCTGCCAAGAAACTGCGCGCCAACGGTTTCTCCGGCTACATTGTCTCCCACAGCCTGTATGAGGACGAAGCCAACCGTATTGATGAGGCCGGCGCCGACCGGACTTACTTAACCATGAACGAAGCGGGTACCAGTTTGGCGGAGCACGTCTCTCATTATATGCAGGAGGGGCAGCCCGGTGCCTCGAGTCCAGTAAGGCGCCCTTTATGACGGCAGCCCCGACATTGTCATCTAAGCGATGTACAATAATGGGCAATGAATCATGCTTCGTGAGAACGGGGGGCAACGAATGACATCACACACGGCTGAGTTAAAGCACCGGTTACAGACCGTCGGGGAAGAGACCGCCAACACCATCAGCCACGGCATCGGCCTGGTTGCGGCCATCATTGCGACGCCGTTTATGGTGGTCCGGGCGGTACGGTTGGGCGACCCGGCCTTTGTGGTGGGCGTGAGTATTTTTTGCGCCACCATGATTGTGCTGTATCTGGCCTCCTCCGTTTATCACATGCTGCCCCAGGGGCGCGCCAAGCGGGTGTGTAAGGATATCGACCACTCCGCCATTTACCTGCTGATTGCCGGCACCTACACGCCCTTTACGCTCGGGGCGCTAAACGGCCCATGGGGCTGGACGCTGTTTGGCATTGTCTGGGCGCTGGCGGCCTTCGGCGTGCTGTTGAAAAGCCTGAGAAAGCTGAATCACCCGGTGCTATCGGTGGGGCTGTACTTGGTGATGGGTTGGTTGGTACTGGTGGCCATGCACCCGCTTACCCGAGAGGTTCCCGCCGCCGGGATTGCTTGGCTGGCCGCGGGCGGGGCGTCCTACACGCTGGGTATCGTGTTCTATGTGTTGGACGCCCGGTTCAAATTTGCCCACTTCGTGTGGCACCTGTTTGTGCTGGGCGGCACCTTCTGCCACTTTATCTCCATATTTGGCTACGCCCACTGAGCGGCTTTCACGTCAGCCGCTAAAACACCCAGGCGATCATCAGCCAGAAGATCACAAAGAAGAGGAAGAAGCCGAGCAGCATAAACTGCAGCTCCCCCAGCAGGCCGTCGCCGGCAAAAACGGCAAAGGCCAGAAATAAAACCACCGTCACAAAGAAGGCGATAATCGCCGCCGTTTTCAGGCCCAGGCCCGGCTGCAGATGCGCCGCCGCGAACTCGGACAGCGAGGGCAGCAGAAGCATGGCGGCGATGCCCACCACCACAACCAATGAAATCAGGACGATGGCAATCTTGCGGGATTCGTCCTTATCTTTCCGATCTGCCTCACCCACCACGGCTGGTACCCCCATTTTGCCGGGCTTTAATCAGCTCCCGCACGCGGTTGGGGTCCGGCATGCCTTTGGCTTCAATCTCGGGCTTGTCGCCGGCGGTGTAAATTTGGATCGCGCCCACGCCAAAAATCCGGTTAAAGAAGCTTTGGTGCACCCGCACGGTACGAATTCCGCTGATGCTGAACTCCGCCCGGTTCTTGCTGAGCAGTCCCTGCTCGTAAAGGATGTCGTGCTCTTTCACGGTCAGTTTGGAGCTGCGAGTCTGAATGTACCACCACAGCAGGATCAATAGCCCCAGCCCAAATGCGGGAATCAGGATGATGCTCGCAATAAACCCGATGGGGTTGTTCTTAAACATTACCGGGTGTTCGGAATAGAGTTCACTCACAGTGTGCTCCTTCTGGTTGTGTGGTGCCAATGAGCCCCAATCATAGCACCCTGGCGGCGCGAAAACAGTCGCGGGCCACAAGGCTCCACGCCTGAACCCTGGTATTATAAGCCGCCACGGCACCGGGCCACCAAGACCACACTCTGTTATAGGGGCAGGCGCCGCATCACCTTTTCACGGAACATAAAACCGGCTGAGACAGAACCATGCAGCACGTTTTAATTGACATTGCGGTTTACCTGAGCGCCGCCGTTATTGTTGTGACACTGTCCAAGCGGCTGGGGTTCGGCTCGGTGCTGGGGTATCTGGTGGCGGGCAGTTTGCTCGGTCCGCATGTGCTGAATTTTGTCAGCCACCCGGAAGCTGTTTTGCACTTTGCCGAATTCGGTGTTGTGATCATGTTGTTCCTGATTGGGCTCGAGCTTCGCCCCTATCGGCTCTGGAACCTGCGGCGCGCCATTCTGGGGATGGGTGGCGCCCAAGTCGTAATCTCGGCCCTGGTGCTGTCCGGCGCGACGCTGGCTCTGTCAGTGTCCCCGGCCGAAGCCATACTGATCGGGCTTGCCGTGGCGCTGTCCTCCACCGCGATTGTGTTGCAGACATTGGAGGAGCGGGGTCTGCTCGACTCGAGCGTGGGCCAGAACAGCTTTTCGGTGCTGTTGTTTCAGGATGTGGCGGTTATCCCTATATTGGCCGCAGTCCCCCTGCTCGCCCGAGGCGATGGCGCCGGCGCAACCGGGGTAATGGGCCAGGACCTGCTGTCATCGTTTCCCGCGTACTGGCAGGCCCTCATTACGCTGCTTGTCATTACTGGCATTATCGTTATCGCCCGCTACTTACTGCGCCCGGTGTTCCGAGTCATTGCCAACGCCCAGCAGTCAGAGCTGTTTACCGGCTTCGTGCTGCTGATCGTGGTGGGCGTAACCCTCGCCATGACCGCCATTGGGCTCTCGCCGGCGCTGGGGGCGTTTATCGCTGGCGTGGTATTGGCTGAGAGCGAGTTTCGGCACGAAATCGAAGCCGACCTTAACCCTTTCAAGGGCCTGCTGATGGGGCTGTTTTTCCTGAGCGTGGGCGCAAGCATTGATTACGCCTTACTAGTGGACCGCCCATTGCTGATTTTGGGCGGAGCCGTCGCGCTGATGCTGATTAAATTTGCCGTGCTGTATGGAGTGGGTACGGTTTTCCGGTTTGGGCCGTCAGAGAAGGTATTGTTTGGCATCTCGCTTTCCCAGGGCGGGGAATTTGCCTTCGTCATATCCGCGGCGGGATTGACCGCCGGTGTGCTCAGCCAGGGGAACGCCCAGGTGCTCAATTTGGTGGTGGCGGTTACCATGGTGGGCACGGCAATACTGTTTATGGCGTTTGACCGCTTCTCCTCCCTTCGCCAGCGCAAACCCTCCCCCCAATATGAAACCCCGTCCCCCTCCAAGGGAGTGATCATCGCCGGCTACGGCCGCTTTGGGCAGATAGTGGGCCGGATGATGAATAGCTACAAAATTCCCATGACCATTTTGGACAGCAGCCCCGGGCAGGTGGATTTGGTACGCCGTTACGGCAACAAGGTGTACTACGGGGATGCCTCCCGGCGCAGCCTGCTCAAGCAGGCCGGTGCGGACCATGCCACTTTGTTGGTGGTGGCCGTGGACAACCCGGTTAAATCGCTTTCCATTGTGGACACCGCCCGCAAGCACTTTCCCGAACTGAAAGTGATCGCCCGAGCGGTCGACCGCAGCCATGCCTACGAGCTGAGAAAGCGCGGCATTCAAGCCCTTCGCCGGGAGACTTTCCACTCCGCCCTGAAGGTGGGCGAGGATGCGCTCATCGCACTCGGCCAAACGCCGGAACTGGCGGCACGGCACGCCCAAATGTTCGGCGAGCACGACGAGCGCACCTTTGAGGAGTTGGCCCCCCTATGGGGCGATGAGAAACGCTACGGGCAGGCCGTACACCAGAACCTGGAGAGTCTTCGTCGCGTACTGGAGGAAGACCGCCAACGCCAGGAGACTCGCGACTAAGACATTGAAATTTGAAAACCTTTTCTTATTTCAAATTATTCTGATGACCTGAGCAAAGTGCGACACAGCTAATATCTCGGGCCGGCCTCGATCACTAGACTGTCGCCCGGCCGCTGTAACCGACTATCATCTCTAAAAAAGAGGAGCAGCGCGCCACTTTCACTCACTGTCATCAGGAGCGACCGCGCTATGTCTTACTCTTACGGGCGGCTTTTTAAAGCCCTGCTTTTGCTATCGGCAATGGTTACCGCTCTGCTCTCGGGCGCCGCCACCGCACAGACCCGCATCATGCCCCTGGGCGATTCCATCACTGGCTCACCGGGTTGCTGGCGGGCCCTGCTCTGGAACCAGCTTCACGAGGCTGGCCACACCGATATCGACTTTGTCGGCACCCTGCCCCCCCAGGGCTGCGGCATGGCTCACGACGGCGATAACGAGGGCCATGGCGGTTACCTCGCCACCAACATTGCCTACGACGACCTCCTGCCCGGCTGGCTGCGGCAAACCAACCCGGATGTGATCATCATGCACCTGGGGACCAACGACGTCTGGAGCAACCGGCCGACCGACGACATTCTCGAGGCGTTCACCACCCTGGTGGAACAGATGCGGGCGAACAACCCCGCCATGGCCATTCTGGTCGCTCAAATTATTCCCATGGACCCGAACGAGTCGTGCGGCCAGTGCAACCAGCGGGTGCAAGCGCTGAACGCGGCCATTCCGGGCTGGGCCCAAAACCTTGGGACCGAGCAGTCCCCCATTGTTGTGGTGGACCAGTACAGCGGCTTTGACTACAACGCCGACACTTATGATGGCGTCCACCCGAATGACAGTGGCGATGAAAAGATCGCCGAGGCCTGGTTCGGCTCACTCACCGAGGTACTGGATGGCGGTTCAACCAGTGAGTCAAGCTCTTCCAGCATCAGCTCAAGCATGGCGAGCGCCAGCAGCCTGAGCAGTTCAACGTCCACGACGTCGTCCTCAAACCCTTCCAGCTCAACCAGCTCGAGTAGCGCTATCAGCACACCCACCCAGGCGCGCTGCAACTGGTACGGCACCCCCTACCCTCTGTGCGACAGCCAAGCCGACGGCTGGGGTTGGGAGAACAGCGAAAGCTGTATTGGCGAGAACACCTGTGAGAGCCAGCCCGCCCCCTACGGCGTCGAGGGCGAAGCGCAGAGCAGCAGTACTCAGAGCAGCGCTGCATCATCCGTCGCCTCCGGCCAGTCTTCCCAAGCCACCCAACAGCAGTGCGACTGGTACGGAACCCTTCACCCCTTGTGCGCCAACCAAGACCAGGGCTGGGGCTATGAGAACAACCAAAGCTGTATTGGACGCACCACCTGTAATGACCAGTACGGCAGCGGCGGCGTCATCAACCTTTAACCAATAACAACCGGAGTTTTTTATGAAACCGCTTTTTAACCGGTTCGCCTGGCGAAGCGCCATGGCGGCTACTTTGCTACTTTGCGGCGGTGCGGCCCACGCCAACACCGTCAGCGGGGCGCACAATACCAGTGCCACCCTTTCCATCCAAAGCGACTGGGGCAGCGGCTACTGCGCCTCCGTCACGGTCAGCAACAACGGCAGCGCCGCGGTCAGCGCCTGGGAGCTGACCATGGACCCCAAGCAATCCCAAATTAGCAATTTGTGGAATGGCAACTTCAACGGCGAGACCGTCACTCCCATGGGGTACAACCGCGAAATTCGCGCCTCGGGCAGCGTGAACTTCGGTTTCTGCGCCAATAGCACCGGGAGCAACTATTTGGCCGAGCTCATCGAGCTGACGGTGGAAGGCGGCGGGGGAGCCTCCAGCAGCGCCTCCAGCCTCTCATCCAGCATTAGCAGCTCGGCCTCAAGCGCGGTGTCATCCAGTGTGGCCTCGTCAGTGGCTTCCTCTGAGGCCTCTTCGGTGGCGTCCTCCATGGCTTCTTCCGTTGCCTCGTCGGTGTCGTCCTCGCTGTCATCGAGCGTGGCCTCTTCGGTCGCCTCCAGCGCTTCCTCCAGCACGTCCTCAAGCGCTGGGGGCGACGAGATCATTCCCAATGCCACCAGCAACGGTTGGCCGTATTGCCGCTCGGCGGATTCCGATCCCGACGGTGACGGCTGGGGCTGGGAAAACAGCTACTCGTGCATTGTGTACGAGTCGGCCGCGGATCCGGGTGCGGGTGATTTCCCTTACTGCATGATCGGGGAAGAGGAAATTACCCTGTGCAACACCGATACCGGCAGTTGGGGCAGCGAAGGCGGTGCCATTTGCCTGTCGCAAAGCATGTGCCCCGGCATGGGCAGCAATACTCAAGGCCCCATGCGGGATGAGCCAGTGAACCCACACGCCGATGAAACCACCGAATCGGTCTACAGCTACCTGCAATCGGTGTGGGGGAGCAAGATGCTCACCGGCCAGATGGACCAGACCTGGCAGGACGACATCGACCAGTATCAGCGTGTTATCAATGACACGGGCAAAGCGCCCGCTATTATGGGCTACGACTTTATGAACTACGGCCTGTACTGGGACGGCATTTCCGGCCTGACCCAGACCGAAGAAGCCATCGAGCATTGGGAGCGCGGCGGCCTGGTCACCTTCAACTGGCACTGGCGCGACCCCGACGCCCCGGAGGGTGAGATCGGTGAGTTCTACACCGAGGATACCGACTTCACCATCCCGGTGGTGGAAGGGGAGCTGGATACCACCAGCACCAGTTTTGCCAACATTGAAGCGGACGTGGATATGATTGCCGCCGAACTGCAAACGCTGGAAGATGCCGGCGTGACCGTGCTGTGGCGTCCATTGCACGAAGCCTCCGGGGGCTGGTTCTGGTGGGGCCGCAATGACCGCACCGACGAGGTACCCTCCGCCTACGCCCAAGTGCTGTTGTGGCAATACCTGTACGACCGGCTCACCAATTACCACGGCCTGAACAATCTACTGTGGGTATGGAATGGTCAAAGCGCGGCTTGGTATCCGGGTGATAACTACGTGGATATTGTCGGCCACGATATCTACGACGGCGCTCAGAACTATGAGTCTCAAATCGGCGTTTACGAGTTGGCTGCCAGCGAGCCCCATGAACAAAAAATGGTGGCTCTCACGGAAAACAGCAACATCCCCGACCCGGACTTAATGGCCGAAGACGGCGCCTGGTGGCTGTACTTTATGGTCTGGAACGACATTGACACCGCCGAAGGCGTGACCAATGAGTCGAACTTCTGGACCGGTGAGTACTTCAACACCCAGGCCCACAAGGAGCATGTCTACAACCACGAGCTGGTCATTACACTGGATGAGCTGCCGACGTTCTAACAACGGCTGTTTTCTCCACCACGGAAAAGGCCCGTCCAATGACGGGCCTTTTTTTGTACAGGTTTTTTGTCCGGACGCCCTTTATAGAGCGGGGTCCTTATGAAAAAACGGGAGGGCTCATTCTGTCGCCGCACGGCTTCGCGGGTCGCGTTGACGCTCGCACTGCTGCAAACGCCGCATCATGCCGTGAGCATTGAGCATGATCTCACCTTTGTGCTCGAACCCGCCTTTCGACAACACCCTGCCACTGGCCACATTGTTTCGCATGTAGTGGGCGTGGATGACCGATAAGCCGAGCTGGTGAAAGCCATAATGGACGATGGACTGAACGGCTTCGGTGCAATAGCCTCGCCCCCAGTAGGGAACCCCTATCCAGAAATCCAGGTGGCCTGCCTCGCCCGAGAAGTCCGTCAAGCTGACCGAGCCCACCAGTTCGTTGGCCTCGGGGAGCGTGACGGCATAAACCACTTTTTCCCCTTGGGCAAAGGCTGGCGCCAGGGAGGCGATCCAGCTCTCCGCCATGCCGGGCTCATAGGGTTGGGGAATATTGATGGTCATTTGCGCCACGCGCCAGTCGCCCGCCAGGGCCGCCACACGTTTGGCGTCGGCTTGTTTAAAAGGGCGCAGCTCTAACCGCTCGGTGTTAAGAATCGGCTGTTCCATAATCACTCTCCTTACAACTCTCCTTGCTTTTTAAAGATTTCGGTAGTTTCCGTCCGATGGGCAGCCCTGTCAACCGCTGGGGCCGCCGTCCCTGGCGGCCCCCTTTTACTGCGGCGCTTCGGGCGCTTCGGGTTGCAACTCCAGGTAGTATTGCTCGTAACTCGGGCTGTAAGGCCCCGGCGGCAGTCCAGTGGCATAACCACTGAATACCTGTTGGTGCGCCTGCCGGGTTAAGGGCAGGTAGTTGGGCGCGGCCCGTTCAATGGCTGCGGTGACCGCCGCGGCAATTAAATCCGCCAGAGGGTTGCCGCTGCTATTGTTTTGGGGGGTGTATTGCAGCCTCTTCCTGGCGGACCACAGCTCGGCGCCATCGGCATTCACGATTCGATACTCGAAGTCCACCTCTGTGGTGGTGGAAAGCAGAACGTATTTGGACGTCCATTCGTGGATGGTCACGTAAAGAATGGCATCGGCCTTAAACAGGTTGGCCAATTGCTCCGGTGGCTGGTTATGAATTTCCGCCGGCTCATACAGCCCTTCATATTCCAACAGCGTTTTCACCGTGTTTACCGGGTAAACATAATAGCCCTTTTCCCCTAAGCGAAATGGCAGTGTCGCCAGTACGGACGTGGGGGCCTGCACATCGGTGGACTGATTCACCACGGGGACCACCAGTACCGACCGGGGCTGGGCATTGTGAAACGCATCCAACCGACTTTCATCCGGCGCCGTGGTCGCACAGCCGGTAAGCCAAACCACGGCAGCGGCGCTGATCCATTTTATCCAGTTACCCATCAATCTGTCCCTCCAGGTTCTCAATCAGCACGCTCAGCATGGGCCGGCTTTCAGGCCAGGCGTCATGTTCCATCTGATAAAATTTAACCGCGCTTTCAATGTCGCCCTGCTCCAGCATAAAAGTGCCGGCTTCGGCGTAAAGGCCGGGCGCAATCGGGTGCTCCTGAGTACCGCCCTGCTCAATGAAAGCAATGTACTCTTTAAGCGCCTGTTCCTTCAGCGCGGGGTCATGGTAGTGAATAAAGAGGGTTTGCTCGTATTGGCCCCAGTCGTACAACGTCTGGGGGCCGGTACAGGCACTCAGCAGTACCACGATGACGGAAACAAGAAAGGACTTACTGATCATTGGCGCCCACCTTTATCACTCGGTTAACGCCCGCGCCCAGATACACTTTCTGGCTATAGACCACTTCACCTCCGGCAATCAACTCCACACGGTGCGTGCCGTCGATGAGTCTGAGTACATTTTCTCCTTCCTGGTACTGCCCCACGGCGCCGTAGGAAATGCCGTCCACCTGCAGTTCATACTCGGTGGCGGCTTCATTCGCCAAACTAAAGGTCAGCCCCGGGCGGTCATCCACCACTTGCGTGTTCTGAGTGGGAGACTGAACACACCCCACTAACAACATAAAAAGCGCGGCTATCACTGCATATTTCATTGTTCACTCTCCTTTTCTGAATGATCCTTAACTTGAAGGTCCTTAATATCGTGTCCGGCCAGGGAACCGGAAACGAGCTTTCCATAGGCGCCCTGGTCCAGCGGGTCCTCACCAAACAGGCCCACAATTTCAATCTCGGCCACTTTTTCGCCCGGCAGGGTAATGACGGAGCCGGTGGCCTGGGACTTAACTTTCTTGCCTCGGGTTTGAACGTCAAACACCATTCCCGGCTCCACGCCCTGACTGGCGCCACCGCTGATGTAGACGCGCCCTTCTTCCAGGGCGAGGATATCCGCCGTCCAGGCTTTGTCGATAAAAAGCCCGGTCATCTTATCCACTGCGGAAATCACGGCGGCGGCAATGGCACGGTCATTCAGGCTGCCATCATAGCCCGCCGCGGAGCCGAACCCCATAGTGCGCCCCTGTTCGACAGAAGAGGAGCCGGTTCCGGTGACGGAGGCAAATACCCGACCGGTGGTCACATCGACCAGCCGCAGGTCCACGGTGGCCGTGGCTTCCTGCTTCTTGGTGGAGGACAGAAACCCCCGCTCTCCAGTGGTGGCACGTCCGAACTGGGTCAGTGACCCGATTACCAGGGTGTCCACCCCGGTGATGCTGACCTCCTGACCGGACAGTTCCGCTTCGCGGCTTAAGAGTTCGATATCCGGTCGCTCGAACACCAAATAGCTTTCGCTGTTGGTCAGTGCTTGCAAAAACATATCGGTGACTTTGTTTCCCAGCTCGTCGGTGCTATCCGCTCGCAGAAGGCTTCGGCCATAGTTGGTCTCATTGGAAATGCGCCCAACCGCGATTTTCCGCTTCAGCGCCAGTGCCTCGGGCTGCTTTTCCGCCTCCTGGGTGGCCTGCTGCGCCTTGCGCTGGGCTTCCTGGGACACACCCGGTTCCACCTCTGTCATTTGAGGCGTTTGAGTGGCACACCCCGAAAATAGTGCCACGGCGAGCACCAGCGACATTCCGGTCAATTTACTGTTCATCGTTAAACTCCCTGTGGATATTGAGTGACTGATCAACATAAAGAGTCATCAGCCTGCCCCAATTCTATAGTCGATTTTGACGAATTGATACGGCTTGGCGGCTGATCTGCCCCAACGCAAGCCTATAAAGGCTGTTCTCGGAATATGTGGTAGGTTATCGGCTCAATTGGCGTAGAGCAGACCGACACACTATGGCATCCACCCCCTTCCTACTCCGTCCGCAACAAGGCCCGGGGCCCCAAAGGGTCGTTTTCTGGCTTCTGTGGGTCCTACTGGGTTTTTTCGGCTCCGCTAGGGCCGATACCGTGCCGCCCGTGGCACCTGAGGATAGCTGGCTGGACGTTGTCCGCCAGACGCCCTACTGGGAAAGCCAGGGAGTGGCGGAGAACTTGGCCACCATTCGCCAGTGGGTGTTATTCAGTACAAGCTACTGCCACGAGCCTGAACGCCACATCCTGTTTGATCGGCGAGGTCGGTTTTTGGCCTACATCGACAACGCGGGCTCAAGCAAGGCCACGATCGAGCGGCTCAACCTGACAAGAAAGCGTTTGGCGGCGGAAACCAGAACAAAAACGTGGAGCCCCGGTTCAACCAAAACCCGAGGCTACCCCTTTGCCCTCGCTTGCCATCAACCGTTTGTGGATATAAACGAAGCTATTGAGAGGCTCACAGGCAAAACCGAGGAATACCAGCTGTGGGGCACGTGGGACGGAATGACGGTGGGCGCAAAAGATGAGCAAGTCTCTTTAGTAGAACTGTTCAAAACCGTCTACGAACACCGGAAAGTCCAGGGACGCTTCACTTTTCCAGAGACCATCATGCCCACTTTCCTTGGGAAAACCATTATTGAAAGCGGCGGCCAGAAAGACGCCCTCTCCCGGCAGGCCGCTCGGGGAATTATGCAGCTTCGCCCCGAAGTATTGGACGACTGCCAAGTGCCCAAAGAGTACCGACTCCACCGAATGGTGCAGGTGGACTGCGCCCTGCGTCTGGTGGAGCAAAACCACCGAAACCTGGAAGCGCCCTTTAACACAGTGTTTGGCCATCTTCCCGAGGCCAAGCGCCAGGGGCTTTATAACCTGCTACTGACGCAGGCCTACCAGATTGGCGTCGGCCGGGCCGAGCAACTGCTGACCGGTGTTGAGCTGGGGCAGGCCGCGCGTTACTTCGCAAAAAACCACACCTCGATGAGCCCCGAGGACATTCTGGTCGGTTTGATTTACCACAACCTGGGCAGGGAGGATATAGGCCTGCGCACCCTATACTATGTGACCGACACCTATTTGGCCCGAGACGCGCTCTGCGCTTCCGCCGCCATGGAGCAACATTCCTGGTGTAACAGGCTCACGCCTTGACCTTCCCCCTCGCGGCGGAGCTATAACAGGAAAATGGCGCCACGATATTGTTCTATTGGGCGCCCTTTTCCTTTATTTTCGCCCGTTCTCTACCCGCCAACCTTCCTCAAAGGCTTTATCACTAATTTGGATACGGTTACACGGATAAAGTGTTATATATCAATTTGCAATATTAAGCGTTGGATAATGCGCCAGAATTAAAGCCTTCCTCTTTCGCCCAATAAATCCCCCGCGTCTCTATCGAGGTTCGCAAACCCTTGTAGCGACTGCGCTCTACCGTCGCGATGAACAGCATCTACCCCCAAGAACAACGCTTCATCTTATAGTCTTTCAGAATATATACGATGAAACAAATGCCTCATGAATTATAGTTATGTTGACTTTAAGAGGTGGGTTAACGACACTCAATCCTGCTGGTTCAACCGTCATCGGCAGCGGGGAACGGATTAAAAAAGCGTTCGGAGCGACACCCAATTATAAATCCAATGCTCCGACGCCTCATGAGCCTGCGCAGTCAATCATTCCTGACAAGGCCTCGAAGGTTACTAACGATACTTAAGCAGTATGGATGCCTAGGCACCATTTTTGCGCCGATATAAAAATACATCGTCAGTAACAACAATAATCAAGTAAGAGGATCCACTATGAAACGTGTTGATGTTCAGCCTAAAAAAGGCGGATGGATGAAGTTCCTTTCCACCACCCTAATCAGTGGTGCCGCCGCCTTTGGCATCTCCGCCGCCAACGCTCAAACCATTTGCGACAACCAAACCGGGAATAACGGTGGTTTTTATTATACCCACTGGTCCGATGGTGGAGGCTCTGCCTGCATGACCCTGGGTGACGATGGCAATTACAGTTACGAATGGTCAAACACCGGTAACTTTGTGGGCGGTAAAGGCTGGGGCACGGGTGCCTCCAACCGCATTATCGGCTACAACGCCGGGAACTATTCTCCCTCAGGCAACTCTTACCTAACCCTATACGGCTGGACCAGAGGCCCTCTGGTGGAATACTACGTCGTCGATAGCTGGGGCAGCTATCGTCCGCCCGGTGGCACCCCAGCCGGCACGGTAACCACCGACGGTGGCACTTATGACCTGTACAGAACGCAGCGTGTCAATAAGCCGTCCATTGATGGTAATACCACTTTTTACCAGTACTGGAGTGTTCGTACCTCGAAAAGACCGCAGGGCGACAACAATACCATTACCTTCCAGAACCACGTGGATGCCTGGGCCCGTCAAGGTTGGAACCTCGGCAGCCACCACTACCAGGTACTGGCAACCGAAGGTTGGCAGAGCAGCGGCAGCTCCAACGTCTCCGTTTGGGAATCCGGCACCGGTGGTGGCGGTGGCAACACTGGTGGTGGCGATAGCGGCGACTCCGGCAACAGCGGCTCCAACGAGATCACTGTTCGCGCCCGCGGCACCAATGGCGATGAGCGCATCAACTTGCGCGTTAACGACACCACCGTTGCAAGCTGGACTCTGTCCACCTACATGAACAACTACACCTGGAACGGTAACGCCAGCGGCGGCATTGTGGTTCAGTACGAAAACGACGCCAGCGGTCGCGACGTTCAAGTGGACTACATTCAGGTGAACGGTTCTACCCGGCAGTCCGAGAACCAGAGCTATAACACCGGTGTTTGGCAAAATAATCAATGCGGTGGCTCAAACAGTGAATGGCTTCACTGCAGTGGGTCCATCGGTTATGGCAATCTATAGCACATTACCTTCACTCGCTATTAGATAGTCATTATAGGGGATTCTCCTGGAATCCCCTTTTTTGCTCAAAGGGAGCCGACGTTACCCAAACACGGTGAATGCCATGAAAGCATTGTCCTTCTCAGCATACTGCCTTTGCTTGGCCCTCAGTGCGCCTTGCTTGGCGCAGGTTGATATTTACCAAAGCGATGCTTACTCCGTGGAAGAAATGTGCGCACGGGAGGCTGAACAGGCGAAGGCGACAGACTATAGCAGCGCCTATGAAAACTGCATCGAGAAAAACAGTAATAAACCCATGTATCAATCCGCTGCAAATCGCGCGGACACCAGGCTAGCCGGAGAGAGCGATTCGCTCAGTGACACAGTAGAAAGCAAGCCGTGATAACCCTTCATTCAAGGATGTTTTGCTGTTGTATGGAAGCGTTATATGCGCAAGGGTCGACTCTGGTCTTTTAATGGCTTTGGCACAGCGTTTCCACTTTCCGGCCACCGGCAACACTACGTTGCCAACCAGCACCACCCATCCTGAAAACAGCGAAAGGAGTTATCAATGAAACACCTATTACGACATACACTCATGTTTGCATCGGCGGGTCTTTTATTCGCCGAGGCGGCCCATGCGGTCACCTCGGGACCCGGCGAAGCAACCCTATCGGTTACCAACAACTGGGGCTCGGGCTATTGCGCCAATGCCACCATCGCCAACAACGGTGATGCGAACATTACCGGTTGGACCGTGGGCCTTGACCTAGACGGCACAAGCATCAATAACCTGTGGAACGGTAACCTCAGTGGCACAACCGTGACACCCGCGGCCCACAATGCCAACGTGTCACCGGGAAACAGTGCAAGCTTCGGCTTTTGCGCGAGCGGCAACGGTACGCCCTCCATCACTGAGTTCAGCGTCGACGGCGGTGGTAACGGCGGCACCTCAAGCAGTGCCAGTTCAGTCGCCAGCTCTAGCGCCAGTTCAATCTCCAGCTCTCAGGGTACAGGTGGCAGCAACAGCATCACCGTACAAATGAGCGGTGTCGTTGGAGACGAAAGCGTGAGCCTCGAAATCGGTGGTCAGACCATCGAAACCTGGACGCTGAGTAGCGGTATGATGAACTACAGCGTTGAAACCGATGCTACCGGCGAACTTCGTGTTGCCTTCACCAACGACTCTGGTGACCGCGACGTGCAGGTGGATTACGTCATCGTCAACGGCGTGACTTACCAGGCTGAAGACCAGCAGGACAACACCGGCGCTTGGGACGAAGAGTGCGGTGCGGGTTCTTACTCGGAAATGCTGCACTGCGACGGTTCCATCGGCTTTGGCAACCCGTTTGACGGAAGCACTTCTTCAAGCTCTGCGCCCAGCTCCAGCAGCTCTTCAAGCGCAAGCAGCACTCCTCCGACGAATCCGGGCAACCCTGACTTCCCTCCCTTCCATGTGGGCAACATCACCACTAGTGGCCAAGTCCGTTCCGACTTCACCCAGTATTGGGATCAGATTACGCCGGAAAACGAAGGCAAGTGGGGCTCTGTAGAGGGCACTCGCGACCAGTACAACTGGGGCCCTCTGGACGCCATCTACGACTACGCACGTGCCAACGATATTCCCGTTAAGGCGCACGTACTTGTGTGGGGCAGCCAGCGTCCGAACTGGATCGACGGCTTGAGCGCATCCGAGCAACGGGCGGAAATCGAAGAGTGGATCAGTGACTACTGTGACCGCTACCCGGACACTGAAATTATTGACGTGGTGAACGAGGCATTGCCCTCTCACGCCCCGGCCAATTACGCGGAAAACGCCTTTGGCAGCGACTGGATTACCGAGTCCTTCCGTTTGGCGCGCGAGCATTGCCCGAACGCGGTTCTGGTTTACAACGACTACAACTTCATGACCTGGGACACGGATGCAATCATCGACATGATCCGCCCCGCCGTGAATTCTGGTTACGTGGATGCACTGGGCCTTCAGGCTCACGGCCTGTACAACCCGCAGGTTTGGACTGCTCAGCAAATCGAAGACAAGCTGGACCAGATCGCCGCATTGGGTCTGCCGCTGTACATCTCTGAATATGACATTCAAGAGTCCAACGACCAGTTGCAGCTTGAGTATATGCAGACACACTTCCCGATTTTCTACAATCATCCGGATGTGGTCGGCATTACTCTCTGGGGCTATATCGTAGGCGCCACCTGGCGCGAAGGTACCGGCCTGATGACCAGCAACGGTCAGCAGCGCCCAGCCATGCAGTGGTTGATGGAGTACCTGAACCGGTAACCCCCTCCCTTAATCTGGAAGCTCTCAAGGAATGAGAGCTTGCCGGATCACTTCCTAGCTCCTTCTGTTTGATCGAACCCCCTGTTCTGTTGACAGTTTCCACGGTACCTCTCTACTATGCGGTCAAATCGCTAGCGTTGCAGCATCGCCTGGATAGCGGAAACAGGACCCGCCGCCAGAGTCCAATGCCCTAGTGCCTCCAACAATTCCTACGCATTTGAAGCTTACAAGCAACGCTTTGGGCATGTGCGGGGATTAATATTATTACTGAGTGACGGTTCTCGCCCAGAACGGGTAGAGCGCAAGCACCCCGATGTTGGCTAACACCGGGGCCTCGCGGGGGAGTCTATGGGTTAATAATCGACCTTACGATCGTCGCCTTTCGGGTGCCAAGGGTCGGGCACATAGAACCGGTGTTCCTGTTTTTTATAGTACTCCAGGCTGTGTTCCGGCTCGGGGGAACCTTCTGGCAAGGGCAAGCCGTTTACGCTTTGGAAATAAGCCACGGAGGAGTCCCTCCAGCGAATGGCATCGCGCAGCTGAATTTCCAGCAACGCTTTTACGTGCTCATACCGCTGCTGGTCGATCAGGCCTTTAACGTCCTGCCACTGGGCTTGCATCTGCCGAACTTGCTCGACACCTTTATCGTATTTGTGGACCAACTCTTCCCACAAGGTGCGCCCGGAATCCATTTCGTAATCCCAGCCCAGGTGGTGGAACCAGAGCAGGTAGTCTTCGTCAATTTTTTCGGGATCACCAAACCGTTCGGCAATCGGTTCGTGATACTGCTCAATGGCGTTTGAGCCGGTTTCGGTGCGATCAAAACCGATGCCCTCTTCATCCGCCCGATGGTAATAGGTGGCGGTCCAGTCCGGGCGGCCGGACTTATCGTGCCACGGCGCGGGGCCATAGTGGTGACCCTGAGCATAGAGGTGGGTCAGCCCGAGAGGGCTGCGGTAGTTGACCCCCGCTTCGCGGGACATGGCCATGACCTCGCCAATCGGGTCCAGAAAGCCGGTGTCGTTGGTGAAGGTCATACGCATCCACTCCTCGGCAATGGCCTCGGAGCTGAGCTCGTAATCCCAGGCCAAACGCCCAAAGGCGTACCAACTGGACTGTACGAAGGGGTGGCCGGTCCAGTTGCGATCGGTACCCGGGTTGATCACTGCGGCCATGCCGGTCTGCTCGTATTCAAACACTTCTCCCCCGAGCAGTTTACCAATGGTGCTGCCCTCGCCTTTGGCGTAAGTATCGGTATCCAGTACTTCTTCAAATAGGGTGCCCATGTAGGCCAGGTGATAGGAAAAACCGAAGTACTCCTGGGTCACCTGCAGCTCCAACATAATGTTGGTGTCTTTCAACGCGCCGAACAGCGGCGAGAAGGGCTCGCGGGGCTGGAAGTCGATGGGGCCGTTTTTGATCTGGAGAATGACGTTGTCCTTGAACTTTCCATCCAGGGGCATGAACTCGTCATAGGCTTCACGGAAGCGGTCGCCCTGCTCCGGGGAGTAGACAAAGGCTCGCCAGAAAACAACGCCGCCGTAGGGCTCCAGCGCCTCGGCCAGAATATTAGCCCCCTCCGCGTGGTTGCGCCCATAGCCCTGGGGGCCGGGCTGGCCTTCGGAGTCTGCCTTCACCAGGAAGCCCCCGAGGTCAGGGATATGCTCATAGACTTTCGCTACCCGGTCCTTCCACCACTGCTGCACCTTGGGGTCGAGCGGGTCGGAGGTTTCCAGGTCGCCGAAGGCCCGTGGTGAGTCGTAGTTGATCGACAGGTACGTCTTAATGCCGTAGCGGCGGAACACCCCGGCGAGGGCCGCCACTTTCTCCAGGAACTGGTCCGTGAGAATGCGCGGGTCGGCGTTCACATTGTTGATCACCGTGCCGTTGATGCCCAGCGAGGCGTTGAAACGGGCGTAGTCTTCATAGCGGGGGTTTTCATCGTATTGGGGAAGTGTGCCCCAGTCCCACAGCGACAAGCCCGCATAGCCGCGTTCCACCAAGCGGTTCAGGTTGTCCCAGTGGTTAACGACCCGGTGCTGCACCTTCGGCGCCTCGGCGATGGCGAGGTCCTCCACCGCTTGGTGGGTTTGCATCAGGCGCAGCAGGTGGAAGGCCCCGTAGAGCACGCCGCGCTCGCCTTCGGAGGCAATCACGGTCACGGAACGGCGGCCCATTCGAGTGGTTTCAATCAGGTAGCCCTCCGGCCCCTGCTGGGCCAAGCGGTCCTCCCAGCCCAGGTCCGCGATCAGCTCGGAGCTGTCCGGCGTGCCGATTACCAGCGAGCCACGCCGAGCGAGCTTGTCCGAGCGCTTGGGCGCCTCGCCCAGCATATCGGAAAGGCCTCGCTCCAGCTCTTCGGCCGCGGAATTGAGAATGGCGGCCTCGCCCGGCGCCACCAGGGTGCGGAACTGTCGTTGGTAGTCCTTGACCAGGGAGCGGTCTTCAATCGGGGGGTAGCGCAGCCACATTTCGTAGCCGTCGGCGGCATTGGCACTCAAGGTACCGAAGATGCAGGCCAGTGCCAGGCCTATCGCCAGGAGTTTCTTCATAGCGGGAACCTACTCTCTCTCAAGGTCTTTGGGGTCGTTCATATCATCGTTATAACAACGACCATATTATAGTCATTTTTACCCTATAGGAAGTCGCCCCCTAGTCGCCGGGGGACGACGAAAGGGCCGCGTTATTCCGAGCGCTGCCCGATATGATCGATCAGACTTTCAATGTCTTCCACCGCCTGGGGGGAGGCATCAATGATGTTAAAGCCGGCCCAGTGCTTGCCGTTGTGGTCAGCGTTGCGGGTCCAGAGGCAGTCCACGCCCAGGTGGATGCTGTTGCGCCCGTTAATGGCCTGGGGGAGGTGCAGGTCCAACTTGTAGAGTTTGTCTTCTTCCAGGGGCTGGTCCCCCAGTAGCATCAGGCCGTGGCGATGGATGTTTACCAACCGCCCGAGGTACAGGTCTCGCAAATTGTCGTAAACATCGACGGCGTTGTTTAACGTATAACGCTGCCACTGGCGCTGATAATCAACCATGTGCTGCTTCCTCCGCCGACTCGCCGCCCGCCTTGGCATTGAGTTGTTGATAGATGTTTTCCAGGGCCCGCTCGAAGAACGGCTGGGTGCTGCCGTGAATGATCCTGGCTCGCCCGGCGATCATGTCCCGCGCCAGCTGCAGAGCAGAGCTCATGGCGACTTTGCGCCCCTGTTGATCCACTAGCATGTAGTGCAAGGTCCGCTTGTGGTACCAAGCTACTTTCAGGCGCCGGTGACTTTCGTACTCGAACCAGGTACCGAACTCAATCAGCTTCAGGTCCTCGACCACCTTTTGCTCTTCTTCGGTGACCGGCTCGGGCGTTAAGCGACTCCGGCCGGCCTTCCCCGCGGCAATGCTTTCGAGCCTAGAGCGCATGGGCTCGGGCGCCGGTTCCGCCCGGCGGCTTTGCAGCGCCATTCTTTGCAGGGCGGCCACCGCTTCGAGGAGCTTCTTGCCCTTGGCCTGATCATAGCCGATATTGTCCAAACCCGCTTGAAGGGCGCGAAGCACATTCCCCTGGATTTCACGCTGGCGAGCCTTCTCGCCTTGCCGGGTTTTCGGGTCCAGCGTCCAAAGCAACTGGTCCATCACTTTTACACACTGGTGCCAGCTATTGGAGCTCTCTCCGTAACGCAGAATGACAAAGGACAGGTAATCCGACCAGGGCTGTAAAAGCAGCAGCAAAACCGCCGACGGCAGCTCCCGGTTGTCGGTACGCTGGCGCACCTCATCGTTGACCCGTTGTTTTGCCTCGCGGAGCTTTTCTTCGCCCTGGACTTTTTCCAGGGCACGGCACTCCGTCAGCTCCTGGCGGCGAGCCACGCTAACGGTATATGCATTGAACTCCACTAAAACTTCGGCAAACAGGCGAGGGTCATTGTTAAATTTCGCCAGAAGCCCGAAAACCGTGGTTTTGATCTTGTTATACATGTCGTACTGGCAGGTGCCGTCATTGCTGACCCACCGAGCACCGGCCTCGGCCAAACTGTTGAGCAGCACCCGTGCCGGATGGTTGGTTTGCTCGAAAAAGTCCGTGTCTATAAAGGCCAATTTAAGGAACGGCGTGTGCAGGTAACTCAACAGAGCCTTAACCGAGTCGGGCAGGTTGTCATCGAAGAGCATGTATTCGAACAACAGTTCCACCAAGTCGATGGTGTACAGGTCGCCGGGGGCCAGCGCATCGCTACCCTCGCTGCCGGTGGCGAGCTGCTCCAGCACTTGCTCGCTCACCTGCCGGACCGGCTGCGAGGCTATGAGCGGGCGGGCCTCGCTTCCAGAGCCCTGAGACTGGGTCAGCGCCAGGACCTGGAGGTCGTGCAATAGGCTCACCAGCTGCTCGAGGTTTCGGGGTCGATGGTGGGGTTCGGTGCCGTTGGTAGGTGGGGCGGCGCCCTCAGCGTCACCGTCAGGCTCGACGAGATGATTGAGGTGCCCCTGGAGCAACCGAATGGCGTTATACAAACCGGCTTGGTAGTGGGTGCCGGCCGACGTAGCCATGCCGCTTAGCAGCCGGTCAGAGGCTCGCCGCTGAGGCGTGCCGATGTCTGGGGAGGGCGCTTCGGCCTCATGTCCGACGGCGGACGCGCCCGCGGCGGGGCGTTTCGAGGACGGTTCCGAGGCGGCGGTATAACGCAGGTTCGCCAGCAAGTCCACTTCGACAAAGTAGCGGTTCATCACCTCATAGAGCTCGCCCAGAGGAGCGATTACCTCCTTGTCAAAGACTTTGAAGCCTATAACTCTGGTTCTGTTATCCAGGGCAAGAGGGAGCAGTGAGGTTCGCAGCGCCTCGCAGAACTGCACCGGACTGACCGGGTTCCCCGGCTCGGCTATCTTCTCGCCGCCATTGAGCAGTGCCATTCGCTGGTGCAGAAGCCAGAGTGGGCCCGAAAAGCAGCCATCCGCCCGATGAGTGATCGATGTAATGGCGATGGTTTCTTCAAGGTCGGAAGGCTCCACCCGCGAGAGTAGGCTCCCACTGAAACGCTCCTCTCCGGCCAGGGTCTTCAACTGCTTGTTTTTGAACTGATCAAAGCCATTGCCAAGCTGCTGGCAGAAAGCCTCTTCAAGCGCATACTGGGAGGCTTCAAGCAGGCGTTTGCACTCGAGCAATGACGTGGCGTCCGTGTTGGAGCGGGCCCGTTCGGCACACTCCCCAAGACGTTCACACCATTGGCGCCAGAAAATCGGTAAAAACCGGCGGGCATAGTCGATCGCAAGATGGCGGCAGTGCTTCAGGTGCTGCGCCAGCCGAGGGTCGTTTGGGTCGCCCGATGCCTTGTCGGTACCGGCGTGTTCGGGGTCGGTCATGTTCGCTCCAGTGGTCTTCTCCGTGATCTTCACTGCGTTGTCCTCGTTGGGCCAATCCGGGACTCCACCCCCCTTGCGCCTCCTGCGGGTTACTTAAGCATAGGCAGACTTCCTTCAATGTGCCACAGAGTGAAATATTTGTCACATTTTTAAGCGTCCTCAACAAGAAACCCAAAGCAGCCCACCCGTGGCCGGCCCCGACACCAATGACGGAGCAAGGAGAAAGGGCTGATAAGCGGTCGCGACAATCCCCCCTCCATCTCCTATACTCGGACGGCACAACACATGGCATAAATACGGCCGCCAGGGCGACTAAGATCATCCACCTGGCATTTTTTTCATCCGGGCAGTGATCCCTGCCATCGCGCACCGCGTACCTGTTCAAAACTCCGATGTTCTGCCCAGCACACCGGTAGAACCGGCCAACCGACGAGTAGGGGACGAGCGAGGCGCTGTATGTTGAAGACTAAGGCACAGTCGATGAGTAGCACGAGCTCCGCCAATGGAGAGGGCCCCGATTGGGGGGAACTGCTGGCCAGGGTCGCCAACCAAGGCGATACCCAGGCTTTTAAACAGGTCTATAAGCATTTTGCCCCCCGAATTAAGGCCTATGCCATTAACCAGGGCATGCATCAGCAGGCCGAAGAATTGGTCCAAGAGGTAATGACCAGCGTATGGCGCAACGCGGGAAAGTATCGAGACTCTTTGGCGTCCGCTTCTACCTGGATATTTACGATTACTCGTAATCAGCGTATTGATCTTCTGAGAAAGAAAGGCCGTACTAGCAAGGAGATAACAGTCGATACCGAAGAATTGTGGCAAATTCCGACCGAGGACACCACCATTCGCTCCATTCAGGCGATGTCGACTGAAAAGCGGATGCGCGAGTCCATCAGTGAGCTCCCCGAAGAGCAGATGATCGCCGTGCGCAAAGTCTATTACGAAGGCAAAACCCACCAGGAGGTGGCGGAAGAACTGAACGTTCCCCTGGGCACCTTGAAAGGCCGACTGCGGCTCTCGATGAAGAAGTTACGTGTAATGCTAGAGGCAGCTGAACTATGAGCGCACACCACCCTGACGACCTGACGCTGCTGGACTATGCCGCCGGCAGCCTGGATTTGGCCCAAGCCTTGGCGGTATCGGTCCACCTGGGATTTTGCAGCCAATGCCAGAGTCAGCTTCGCAAACTCAACGCCTTGGGCGGTGTTCTCCTGGCGGAGACCAAGCCGGCTAGCGTGGGCGCCAATGACGACCAGATTGCCGAGGGCGCTCAGACGGAGGCGCTGGATGAGGGATTCGAGGCGCTAATGGCACGTATTGAATCAGAACCAGAGGCGTCCCCAAAGCAGAGCCCCGCCCCTAAAACGACGGGATACCACAACCCGCTGGAGCGCTACCTTCCAGCGTCACTGGATGAGTTGAACTGGCAGCAGCAGACTCGAGAAATCGCGAAGTTCGATCTGACCAATGTCGTGGATTTGGGCAGCGCGCGGGTGGCCCTGCAGAAAATCAAGGCGGGCGCCAAGGTTCCGGTTCACACGCACCGGGGCAATGAGCTGACCGTGGTCCTGAAAGGCGGCTTCTCGGACGAATTGGGTGTGTATCACGCCGGGGACTATATTGCGCGCGACTCTAGCCACAAACACTCCCCCACGGCCCTCCAAAATGAGGACTGCGTATGCCTCACGGTGCTGGATGCGCCCATGAAGTTTACCGGCCCGCTGATGCGCTGGCTGAACCCGCTGTTTGCTTGGCGGGCCTGAAAGACGCCCGATTACGCCTTATACTCCGGCCCACCGTGGCGATCAGACGCCCACAAAAAAAGCCCGCGCTGGAATAGCGCGGGCTTTTTTGTGGGGAAAATCTCCGAGGACTTAGTCTTCGGAGGTTTCCTCACTGGCCGGTGCGTCAGCTGACGCATCCGCTTTGGCCTCTTTGATGGACAGCTTAATACGACCGCGCTGATCCACATCCAGGCACTTGACCTTAACCATTTCACCTTCTTTCAAGTAATCGCTCACGGCGTTAACCCGCTCGTCCGCGATCTGAGAGATGTGAACCAGGCCGTCTTTACCCGGCAGGAAGTTAACGAACGCACCGAAGTCCACGATACGTACAACCTTGCCTTCGTAAATCGCGCCAATTTCCGCCTCGGCGGTAATCTCTTCGATTTTGGCGACGGCCGCTTTCAGGGCATTGCCATCGTCCGCGTAGACCTTCACGGTACCGTCGTCATCGATATCGATGGATGCGCCGGTTTCTTCGGTAATGGAACGGATGGTCGCGCCGCCCTTGCCGATGATGTCGCGAATCTTGTCCGGATGTACTTTCAGGGTTTCAAAACGCGGTGCGTTTTCGCTGACCGTCTCGCGGGAGGCAGCTAGCACCTTGTTCATTTCACCCAAAATGTGCAGACGAGCACTCAGGGCCTGCTCCAGAGCGGTTTCCATGATTTGCTCGGTAATACCCTGGATTTTGATGTCCATTTGCAGCGCGGTCACGCCACTGGTGGTACCGGCCACTTTAAAGTCCATATCGCCCAGGTGGTCTTCATCACCGAGGATGTCGGTCAAAACCGCAAAACCATTGTCGTCTTTCACCAGACCCATGGCGATACCGGCCACCGGCGACTTCATGGGCACACCCGCGTCCATCAGGGCCAGACTGGCGCCACACACAGAGGCCATGGAGCTGGAGCCGTTGGATTCGGTAATTTCGCTCACAACACGCATGGTGTAGGGGAAGCCGTCTTCTTTCGGCAATACCGCGCCCACGCCGCGGCGGGCTAAGCGACCGTGGCCGATTTCCCGGCGACCAGTGCCCCCCATGCGACCACACTCGCCCACACAGTAGGGCGGGAAGTTGTAGTGCAGCATGAACGGGTCTTTGCGCTCGCCTTCCAGGGCGTCAATAATCTGAGAGTCGCGCGCGTTGCCCAGCGTAGCGGTTACCAACGCCTGAGTTTCACCCCGGGTGAACAGGGCGGAGCCGTGCGCCTTGGGCAAAACGCCCACGTCCACCTCGATGGGCCGCACGGTGCTGTTATCGCGACCGTCGATGCGGGGCTCGCCGGCGACAATGCGTGAGCGCACCAAATTCTTCTCGATGCTGGCAAACAGGCTTTCTACCTCGCTCGCCTCGACCCCGGCTTCCTCGTCGGCCACCTGCTCGACCGCCTGATTGCGCAGCTCGGACAGCTTGGCGTAACGCTCGGCTTTGTCGGTAATGCGATAAGCTTCGCCAATCGGGCCGGCAAAACTTTGCTCGATTTTGGATTTCAGTTCGGTGTTTTCTTGAACCGGCGTCCACTCCCAGCGGGGCTTGCCGCCGTCGCGGGCCAGCTCTTCACAGGCTTGAACCACCACCTGCATTTCCTGGTGAGCGTACAGCACAGCTCCCAGCATGATGTCTTCCGGCAGCTCCTGCGCTTCGGATTCGACCATCAGGACGGCGTCTTTAGTGCCGGAAACCACCATATCCAGCTCGGACTCTGCCAACTCAACGTAGCTGGGGTTGAGCAGGTAGCCCTTATCCTGGGTATAGCCCACGCGAGCCGCGCCGATGGGGCCGTCAAACGGAATGCCCGAGATTGACAGACAAGCGGAGGTGCCGATCATGGCCGGAATATCCGGGTCCACTTCTTTACAGGTGGACATGACGGTGCACACCACTTGCACTTCATTCATGAAACCTTTGGGAAACAGCGGACGGATGGGACGGTCGATCAGGCGAGAGGTGAGGGTTTCTTTCTCGGAAGGGCGACCCTCGCGCTTGAAGAACCCACCGGGAATTTTACCCGCCGCGTAGGCGCGCTCCTGGTAAAACACCGACAGCGGAAAGAACGGCTGGTCGGGCTTGGCTTCTTTGGCGCCGACCACGGTACACAGTACCGAGGTATCACCCATGGTTACCATGACCGCACCGGTGGCCTGACGGGCGATGCGTCCGGTCTCCAGGGTGACCGTTTCGCCACCGTATTGAAACTTTTTGATAATCGGATTCACTCTTCTATCCTTCTCTTCTTCACGTTCATTTCATTCAGTCATTGACTGTCAAGACGTGGAACCGTTCAGCGCGTATTTCTCATTCGCGACTTCAGAAGGGTTCTGGCCATCTTGCAGATCGCTTGCGGGCGGCATCAACGTCGCCCGCGGGTGGCTCCTCGGATAATTTCATCAGAGCCGGTACAGCTCTCCAGCCCGAGGGCTGAAGGGCGGAAAAAAGAGTGCCCGCCGAAGAGGCGGGCACTAAACTTTTACCGACGCAGACCCAGTTTCTGAATCAGGTCAGCATAACGCTTGGTGCTCTTACCTTTCAGGTAATCCAGCAGCTTGCGGCGCTGGTTAACCATACGGATAAGGCCACGGCGCGAGTGGTGATCCTGTTTGTGGCCCGAGAAGTGCTCCTGCAGCTTGTTGATATTGGTGGTCAACAACGCTACCTGAACCTCCGGGGAACCGGTATCACCATCACCCTGCTGGTGTTCTTTTACTACTTCCGCTTTTTCTGCAGCACTCAGTGCCATAATCGTTTCCTCTTTGAATATGCCATTCATAAAAACAGCCGCACCCGCGCATATTTACAGGTGGGTTGTATACCCGAGACTCAAGCCTCGGCGTTTGCCAGCCGAAGCTGGCGAACACGGTTGGGAGGCGCCTTGGCGCCGGAGCCATGCCCCGCGCTCAGGTCGCCACGGTAGCGGCCACGAGCCGCTTGGGGGCCACGCGGCCTTCGTCATCCAGCTCGCCCAGGCCCAGGAAGCGCGGGCTCTCGGCCTCGCCATGGCCGCCTTGAAAGACCCGCACCATATCACCTTCATCGCCCAGGCGATAGACCTGGGGATCCATCACCGGGTTGCCCAGACGGAAGTAATAAGCACTGTCCGCGGGCAGGGTCAGGGCGGGCAATTCCGCCACCGGCGTGTCGGCCGGGAGCAGGTGGTGGTCCAACTGCTCCGCCAGCCCGTCGCCTCGTTCCTCTTCGAGCGCCTCCAGGCTGACAGCCCTGGCCACATCAAAGGGCCCGCTGCGAGTTCGGTGCAGTTGTTCCACGCGCGCCCCACAGTCCAGGGCTTGGCCGATATCCTCGGCCAAGGTACGAATATAGGTGCCTTTTGAGCAGTGCACTTCGACGTCCACTTCGGCCTTCGGTCCCGGGCGGAAACCCAGCAGCTCGATTTTGAAAATGGTCACCGGCCGGGGCTGACGCTCCACTTCCTTGCCCTCTCGGGCCAGCTTGTACAAGGGCTGGCCGTTCAGCTTCAGAGCCGAGTACATGGGCGGCACCTGCTCAATATCGCCCACAAAGTGCTCTAGCGTCTGCGCGACTTGTTCGCGGGTAATCCCAGAGGCGTCCGATTCGTACAGCACTTCGCCTTCGGCGTCACCGGTGCTGGTCACCACACCCAGTTTGAACGTGCTCCGGTAGCCCTTTTCGGCATCCAGAAGAAACTGAGAAAATTTGGTGGCCTCTCCAAAGCACAGCGGCAGCAGGCCGGTGGCCAGAGGGTCAAGGCTGCCGGTATGGCCGGCCTTGGCGGCAAAAAACAGGCGCTTGGCGCGCTGCAGGGCGTGATTGGAGCTCATGCCCGCCGACTTGTTCAGTAACAGGACGCCGTCAATCAGGCGACCTTTGCGACGCCGACCCATTACGTCTCCCCGTCGGAATCATCCTGTCCATCGGACGCTTCCCGGCGGTGCCGGGCCCGGTCATCGGCCACGGCGCGGTCAATCAGGCTGGACAATTCCTGCCCGCGGATAGCGGTTTTATCGTAGTAGAACTGCACTTTGGGGACCGTGCGCATGTTCATTTCCTTGGCCAGCAGCGTGCGTAAAAAGCCCGCGGCACCGTTCAAGCGCTTGGCGCCCTCGATGCCGTCCTCATCGCTTTCACTGCCCACAAAGGTCACGTACACCTTGGCAAAGGCCATATCCCGGCTGACCGTTACATCATTGATGTTAACCATCCCAATACGCGGATCGCGCACTTCCTGCGGGATCAGCTTTGCCAGGAGTCTCTGAATGGCGTCGGACACCCGGTCCGCGCGCGTAAATTCTCTGGGCATTGCCCACTCACCTCACTCAATTTTAGCGGCGCATTAAGACAAGAGCGCCCCGGCAATCATTGATCGCCGGGGCTGCTGCCTGGAATCGGTCCCGGATCAGAGGTTGCGAGCCACTTCTTTCACTTCGTAAACTTCGATCTGGTCGCCGACTTTCACATCGTAGTTCTTCACGCCGATGCCGCACTCCATGCCATTGCGCACTTCGCTGACGTCATCCTTATACCGACGCAGGGACTCGAGCTCGCCCTCGAAGATCACCACATTGTCACGCAATACGCGAATGGGTTTGTTCCGGTACACGGTGCCTTCGGTCACCATACAGCCGGCCACTTGGCCGAACTTGGGCGAACGGAACACTTCACGCACATCGGCAATACCGACAATGGTTTCCACCCGCTCCGGTTCCAGCATACCGCTCAGGGCACCTTTCACGTCATCCAAGAGCTGATAGATGATGCTGTAGTAGCGAATCTCAACGCCCTCGGCTTCGGCCAACCGGCGAGTGGCCGCGGAGGCCCGCACGTTAAAGCCGAATACAATCGCCCCGGAGGTCAACGCCAAGTTAATGTCGTTCTCGGTAATACCGCCAACCCCGGAGGAGACGATGTTAACTTCAACCTCCTCGTTGCCGATTTCGGCCAGAGACGCTTGCAACGCTTCCAGGGAACCGCGCACATCGGCCTTGACCACCACCGGAAGAACCTTGGTCTGGTCGGATTCCATGTTGGCGAACATGTTTTCGAGCTTGGCCGCCTGTTGGCGCTGCAGCTTCTCTTTGCGTTCTTTCTCCGCCCGGAACTCCGCCACGTCACGGGCTTTGCGCTCGTCTTCCAGTACCGCGAAGTCATCGCCCGCACTGGGGGCATTATCCAAACCGAGGATTTCCACCGGAGAGGAGGGGCCCACTTCTTTAACTTGCTGGCCCAGTTCGTTGGTCATGGCGCGGACGCGACCGTAGCTCTGTCCGGCCAATACCAAGTCACCATGCTTGAGCGTACCCTGCTGTACCAGCAAAGTGGCGACCACACCGCGACCTTTCTCGACGCTGGATTCGACCACCACACCCTGGGCCGGCGCATCGGCCACGGCGCGAAGCTCGAGGATTTCCGCCTGTAGCGAAACGGCCTCCAGCAGCGCCTCAATACCATCGCCGCTGTGAGCGGACACTTCAATAAACTGGGTGTCACCGCCCCACTCTTCCGGAATCACGTCCTTCGCGGCCAGTTCGTTCTTCACCCGATCCGGGTCCGCATCTTCCTTGTCGCACTTGTTAATGGCCACGACCATCGGCACGCCTGCGGCCTTGGAGTGCTGAACCGCTTCCTCGGTCTGGGGCATAACGCCGTCATCGGCGGCCACCACCAGAATTACCACGTCGGTGCACTGGGCACCGCGAGCACGCATGGCGGTAAAGGCCGCGTGCCCCGGGGTATCCAGAAAGGCGATGTCGCCGTGGGCGGTGTGAACCCGGTAGGCACCAATGTGCTGGGTAATACCACCGGCTTCGCCCGAAGCCACCTTGGTTTTACGGATGTAGTCGAGCAGCGAGGTTTTACCGTGGTCGACGTGACCCATTACGGTCACCACCGGCGCGCGGGGCTGGCCTTCACCTTCAATTTCCAGCTCTTCTTCGAGCTTGTGCTCGATCTCGTCTTCGCTCTTCAGAACCGGATTGTGCCCGAACTCTTCCACCAGCAGCTGGGCCGTTTCCTGCTCCAAGGGCTGGTTGATGGTCGTCATGACGCCCATCTTCATCAGCTGTTTAATAACTTCGCCCGCTTTGACGCTCATCCGCTGGGCCAAATCGGCCACGGTGATGGTCTCGGGAATCTCTACGTCTCTAATAACTCTACCTGTCGGTTTCTTAAAGGCATGTTTGTTGGAAGCCTTGTGAGCCGCCCGCACGCTGCGACGACGGGCCAGCACGTCCTGAGACTCGGTTTCTTCGGCCGCCATGGCGTACAGGTCTGCCTTGGAGTTTTTCTTGGAGCCGCCCATACCGCGTTTGCCCTTACCGGCACGCTTGCGATGCTTGGAGCCCTCGTCATCATCGAATACCTTGCCGTGACGCTCTTTCTTCTTGCCCGGCTTGGCATCGTCTTTTTCTCCGGTCGGCGCATCCACCACGGCGGCGGCTCGCTCGGCCCGGGCCGCTTCCTGGGCCTTGCGCACCTCTTCCTGGGCCTTAAGCTCGGCTTCGCGCTTCGCCTCCTCGGCCTTGCGGCGCTCCTGTGCACGCAAGCGAATCTCTTCGGCATCGTCAACAAAGGAGGTGCGAGCCGGTTCGGGCTCGGCGTCTGACTCTTTTGCCGGCGCCTCTTCGGGCTGGCTTTCGGTCTTGGCCTCAGCCTCTTCAGACTTCTCCGCCTGAACCTTCGAGGCCTCCGCTTGCGCTTCAGCCTCGGCCTTTTTCGCCTCTTCAGCGGCTTTTGCTTCCGCTTCGACGCGCGCCGCTTCCGCGGCAGCCGTTTCTTCCGCTACCCGTTGCGCTTCGGCCTCGGCTTCCGCTTCCGCCTGTGCTTCCTGAGGATCACGCTTCACGTAGGTGCGTTTTTTACGCACTTCCACGTTAACGGTCTTGCGCGCGGAGCCACTGCCCGTTTTGAGGGTAGTCGTGGTTTTACGCTTGAGCGTAATTTTCCGGGGCCCGTCCGAGGACTCACCGTGGCTGGTTTTGAGGTAAGTCAGCAGGGTTTGCTTCTCCTCGTCAGACACCAGCGCGTCTTCGGTTTTCTGGCTCAGGCCGGCCTCTTGCATTTGCTTAAGCAAACGCTCGACCGGTGCGCCCACAGATTTGGCGAGTTCGCTAACTGTTACTTCTGCCATTATGTATCCTCAGTGTTGTTCGTTGCCCGCGATGCTCGACCTGAATAACAGCTTCAGGGATCAGGCAAACCAGGGCTCGCGCGCCTTCATAATCAGCGCCGCTGCGCGCTCTTCGTCCATGCCTTCAATCTCCAGCAGATCGTCAATCGCCTGCTCGGCCAGGTCTTCCATGGTAACGATGCCGCGCGCCGCTAGGGTTTTGGCCAGGGCCTCATCCATGCCCTCCATGTTGAGCAGGTCTTCCGCCGGTTCAGAGTCGCCGTGCTCCTCCGAGGCCAGGGCCTGGGTCAGCAGGGCGTCTTTGGCTCGTGCTCTGAGTTCTTCGGCAATGTCTTCATCGAACCCTTCGATGGCCAGCATTTCATCCAGCGGTACGTAAGCAACCTCCTCCAAAGAGGTGAAGCCTTCCTCGACCAACACGCCGGCGACGTCTTCATCCACGTCCAGAGCGTTCATAAAGAGCTCGATATAGCTGCCGGATTCCTCTTCCTGCTTGGACTGCCACTCTTCCAGGCTCATCACGTTGATGTCCCAGCCGGTCAGTTCACAGGCCAGGCGAACATTCTGCCCGCCGCGACCGATCGCCATGGCCAGGTTGTCTTCGCTGACGGCCAGGTCCATGGAGCCAGCATCTTCATCCACCACAATGGATTCGATTTCGGCGGGGGACATGGCGTTGATGACAAACTGCGCCGGATTGTCGTCCCAGAGGACAATATCCACCCGCTCATTGCCAAGCTCGTTGGAGACCGCCTGCACCCGCGAGCCGCGCATCCCAACGCAAGCCCCCACCGGATCAATTCGGCCATCATTGGTGTTGACCGCAATTTTGGCACGCAGCCCCGGGTCGCGCGCGGCGCCCTTGATCTCGATGACTTCTTCGGCAATTTCCGGAACTTCGATTTTGAACAGCTCGATCAGCATTTCCGGGCAGGAGCGGCTCAGGAACAACTGGGGGCCGCGAACTTCGCTACGCACGTCCTGCAGCAGGGCGCGCACCCGATCACCGACACGGAAAATTTCCCGCCCTACCAGCTGATCGCGTGGCAATAGACCTTCGGCGTTATTGCCGAGGTCCACAATGATACTATCGCGCGTGACTTTTTTCACGCTGCCGCTGACCAGTTCACCGACCTGATCCCGATACTCTTCCACCATTTGAGCCCGCTCGGCTTCGCGCACTTTCTGCACGATGACCTGTTTGGCGGTCTGGGCGGCGATGCGACCAAATTCAACGTTCTCGATTTTTTCCCGATACACGTCGCCCACCTGGAGGTTCGGGTCTTTCTCCGCAGCCTCCTCGGTGGTCAGCTGGGTACCGAGCTCGGCCAAAACGTCGTCGGAAACCACTTCCCAGGTGCGGAAGGTTTCGTAATCGCCCGTGGCGCGGTCAATCTGAACGTCGATGTTGGAATCTTCGTCAAACCGCTTTTTGGTGGCCGTGGCCAGCGCGGACTCAATGGCCTGGAAAATAATCTCTTTTTCCACACCTTTTTCGTTTGACACCGCATCGGCGACCAACAAAATTTCTTTGTTCATGAAATTGCCTCGTTAAACTCCATCACCTGACATTGCAGGGCTTCTAACAACCCGACAACGCAGAGGGCTAGAAGCGTGGGACCAAATTCGCTTTTTCAATCGACCCGAATGACAGTACGTGCTCTGCACCGTCCACTATCAAAATTACCGAGCCCCCTTCTACGGCCTTCAGCTGGCCTTTAAATTTCCTCCGCCCGGCAATGGGCGCCCGGGTCTTCAGTGCAACCACCTCACCAACATAGCGACCATATTGCTCGGGTGTAAATAACGGGCGATCCATTCCCGGCGATGACACTTCCAGGGTGTAGCGACTGCTGATGGGGTCTTCCACATCCAGCACACTGCTCACCTGGCGACTGACCCGCTCGCAATCTTCGAGCGTAACGCCTTCTTCGCCCTCGCGGTCGATATAAATACGCAAGGTGGAATAGCGGCCCTGGGTGAGAAAGTCCAACCCCCAGAGTTCGCAATCCAGTGCCGCGACAACGGGCGCGATCAGCGCATGCAGCTGTTCTTGTTTGGACGCCATGAAACAAATCACCTGTGTGGCGGGGTGCCGCCCAAACAAAAAATGGGCCAGAGGCCCATTTTTTGAAACTGCGGCCACAGGCCTCTGTGGCAGGGGAACACCCCTTTTTTCAAATACAAAAAAGCCCCATAACAGGGGCTTATTCGAGCGCCGGCTTCTTTAAAGGCCGACTGGGAAAGCTGAAAACCGTTCAAAAGGTCCCTCATCAACTTTCCGAAAAGTGGTAGCGGGGGCTGGATTTGAACCGACGACCTTCGCCGGCTTTGCCGCCCCGGTAGAAAGCGAGACCGACTCGTCGGGCTGCTAACTACTGGCACTACACTAGAATTTGGTAGCGGGGGCTGGATTTGAACCAACGACCTTCGGGTTATGAGCCCGACGAGCTACCAGACTGCTCCACCCCGCAACTGCAACTCAGCGAGCAGGTCACTGCCCGTCTGAGGTGGCGCATTATAGGGGTAGCCCCTAGGTGGGTCAACCCCGATTTCAGTTTATTTCCAAGGACTTGCCCATAATCGTTCTTTACACTCCAAACGGCCGGTTCAGGTATCGGTTTGGGGGCAGCCTCCCTATAATGGCCCGCAATAAAGTCAATCCCATTAATGCACGGAGGTTTTTCATGACACACCCACTGCGCACGCTCACCGCCACCGCGCTGCTGAGTCTTTTCGCCCTGGGCTCCCAGGCGCAAAGCGCGTACATCATCTCCCCGGCCGACGGGGAAACCGTGACCAGCCCAGTGACGATCAAGTTTGGTCTTCAGGGGGCGGGCGTCGCACCCGCTGGCGTGAAACAGGACAACACCGGCCACCATCATCTGCTGATCGACCTGGACAAGCTCCCCGCACTGGACAAGACTATTCCAGCCGATGACCGACATGTGCACTTCGGCGGCGGCCAGACCGAGGCCACCATTGAGCTTGAGCCCGGCGAACACACCCTGCAGCTACTGCTGGGCGATCACATGCACCAGCCACACACGCCACCGATCATGTCGAAGAAAATCACCGTAACCGTCGAAGAGTAACACCTCTACTCAGCAGTCCGCCGGCCCACACCTGGGCCGGCCTCTCGCTTCCTTTCTTTACACCACCCCCTGAGTCCAGGCGATGAAGTAACTGATGCCGCTGAGGAGGGTCAGCACCACCAGAATCACACCCAGCAGTAGCCAAGGGCGAAAAGGCTTGCGCTCCACACTATTGACTCCGCGATGTACAACGGCATCGACTCGGGCTTGGTCTTCCGGGGAAAGTTTGGGTTTATGCACGAGTAGCCTCCAACAAAGGTCGTCGCAAACCGGGCTCGCGTCCGGCAGTCAGGGAGAAAGAAGTATAAAGGGATTACAAGACAGATGTCAGCGAATAAGAACGCGGACGGTGGGTATTATACGCGCTGATCCAGGCGGCCACCCGACTCTCGGGGTTCCGTCAGCGCGGATAGCTCAACCAGCTGAACATAGGTGTCAATGTGGCGACGACGGGCGTCCTCCGCGATCACTTGGCGAGTGTCTTCACGGGCTTCCCGATCGCTCTCTTCCCGCCGCGACCCGTCAGACTCCACTGTCTCGGACCGGACCTGCTCTACCGAGGATTTCTCGGAGGCGGCTTCGGTCTCCGGGCGACTTGCCTCCATTTGCTGTTGACGCAGTTCCACCCGGGCTTGCGCCTCCAATTGAGCCGCTTCCGCCGCCACCCGGCGATCGGTGTCCGAGGGCTCCGCCGGCGCGAACGCGGCGCGGCGAATTTGCTGCGCTTTTTCAATCGTGGCCTGGGGGTCATTGGGCACGGGACTGGTATCGATAGGCACTTCGCCCGATACCGCATAAGAGACGCCGTCGGGTCCGCGCTCATACTCGTACTGCGGAGCCCCGGCGTAGCGGCCTCCCAATGCGGCATGCGCCTGCTCATGCTGGCGAACCTCGCGGTCTCGCGCGACCAGTTCGCGAACCTGCTTCTGCACTTCCAACTCTTCTTGCCGCTCAAGGCTGGCCCGAATATCACCCTCCGCCCGCGCCTGATCTTCCGCCGTTTGCGCCTCGGAAACACGCTGCTGCTGAGCCGAAACCAGGGGCCGCTCAGCTACATCAGGAAGGGGGGCCGAAGCGGCTTCGGACGCGAATGCCGCCCGGCCGCCACGGGATATGGAGACGTTGTCCGCGCGGGGCCCTGCGCCTTCGGCGCCAAGGCTTCGGCCATTGTCGTCGCTACGGCGACCGAGGGCCAACCGGGCCTGCTCTTCGGTTTGTCCGGCACGATGATCGGGAGAGCGGCCGTTCTCCCCCCGGGCGGCTTCCGCCGGCTGCTCCAGCGGTTTAAGGGTGCTGGCGCGTAACTCCTCCGCCTCCTGGCCAACAGGCGCTCCGCCCAGCGGCGCATAGGGCGCTACGGCATTGGCGTAATTGGAGGGGATTGAAGGGGTCATTGCGGCGGCGCCTGAGCTTATGCTGTGGTGTCAATCAGGCGGCCGAGGTTCTCGTCGGCGGCTTCAAGGACACGCGCCGAGCTGTCAAACACCTGCTGCTGAGCTTCGATGTTCATCAGCGGCTCGACAATCTGCATGCTGGAGGCGGGCTGAGTGGCCGGCGCGGCCGAGACCTCGGCGATTTGCTGCGCCGAGCTGGTCATTTCTGACTGGCTGCGCTGCATACCGATCAGCGCTTGGTTAACCGCTGCACCTATTTCCATCGTTCACTCCCACTAAACATTGCCCGAGGGCATGTAGACATTATCCAGGCCCAGAGAAGGTTGGCGCCCCAATGGACCTTTGGTCTTTATAGTTTAGCCGCTTGCCTGCTCAAAAAACAGTCAGAATCGGCAAACCCTCAGAGCATTTGGGATTAAAACGGGAATTTATAGAACAAAATGGATGGCCCAATTCATGGCCGCTCTGGCTCGGGCTGCAGCGGTGCCAATGACAGATGCTCGGCCACGGCGCTGGGCGAGGGGTCCGTCAGAAAGGGCACGCAGCCCAGGCAGGGGGCGCGCAAGCGCTGCCCCAGGGCATCAACATTCTCACGCAGGCGAGGCATTTCCGGGTCGATAATATTGGCGACCCAGCCGGCGAGCTTCAGTCCGTCCCGCGCGATGGCTTCGGCGGTGAGCAAGGCATGATTCAGGCAGCCCAGCCGCACGCCAATCACCAGAATGACCGGCAGGCCGAGGGCGCGGGCGAGGTCGGCCAGGGTTTCAGCGGGGTTGAGGGGCACCCGCCAGCCGCCGGCCCCCTCGACCAGGGTGAAATCCGCCTGGCCCAATACGCCCCGGCAGTAACCCGCCAGACGATCGGCGGAAAGAGGACGGCGCGCTTCCAGCGCGGCGATGTGGGGGGCGATAGCCGGCTCCAGCGCCACCGGGTTGATCTGCTCGTAGACCATGGGACGGTTGATCACCGCTTGAAGCGCCAGCGCGTCCTCGTTGCGCAGGCCCTCGGGCGTGGTATCGCACCCCGCCGCCACCGGTTTCAGCGCGGCGGTGCTGAGCCCCGCATTGCCCGCGGCTTGCAGCAGCCCAGTGGCAATGGCGGTTTTGCCGACACCGGTATCGGTGCCGGTCACAAAAAAAGCGGATCGTGACATGGCTGTTCCCTAGAATGTTGGCGTCAAAAGGTTGCAGTCGGTGGCGTCTGGGACGCGGAACCGGCCGGTTTAGTGGCGCGAATATAGAATACTTCGTAACTGGCCGGCAGGCGGCCGTCTTCGCGGCGAAACCCTTCGTAGGCGGACTTGAGCGCCATCACCTTCTGGCGGCCAGTCAAGCCTTCAGGCTGGCCGCGGTTGACGTTGTGGGCTCCGAGCGCTTTCAACTCCCGGGTCAAATCGCTCAGGGAGTCATACGCCAGCACCCGCTCTTCCGTCTCATGGACGACCTTGGAAAAACCCGCCCCTTCCAGCGCACTGGTAACGCTCGTCTGGGCTGAGAAGCGGTTGACATGCACATAGCCATCTACCGCCTGCCATGCGCTTTTCAGCTCCCACAGGGTACGGGGCCCAAGGGTGGAAAACACTATTTGGCCTCCAGGGCGCAACACGCGCCACAGTTCGCCAAACAGACTGGGGAGGTGTTCGCACCACTGCACCGCCAGGCTGGAGAACGCCAAATCGACGCTATTGTTCGCCAACGGCAACGCCTCCGCGTCCGCGCACAGCCACACCGCCGGGACCGACCGCTCGCTGCGGGCAAAGCTCAGCATGCCTTCAGCGATATCCAGACCGATCAGCTGCACCTCGGGCAGTCGTTGAGAAAGTCGCTCGGCGAAGTAGCCGGTGCCGCAGCCCAGGTCCAGCACTCGCTCGGCTCCCGCCGGAGCCACCTTACCCAGTTGATTGAGCAGCGTTTCCCCGACGGCCCGTTGCAGGCGGGCCACACTGTCGTAGCTGCCCGCCGCGCGGCTGAAGGAATGGGCCACCCGCCGCTTATCCAGTTGCCCGGCGCTCAGGCGCAGGAACTGCAAAATGCTCTCCCCCACCCGCGCGGGCTGACTCCAATGGGGCGCATGCCCGGCGCCCGCCACCACCGAGACGCGCTGGCGCTGATTGAGCGTCGGGATGGGGCCGGCGGCCGCCTGCGGAACCAACGCATCGTGCTCACCCAATAAGTGGAGGCCGGGTTGTCGCAAGCGGGCCAAGTAGTCGGTGTTGTCCAGGTGCGCCAAGCAATGCAGCGCATCGGCCCAGCCTTCGCTCCTTTGCTTCCAGGGCTCGAAAGTCGACAGTTCGGCGCGCACAGACCGCTCGTGGTCATCACCGTGGGCCACCAGCCCCACGAACCGCTTCAGCCCCTTTTCGGGGGAGCGCTCGAAATCGGCGTTAAAGCGACAATTCACCGAGGCGGCCATGGCATGCGGCCACTGCTTATCGGCGACAAAGCGCACATTCGCCGCAATGGTCACCAAACGTGTCACGCGCTCGGGGTGGCGCGCCGCCAGGGCCACGGCCAGCATGCCCCCGAGGGACCAGCCCATCAGCGTCGCCCGCGCGGGAAGGCTGCGCAGAATCTGCTCCAGCACCGCCTCCAACTCAAACCGAGCACCGGCTGGGCTGTCTCCAAACCCGGGCAAGTCCAGAGCGATCACGTCGCTGAACTGGCGCAACTGAGGGATAAGGGGCTCCCAGCTACGACTGTCGAAGCCCCAACCGTGCAGTAATACGATGGGCTCTTCGCCGGTCGGGGTCAGCGCCGGATAGTAATGGGCCGCCAGGGCCGCATCTTCCGACCGGGGAGCCGTGATGGGAGTCATGGATTCGTTCACGGTGTCTCCAAGCTTTTTAGAGGCCGCCCTGGGCCAAGCTCTCCCCCAGGGCGCTCAGCAGGCCATTGACCTGGGCTTCGGTATGGGCGGCGCTGAGCGTCACCCGCAGGCGAGCACTCCCAGCCGGGACCGTCGGCGGGCGAATCGCCACCACCCAGTAGCCGCGAGCTTCCAGGGCCGAGGCGAGGGCCAGCGCCCGCTGCTCATCGCCAATCAACAGCGGCTGTACCGCGGTCTGGGAATCCATCAGGGTCAACCCTAGCGCTCGCGCGCCTTTGCGAAACTGAGTAATGCGGGCCTGAAGGACATCGCGCCGCCATCCCTCTTCACGGACCAGGCGCAGGCTCGCGCGGGTGGCGGCGGCCACGGCGGGAGGCAAGGCGGTGGTGTAGATGTAAGGGCGGGCGAATTGAATCAGCGTTTCGATCAAAGCCTCGCTACCGGCCACGAACGCGCCGGCGGTGCCCAGAGCCTTGCCCAGCGTGGCCATATAGACGGGAACCTCGGCCCCTCCCACACTCTGGAGTTCGGGCGTCCCTCGGCCTTGCGCCCCCAGGCAACCGAAACCGTGGGCGTCATCGACCATCAGCCAACCGTCGTGCCGGTGTGCGGCCTCAGCCAGATTCGATAAGGGCGCGCAGTCGCCATCCATACTGAAGACCCCGTCCACCACCACCAGCTTGCGCCGCGCTTCCGCGCGGGCCAGGCGGCGGTCGAGGTTGTCGGTGTCATTATGAGTAAACCGTTGGAACCGGGCGCCGCTGAGCAACCCGGCATCCAACAGGGAAGCGTGATTGAGCCGGTCTTCAAAGATGCCATCCCCCTTGCCCACTAACGCGGTAACGGTGCCCAGGTTGGCCATGTAACCAGTAGAGAACAGCAGGGCGCGTTCGCGGCCGCAAAAATCGGCCAACTCTTCTTCCAGTGCATGGTGCTCTCGGGAGTGACCGCATACCAAGTGGGAGGCGCCGCTGCCTGCCCCGAGGGAATCCACACCGGCTTTGAGCGCGGAGCGGACCTGCGGGTGGTTGGCCAGGCCGAGGTAATCGTTACTGCAAAAGCCGATGTAGGCCCGCCCGTCCACCACGACTTCGGCGCCCTGGGGGGACTCGATAACACGCCGCTGGCGGTAGAGCGAGCGGGCCCGGCGCTCCTCCAGAGCGGGCCGCAGTGCCGCATCGAGAGAAGCGCCGGCCATGGGCTTACTTGGCGGCGTTGTAGAAGTAGGGGTCGTTGCGGACCTCTTCCACCATGCCGGCAAGCTCGACTTCGTCCTGCTCGGCTTCGTCCACATGCACTTCGCGCTCTTCGGGCTTGATGCCCAGGCGCTTGAACAGCTGCATGTCTTTGTTGGCTTCGGGATTGGCGGTGGTCAACAACTTTTCGCCGTAGAAAATGGAGTTGGCGCCGGCCAGAAAGGCGAGCGCCTGCATCTGATCGTTCATATCCTCGCGCCCGGCGGAGAGCCGCACGTGAGATTTGGGCATTAGGATACGGGCCACCGCGATGGTGCGAACGAATTCGAAGGGGTCCAGCGCGGCTTCTTCCGCCAAAGGAGTGCCGGCCACGCGCACCAGCATGTTGATGGGAACGGATTCGGGGTGATCCGGCATATTGGCCAGTTGCTGCAGCAACCCGGCCCGATCGGTCTGCTCCTCACCCATGCCGACAATACCGCCGCAGCAGACCTTCATGCCCGCCCGACGCACGTTGTCCAGCGTTTCGAGCCGATCCTGATAGGTGCGGGTAGTGATCACCTCGCCATAGTATTCGGGGGAGGTATCCAGGTTGTGGTTGTAATAATCCAGCCCGGCATCGGCCAGGGTTTTGGCCTGTTGCTCGTCCAGCATCCCCAGGGTCATGCAGGTTTCCAACCCCAGCGCCTTCACGCCCTTGACCATATCGGTGACGTAGTTGAGGTCCCGGTTTTTGGGACTGCGCCAGGCCGCGCCCATACAGAAGCGACTCGCGCCCCCCTCTTTTGCCGCCTTTGCCTCTTCCAGCACCTTTCCCACCGCCATCAGGCGCTCCCGTTCCAGGCCGGTGTCGTAGCGAGCGCTCTGGGGGCAGTACTTGCAGTCCTCGGGGCAGGCGCCGGTTTTGATGGAGCAGAGCGTGCTTACCTGCACCTGATTCGGGTCAAAGTGGGTACGATGGACGCTCTGCGCCTGAAACATTAGGTCGCTAAACGGCAGATCGAACAGGGCGAGAATCTCGTCCCGGCTCCAGTCGTGGCGAATCGGCGGTTGGGCAATGGCGTTCATGGTTCTGTCCCGAGTCTGGTTGTGTTCCAAAAGCCCTCTATACTAGCGGGCCTTCCGGCGCTGTCAACCTGGAAAGCACTTTTTGGTTTACCGCCAGACAGAGTTCACATTGGCACAATTTTGTCTTCCAGGCGCTGGACTTTGAGTGCCCGCTCTAGCATCATGTGTTCTATTAATGAATAACAATCCGCTCACGGAAGGATTCAAACCATGTGGAATGGACTCTTGGCCCAGTTCCCCTCGATTCCTCAGCCCTGCTTGCTGTGCGATCAGCCCAGCTCCGAACGCCTGTGCCAAGGCTGCCGTTTTCAACTGCCGTACCTGACCCGGTACCGGCATCGCTGCGTCCTTTGTGCCTTGCCGCTGAGCACGGATAGCGCTTACTGCGGCCACTGCTTGCGGGAGCCGCCACCGTTTGAACGCTGCCGCCTGGCCTGCAGCTATGAATTCCCGCTCGACCACCTGATCCACGCCTTCAAATATGAACGCCGACTCCCCGCCGGGCGAGCCCTCAGCGAGCTGTTGATCGAACACCTACAGGCCGAACGGGCGGAGACGGATGAAGGCGACTGGCCGCAGTGCTTGATTCCCGTCCCCATGCATTGGTCGCGACGCCTTAAGCGCGGATTTAACCAGACCGAACTGCTCGCCAAGGACCTCGGCCGCGCCCTGGCCCTGCCGGTACACCACCGCCTGTGCCGCAGGCATCAGCGCACCCGGGCCCAACAGGGGCTCACTCGAACCGCGCGTATTCACAACCTGCGACACGCCTTTGAACTGCGCCCGAGCGCGAGCCGAAAACTGGCCGGAAAACGGGTGGCCCTGGTGGACGATGTGGTGACCACCACGAGCACCGTGCGCGCCTTAAGCCGCCTTCTGGCCGATGCCGGTGTGGCCTCCGTTGAGGTCTGGGCCCTGGCTCGAACCCCGGAAAGCCAGTAACCCCGTTCACGAAGTCAGTGTGTGTCAGTCAGGCTTGAGTGAGTGGTGACTTGGAGCGCAATTCACGGAGCCGAGGTGTTCATTGGAGAGCGGCGCTCGCTAGAATGAGAACTCACAAAGGCCGCCCCATAACCGTTACAATGAACGTTTGGGAGGGCAGCCATGAGTGATATACCAAGCACACACCCTTACGAAGCGCTCTCGCCGGATCTGGTTCTGGATGCGGTGGAGAGCTCCGGTCACCTCAGTGACTTGCGCATCCTCGCGCTGAACAGCTACGAGAACCGGGTCTATCAGGTGGGCATGGAAGACGGTCCACCGTTGATCGCCAAGTTTTATCGCCCGGAACGCTGGTCCGACGCCCAAATTCAGGAAGAACACGACTTCACCCAACAGCTTCTGGACCTGGAAGTGTCGGTGGTGCCACCCTTACCCGATGCCGAGGGGAAAACCCTGCGGGAGTATCAGGGCTTTCGCTTCGCGCTCTACCGCCGCCAGGGCGGTCACGCCCCCAACCTGGACGACTTTGATGCTTTGCTGACCCTGGGCCGGGTCCTTGGGCGAATTCACGCCCTGGGGCGCACGCGGGAGTTTACCGAGCGCCCCACCCTGGATATTCAAAGTTTCGCCGTTAACAGTTACGAGTTTCTGCTCAGCAATGACTTTATACCGGGCGGGCTGCGCGAGTCCTACGAGACCTTGGGCGCGGACTTGATTCGCCGACTCGAACGAGTATTCGCCGAGACGGAATACACCCCCATCCGTTTGCACGGGGACTGCCACCCCGGCAACATTTTGTGGCGCGGAGACGCCCCGCACTTCGTGGACTTCGACGATGCCCGAAACGGGCCCGCGGTTCAGGATTTGTGGATGTTGTTATCCGGCGAACGCGAGCAGCAAACCGCCCAGCTATCGGAAATCATGGAGGGGTATCAAGAGTTCTGTGATTTCAACTTTGGCGAGCTGAACCTGATAGAAGCGCTGCGCAGTTTGCGCATTATGAACTACAGTGCCTGGCTCGCGCGCCGCTGGCATGACCCGGCCTTTCCGAAAAGTTTCCCCTGGTTTAATACCGAGCGGTATTGGGGCGAGCATATTCTGGAGCTGCGCGAGCAGCTGGCGGCTCTGGATGAGCCGCCACTCGCGCTGTTCTGATCAGCACTGCGTGTTGATCAACGCTCTTTGTTTTCCACGTAGCGGAAGAAGTCAGAGTCCGCACGAATCATTAGGGTGGTGTTATCGCCCAGGTTGGAATAGGTTTCCAGAGTACGTAAAAATGCGTAAAACTCTGGGTCCGCCCCGAAGGCTTCACCGTAAATTTTGATCGCTTCGGCGTCGGCCTCACCGCGAATTTCCTCAGCTTCGCGAGCCGCTTCGGAGTTGATCTTGCGCAGCTCGCGCTCCATTTCACCGGTAATTTCCAGACTGCGGCCCTGCCCCTCGGCGCGGAAGCGCTCGGCGATGGCCTGGCGCTCGGAAATCATCCGGTTTTCCACCTGGCGGCGAACCGAGTCGATGTAATTCAACCGTTTAATCCGTACATCCATCAGCTCAATACCCAGGCTCGGGGTCATTTTAGCGGCACTTTTCAGGATCTCCGCCTCAAGCTTTTCCCGGCCCAACTTCGGACGTTTTGTAAGTGCCACATCGTCCCGGTCCTGCTCGACTTCATCGAGATCCTCAACATTCACATCCCAGTCACCGGAGCGGACGATCTCCTCCAGCTCCGTACCCGAGACGATATCCCGCACTACCGAATCGACAATATCGTCCAGGCGGTTGCGACCACCGCGCTCATCGCGCACGCTGCGCAAGAATTCCAGGGGTTCGACAATACGCCAGCGCGCGGTGGTGTCCACCTGAATGAATTCCCGCCCGAGAGTCGGTATCTGGGTAACGTCGCCGTCCCAAATTAACAGGCGCTTATCGAAGCGGCGCACTTCCTGAATGAAGGGCATCTTCCAGTGAAGCCCGGGCTCGCTGACCACCTCGCCTTGGGGTTCGCCGAACTGGACGATAATGGCCTGTTCCGCCTCATCCACCACAAACGCGGCAGAGAATACGGTCAGGGCGACAATGGCAACAATAATTCCGAGGATTCCGGCTTTCATTATTTGGCCTCCTGGCGCGAGTCACGAATATTCATCAGAGGCAAGGGGCCGACCTGATCTTCCTGAACCATCAAAACCTGGCCTACCTTGGGCAGCAGCTCACCCAGGGCCTCCAGGTACAATCGCGAGCGGGTGACCTCCGGCACGTTCTGGTATTCCCCAAGCATGGCGCGGAAGCGGGCGGTTTCCCCGTAAGCGCGATTGACCCGCTCGGTGGCATAACCCTCCGCTTCGGACACCAAGCGCAGAGCCTCACCCTCGGCGCGGGGAATCTGCTGGTTGGCGCGCTTGGTGGCTTCGTTGATCATCCGCTCGCGCTCCTGCCGAGCTTCATTGACTTCGTTGAACGCCGGGCGCACCGCCTGGGGCGGGACCACATCCTGAAGCTCCACGGTAATGATGTGCAGCCCGGAGTCATAGCGATCCATTACCTGTTGTATTTCTTCCCGGGCGAGCTGGGCAATTTCCACCCGGCCCACGGTCAGCACTTCCGAGCCCAGTCGGTTGCCCACGACCCGCCGCATGACCGACTCCGAAATATCCCGCAGGGTGGTGTCCGGCTCACGCTGTTCATACAGGTATTTGATCGGGTCCTGAATGCGGTACTGCACCACCCACTCCACATTGATGACGTTGAGGTCGCCGGTCAGCATCGCAGACTCGCCATCGAAGTCCTGGTTGGAGTAACGGCTCGCTTCATTGCCGCGCTGGCCGACGGTGCGAAAACCAAACTCCTGCTTGAGCACCCGTGCCGAGGCCACGCGCTGTACCTTGTCAACGCCAAAGGGGATCTTAAAGTGAAGGCCGGGGTCGGTGATGGCCACCACGGCACCAAAGCGTTTGACCACCGCCTGCTCTTCGGGCTGAACGGTGTAAAAACTGGTAAAACCACCCCAGAGAACGATAAGGGCGAGGGGAATCAGTAACCCCAGACCGACACCCGGAAGACGAGGGAAATGCTTGGTAAGATCGGCAAAGTCGTCCTTCAAGTTTCGTTGTGAATTGTTCATTGTTTGCTCCATGGTCAAAGGCGGGGCCTATCGGGCCAGGCCCGCCGAGCGCAGACCATAACAGAAGCCGGGGCGAGTGTCGCGCGCCCCTAAAAAGGCCGGTAGTTGGTGAGCACCTCATCCACCCCCGCTTGCAGCGCCCACTCCGTTTCTCGCTCGGTCTCGGGCAGGAAGGCCAGCACTCGGCCGTCGCGGCGCTGATAGCGGTCGACCACTTGCGGCTTTAACAACCGCACGCCCCGCAACTGAGGCGGTAAGGAGTAGGTCATTCCGGGGCGAATGCCCGCCAGGGGCGGCACGCCCGCGACGCACGCCAGCCCGGCGCGCCGGCACTCTGGCATGGGCGCCATGCACTCGATTTCGGGCTGGCGGTCCAGTAAAAGCCGCTGCTGAGCATTGTCCCAGAAAAGAAACCGGGCGCGCTTGTTGAGCAGGGCTCGTCCCTCCCCCTGCCAGTGTTGAAGCAGTGCCTCCAGCGTCCGGTGACCCTGCTCGGGCTTAATATCCAAAACCCAGTTATAGTCTCCGAACTCTTCCAACCATTGGTCAAAAAATAACAGCGGCTCCCCGCCCTGCAAACGCACCTGCTCAAGCTCCTTCCGGTTCGCTTCGGTCACCTTGAGCGGCACCCCCGCTACCCGGCTGAGGCTTTCATCATGCGCCAGCACTAGGTGATTGTCCGCGGTAATGCGCAAATCGGTTTCCAGGTGAGTGAACCCCGCTTCAAGCGCCGCCCTAAAAGCGTTGGCGGTATTCTCGGTGGCGTACTCACACAAACCGCGATGGCTGATCCAAACGGGATCGGGCATAGTGGGAATCCTTGTTCAGTGGTGGTGTTCAATCAGCACAGTGGCCGGCGGCATACACGCTTGCGACCGCCTTCATGATACCCCGCTGTCATTTCTTTGTGGGCTCAATGCGGTAGCATGGGCGCCAAGATACCGATTTTCAGCCAAATGGAATGCCTATGTTCTATTGGATTGTCGCGTTATTTCACCTAATTATTATGCCGGTGGCCGCGATCCACGCCCTGATCTACAAGCGAGACCACCGCGCGGCACTGGGTTGGATCGGCGTTATTCTGATTTTCCCGGTGGCCGGGCCGTTGCTGTACTTTCTCTTCGGCATCAACCGGCTGCGCACCAAGGCCCAGCTGTTCGCCGGCCACCATTTACCGGTCATGTTTTTCGGCTACGACCGCAGTAGCCCGCCCCTACCCTACAAACACCACGATGCGGCCGAAGAGCTGCCTTACCCCCAACTGGCCAGAGTCGGCGGCCGCGCAACGGGGGCGCCGCTACTGCCGGGAAACCAGGTACGGCCACTGATCAATGGGGAAGGGTTTTTCCCCGCGCTGCTGGAGGCCATCCAGGGGGCAAAGCACTGGATTTTGCTCTCCAGCTATTTATTCGGTCATAAAGGGGTCGCGGCAGAGGTCATCAGGGCGCTGACCGACGCCCGCACTCGGGGCGTTACCGTCTACGTGCTGGGCGATGGCATCGGCACCTGTTACTCCTGGCGCGTGGCCATGCGCCAGTTACGCCGGGCCGGCGTTGAGGTCGCCCTGTTTACGCCGCCCTCGCTAGCGCCCCCTTCGCTGGATATCAACCTTCGCAACCACCGCAAAATTGCGGTGGTGGATCAACGGCTGGGCTTTTTCGGGGGGATTAACATCGACGCCCGCCATATGGTGACCGATAAGGCCAACCCCCACCCTACCGAAGATGTGCACTTTCTCGCCGAGGGGCCGGTAGTCGCCGAGCTGAGCCGGCTTTTCTGCCATGACTGGGAACTGGTCACCGGACAACCTCCGGACCTGGAGAGGCTCCCCTGCCCACCGGCGGGGCAGAGCTGGTGTCGGCTGATTGACGACGGCCCGCACGACAACCTCAATCACTTGTCGATGACCCTGATTGGCATTTTTTCCGCCGCTCGTCAGCGCATTCGAATTATGGTGCCCTACTTTCTGCCCAATCACGAAATGGTGGCGGCACTACAGGCGGCCGTGCTGCGTGGGGTCAAGGTAGAGGTGATATTGCCGGAGCGGAGCAATCTGCGCTTTGTGGACTGGGCCTCGCGCAATATGTTGTGGGAGCTGCTGCTTTGGGAAATGGACGTGCGTCTAAAACGCGCTCCGTTCGCCCACACCAAACTGATTCTGGTGGACGATCACTACGCCATGACCGGCTCAGCCAACCTGGATGCCCGCAGCCTGCGGTTAAACTTCGAGCTGGGTGTGGAGTGGTTCGATAAGATACTCGCGGCCGAACTGCACCGCTATATGGATGAGGCGCGAAGCAACAGCTGCGCCCTCAGCCTGGATGAGCTGGACCGCCGCCCCTTTTGGCAGCGGTTACGGGATGCGTTTTTCTGGCTGTTTTCCAGCTATCTTTAGCCCGCTGAGCGCCGCTATTGCACATCGTTGCGCCAGCTGATTTTGCCCCCTTGAACGCGGCAAGCGTCAATACCGTGCGCCCCCAAAGGTTCGATATGAACGGTAGCCGTCACACCGATGCCCGCCAGTTGGCGCTCGGCCAGATCCGCCAAATCATGGGCTTGGTCAACGCTCCAGTCCCCGGGTACTTGCAGGTCCACCTCGGCAAACTGCTGCGCGCCGGCCGCCCGGGTACGCAACCGGTGAAAGGCACAACTGTGGGGCGCGGTCTCTTGGAGCAGGCGCTCCAAACGGCTCACTTTTTCCGGGCTCAGGGCGCGATCCATCAACCCATTGGCGGATTTCACCAAAAGGCCGCCCCCTTCTTTCACGATGTTGATGGCCACCCCGATGGCCACCAGCGGGTCCAGCCACAACTGTTCCGTCCACTGAGCCAGCGCCACGCCCACCACAACACCCGCGGTGGTCCATACATCGGTCATCAAGTGCTTGCCATCACCCTCCAGCGCCGGAGAGCGCAGCTGCCGACCGACGCGCAGCAGCAAGCGAGCCACCACCAGGTTAATAAGGCTTGCCAGCACTACCAGCACGGTGCCAATGTTGAGTGACTGCAGGGGCTCGGGGTTGAGCAGCCGCTCCACCGCCGCGATCATGATTGCCACCGCGGCAATCACGATCATCCCGCCTTCAAAGGCCGCCGCAAAGTACTCGGCCTTGCCGTGGCCGAAGGGGTGGCCTTCATCGGCGGGCCGCCGGGCGTAGGTAAACATGGCCAGCGCAAACGCCGCCCCCAGCAAATTGACGATGGATTCCATCGCATCGGACAAGTAACCCACCGAGTCGGTCAGGTCCCACGCCCAGGTTTTCAAGGTCATGGTCGCCAACGCGGCTGCCAAGGACAGCCAGAGAACCTGCTGCGCTCGTCGATTGGTCATTTGTGGTTTCCGGTGTGAATAAACGCTCAGTGTAACTCAACAGGGGTGGAAATCCTGAGCCCATGGCCCAATAATGGCCCCTGAATATTCCGCAAACCCGACAGGATAGCCCCATGACCGCCCAGCTCGCCCCCGTGACCAGCGACCCCGTGTGGGAGGAAATCCGCCGCCAGACGCGCGCCCAGGCCGAGGCGGAACCGGTACTGGCGAGCTTTCTGCACACCACCATTCTGAACCATGACACGCTGGAAGCGGCGCTGAGCTTTCACCTGGCCAACAAGCTCGACAGCCCCGCCATGCCCGCCATGCTGATGCGTGAGGTGATCGAGAAGGCGTTGGGGGACGATCCCTCCATTGGGGAGGCGGTGCGCGCCGACCTGCTGGCCATCAATGAACGCGACTCGGCCTGCGACTCCTCCAGCACCCCCTTTCTCTATTTTAAGGGTTTCCACGCCCTGCAGGCCTACCGGGTGGCCCACTGGTTGTGGCGGCACAAGCGCGAATCCCTGGCACTGTTTCTACAGAATCGGATTTCCGTGGTCTTCGCCGTGGACATCCACCCGGCGGCCCGTATTGGCAAGGGCATTATGTTCGATCACGCCACCGGCATCGTCATCGGCGAAACCGCCGTGGTGGACGACAACGTGTCCATTATGCAATCGGTCACCCTGGGCGGCACGGGAAAGGAAAGCGGGGACCGCCACCCGAAAGTGCGCAAGGGGGTGCTGATCGGCGCGGGCGCCAAGATCCTGGGGAACATCGAAATCGGCCAATGCGCCACCGTAGGCGCCGGAAGCGTGGTACTGAAATCCGTGCCACCGCGCAAAATCGCGGCCGGAGTGCCCGCCAAGATCATTGGAGACACCCGTTGCCCTCAACCTTCTCGCACCATGGACCACCGTCTGGAGGACTCACCATGACCCGACCGTTGCATTTGAGCGTCGCTCTAACCCTATTACTGGCTCTGGGCGCCTGTGGCGAAACCGCCGAGCCGGAGACCACTGCCGAGGCGGACCCGCCCGCTTCGGAGCCCGCGAACGATGCAGAAGCCAAGGCGCTGACGATCTACAAGAGCCCCACCTGCGGCTGCTGTGGGGACTGGGTTACGCACATGGAAGAGGCCGGCTTCCAGGCCAGCACTGAACACCCTCAACAAATGCGGGCCATTAAGATGCAATTGGGCATCGAGCCGGAGTATAGCTCTTGCCATACGGGGGTATCGGATGAGGGCTACGTCTTCGAGGGCCACATCCCGGCCAAGGTGGTGCAGCGCTTTTTGGAAAACCCACCCGAAAATGCCCTTGGGCTAGCGGTACCCCGTATGCCCGTGGGCAGCCCCGGGATGGAAATGGGTGAGCGGTTCGAGCCCTATGATGTGCTTCTTCTCAAAGAAGACGGCAGTAGCGAGGTGTACGCTCACATTGACACTGCGGAGGAGCAGTATTGACCAAGCTCGCACTAGGGTGGTGCAAAACTTTCTCACTTCACTCTCCCCCACAAGGAAGGACGCCTTAGCCCCTCCTGTGGCACTGAGGTCCGGGTCGAGGTAAAGCCTCCCGGGACCGTAGAGCGCGGGATTCGCGGTTGCGAGCCTACAGGGACGTATTCATGGCGTGTCCCGGGAGGCTTTACCTCGACCCGGACCGGAGCTCTTCCCACTTCCAGTATCAGTCCAGCTCTCACCCTCCGCGTCAATGGCCAGCTTTTTGCAGCATTTCCCAGCCGTTCGCTTCCCCAAGTCGGAGACTGGAATGCAGTACACCAAGCCAATGATTGAACTGGTGTTTGAAATCCGTCGGCGTGTGCCCGCCGACATGAAGCCCGCCGTAAAGCTGGCCAACCCGGAACTGCTGGACGAACTGGTCCTGCACCACCGGAAAAGCAAGGACGTGATCAGCCAAACCCTGATAAAGGAACTGCTACAGCTGGCGGGAGCGCCCTGGGACCAGGCCCTGAGCGATGTGGCACACGATGAGGAAATCGCCAAACGGCCCAGGCAGGTCATCAAAGTTTACCGAGGGCAGGTAACGCTGGAGGAGACACCCCCCAAAAAAGCCGCAGAGCCCCACCGCCGCAAACGGGTCTATCGGGGGCAGGTCATCGACTGATGGCTGGCCGTTCGTCCGAAGAGCTCAGACCATCAACGCCATTTCAGCCCAGTCCCGCCGACGGGAGAACTGGGGCCGTAAAAACTCCATTTGATCGCCCCGGATGCGGTCGCTGTTGATCAACGCCAGATACTCGGCCGTGTTCGGGCAAAAAGGCAGGGCCAGCAACTCCATACCGACTTCCGAGAGCAGGTGATTCCCCTTGTGCTGATTGCAGCGCTTGCAGGCGGTCACCACATTATTCCAGCGGTCCCGGCCACCACGGCTGATGGGGTGCACGTGATCCCGAGAGAGGTTGGCCGGTTCGAACAGGCGGCCGCAATAGAGGCACTGACGGTGGTCGCGGGCAAACAGGGCCGCGTTGGTCAGTGGCGGCACCAGCCGCATTCGCGCCAGCCGGTTGCCGCCGCAGGCAATAATCGCCGGTAGGTCAATTTGGGTTCGCAGCCCCGTGATCCGGGAGTGACCGCCGTAGACCCGTCGGACGTGACCGCCGTGGCTCCAGCGAACCAGATCCCGAGCGTAAAGGCAGACCGCATCTTTCCAGTTCAGCCACTCGATCGGCTGACCCGCAATATTGAGTCGTAAAATACGCGCTTCCATCGACACCTCCAGTGACCGCTCGGTGCGCTCACGAAAGCCGACTAACTGCGGTCTGGAACCGCCAGCGTCCGTCGCGTACCGGCGTAGACGTCGTACCGATACTCTGTACCCTAACTATGACGCGAATATGTCAAAAGTTCTAGTAATTTATCTGAGGAATATGCAAGAAAGGCGTTTCGAGGGGTGGGTGCAGGCACGTCCATGTGCTAACCACCGCGCCGGAGAGGAAAGCGGCACACAGACGTGCCCTTTCCACCAAAGGCGTGAACGGGGCTCCCTGCCAAAAAAACCCCGCGATAGGGGGTTATCGCGGGGGCCATTCGCTTACAGGATGGGGCCCGTCCCGGGCCGGGTTGGCTCGCATCCGTTCATTTCCGTGCCCTGCGTCCAGTGCCTGTTTCCATAAGCACTCATTATGCCCACAGGACCGGTGGCCCTCCAGTGGCCAATGGCGGAAATACCTGTGCGAGATATCTCACAAGCCGCCGACTAAAAGATCTCCTCCGGCTCCAGATCGAACATGTACTCCGGGGTAATCTCCATGTTGCGCAGAATATCCTCCCCTTCTTCTTGCAACAGCTCTTGTTCCTGTTCATCCAATTTGTCATCCAGGCCTTGCTGCACCACTACCTCTACCCGACGGTTGCGAGCGCGGTTGGCGGCGTTTTCGTTCGGGGCGAGAGGTCGGGTATCGGCAAACCCCGTCACTTGAAAACGCTCTTCATCAATATAATCCCCTTCCATCAAACGGTGGGCGACGGACACGGCCCGAGCGGCGGACAGCTCCCAGTTGGAGCGGAACCGAGGGGAGTTAATCGGAATGTCATCGGTGTGCCCCTGAACTTTAATGCTCCCGGACTGGAGCATCAGCACCGCCTGGATTTCATCGAGAACGTCGTCGTAATCCTCGGCCAGCTCCGCCGAGCCGGAACGAAAGGAGCCCTGCTCCCGAATGCGGATAATAATCTGGCGCCCCCGGGTTTCGATTTCGATCTGGCCGGCTGAAATTTGAGGCTGCAGGCGGCGAGCGAGCGCCATGGCGTCCTGCTCGGTCTCCTTGACCAGCTCTTCCAGCCTCTGCTGCAACTGCCGACGGGCGGCCTCGTCGTATTCCGGATCGCCCTGCTGAACATCAAACTCCTCGGCACAGTAGACTTCGAGGCTCATCTGGGTCTGATCCTCGGTACTTTGAAATATCTCGTTAATGGGGGTCGGCTCCGGCTTGCCGGGGCTAAACTCCCGGGCGATGACGCTGGTCCCCTTCGGCACTTCAGTGACCTTCAGCTCCGCCTGCACCCCAAAAGCCTGAGCCAGGGAGCCGGCCAGGCGTTTGAACTTCATGGCGTCCATTTCCGAGAAGGAGAGCAACAGCACGAAGAAGCACAGCAACAGCGCCATCAGGTCGGCAAAGGTCGCCATCCAGGCGGGGAGGCCCTTGGAGTCTTTCTTCCGAGGCAGTGCGTCATCATCCATCTCTTACCTCCTAAGCCGCACCGGGGTCGGTCACATCCCGCTTACCCGTGGGAAGGTAGGTACGTAGCATGGCATCGATCACCCGGGGGTTCTGGCCACTCTGGATCGCCAGCAGGGCGTCGATAATCAGGCTCTTCACCTGCACCTCTTCCTCCGCCCGCAGGCGCAGCTTATCGGCAATGGGAAGAAAGACCACGTTGGCCAGCAGAGTACCGTAGAGGGTAGTCAGCAAAGCAATCGCCATGGCGGGCCCGATGGATTTAGGGTCTTCCATGTTGGAGAGCATCGCCACCAGACCGATCAGGGTCCCGATCATGCCCATGGCGGGGGCCACATCCCCCATCGCCTGAAAAATGGAGGCTCCGCGGTCGTGACGTTCATACGCCAGGTAGCGGTCTTTGGACATCATGGCCTTCACCACCTCCGGGTCGTGGCCGTCCACTAACAGCTGAATGCCCTTTTGCAGAAAATCACTGCTCACCTCCTTGCCCTCCAGCGACAGCAGACCGCCTTTGCGCGCGGCATCGGCCAGCTCCACAATCTCCTCGATCAGCTCCGCCGGGTCTTCGAGCTTGAACACAAAGCTCTTGGTCGCCACCTTGGTTGCGCTGAAAAATTGCCCCAGGCTGAATTTTGCCATGGCCGCGAACAAGGTGCCCCCGACCACAATCAGCAGCGAAGGGGCATTGATGAAAATGCCGAGATCTCCGGACATAATCATCGAGGCGATGATTAGGCCCAACGCGCCGATAATACCGACGAGGGTTGCTAAATCCACGAGTGACTCCTCACACTATATACCTGGACGGCGGACCAAGATCCCGACACAAGGTACCATGGCCGCGTTTAACCGACGGATAAGCCTGCATCTTAGCAGCAGTCCGTTTATAATTGCGCTCTTTCCCCAAACAGACAGCCCGCCAGGGTTATATCGGCCGGAGTCGCGAAAACTTCACCGGTTGCCTGGCCCAACCGACACAATTGACAGGTGTGCCATGCCCACGAAAAAGAAGTCCGTGGACTTTGAACAGTCTCTCAGCGACCTCGAAGCGCTGGTCAACCAGATGGAGCAAGGCGAACTCTCGCTGGAAGAGTCCCTGAAGGCGTTCGAGCGCGGAATTCAGTTGACCCGCGACTGCCAGGAGCGCCTCAGCGCCGCCGAGCAGCAGGTACAGACGCTGATGGAGCAACATGGGCAAATTACCCTCCAGCCCATGGCGGACGCCGACGGCGAGAACCCTGCTGAATGAGCCCGGAATTCGACCATTACGCTCGCCCCTGGCGCTCGCGTTTCGAGCCGCTATTGCGCCAATACCTGCCCCAGCCGGACCCGCAGCGCCCGGCACTGGCCGAGGCCATGGCCTACAGCCTGGGCAGCGGAGGCAAGCGTATCCGGCCGATGCTGGTCTACGCCGCGAGCGCGGCCCTGAACCGGGCGCCGGATTCGTCACTTGACCGTGTGGCCCTGTCGGTGGAATGTCTCCACGCTTACAGCCTGGTCCACGACGACCTCCCGGCAATGGATGATGACGACTTGCGCCGGGGCCACCCCACCTGCCACATCGCTTACGATGAAGCCACCGCCATTTTAGCGGGCGACGCCCTGCAGGCCCTGGCCTTTGAACTGCTGGCCGGCTGCGAGACGCTCACCGCCGCGCAGCGGGTTGCTCTGGTCTGCGATCTGGCGCGAGCCTCCGGCGCCTCGGGCATGGTGCTGGGCCAGGCCATCGACCTTGGGGCCGTCGACCAGCAGCTGACTTTGACAGAACTCGAGCGCATGCACCGGCACAAAACCGGTGCCCTCATCCGGGCCAGTGTCACCATGGGGGCCCGGGCCAGCGAGGCCGGGGAGCGTCAGTTGGTTAATCTGATTGAGTATGCCGAAGCGATCGGGCTGGCCTTCCAGGTGCAGGACGACATTCTCGATGTGACCGCTGATACCGGTACCCTGGGGAAACGCCAGGGGGCCGATGTCTCCCGCCACAAGCCCACCTACGTCTCCCTTCTGGGCCTGGATGGCGCCCGCGCCAAGAGCCATGAGCTTCTGGAGCAAAGCCTGGGCGCATTGAATGATTTTGGCGCCGGCGCGGATGCCCTGCGCCACCTGGCCCGGTACGTTGTCGAGCGAGACCACTGACAGAACGCTAGGCAGACACCCTTGAGCCCCCTACAATGGCCCCTTTCCAATAACGACGTGACCCATGTTTGACGAAATCCCCACAAGCCGACCGGACACACCCCTGCTGGACCGGGTCGATACCCCTGCGGACCTGCGCGAGCTGAGCGAGAAAGACTTGGCGCCCCTGGCCGAAGAGCTGCGCGCCTACCTTCTATACACCGTGGGCCAGAGCGGCGGGCATTTCGGGGCCGGCCTCGGGGTCGTCGAACTGACGGTCGCCCTGCATTATGTCTACCATACCCCGAAAGATCGGCTGGTATGGGACGTCGGCCACCAGACCTACCCCCATAAAATCCTCACCGGCCGACGCCATCGTATGGGCTCCATTCGCCAGGGGGGCGGGCTGGCCGGTTTCCCGAAGCGAGGGGAAAGCGAATACGACACCTTTGGCGTGGGGCACTCCAGCACCTCGTTGAGCGCCGCCCAGGGCATGGCCATCGCCAGTGCCATGACCGAGAGCGAGCGCAAATGCGCCGCCATCATCGGCGATGGGGCCATGACCGCCGGCATGGCGTTCGAGGCGCTCAACCATATCGCGCACACCGATACCGACCTCTTGGTGATTCTGAACGACAACAACATGTCGATCTCCCCCAATGTGGGCGGGCTGGCGACCTATCTGTCCAAGGTCTGGGGCAGCAAGTTCTATAACTCCCTTCGGGAGGGCAGCAAGCAGGTGTTGACCAAGCTTCCCTCGGCGTGGGAGTTTGCCCGGCGCACCGAAGAGCACTTCAAAGGCTTTATGTCCCCCGGCACGCTGTTCGAGGAAATGGGGTTCAACTATGTGGGCCCCATCGATGGCCACGACCTGGGCAGTTTGGTGCGCTACCTTCGCAACTTGCGTGGCGTCAAGGGGCCCAAGCTTTTGCACATCATTACCCGCAAGGGCAAAGGCTTTGGGCCGGCCGAGGACGACCCGGTGGGCTACCACGCCCTGAACAAACTCGAACCCAAGCCCACCCCCAAAAAACCCAGCGGCCCCAAATACCAGAAGGTGTTCGGCGACTGGCTGTGTGATATGGCGACGCTGGATGATCGCGTGGCCGGTATTACCCCCGCCATGTGCGAGGGCTCAGGCATGGTGGAGTTCGCCCAGTGTTTCCCCGAGCGCTTTTACGATGTGGCCATTGCCGAGCAGCACGCCGTTACCTTGGCGGCGGGCCTCGCCTGCGAGGGCCAAAAGCCGGTGGTGGCGATTTACTCCACCTTTTTGCAGCGGGCCTACGACCAACTGATTCACGATGTCGCGATTCAAAACTTGGATGTGACCTTCGCCATCGACCGGGCCGGCCTGGTGGGCGAGGACGGGCCCACCCACGGCGGCGCCTTTGACCTGACGTATTTGCGGTGCATCCCGAATATGGTGATCGCCGCCCCCAGCGACGAGAACGAGTGCCGGCAACTGCTGTACACCGCCTGGTACCACAAGGGCCCGGCGGCGGTGCGTTACCCGAGAGGCACCGGCCCCGGCGCGAGCATTGAGCGCGAGATGACCGCCCTCCCCCTGGGCCGCGGCCGCGAATGCCGACAAGGCAAAACCGTCGCCATCCTCAACTTTGGGGCCTCCTTGCGCACGGCCCTGGAGGTGGCGGAAACACTCGACGCCAGTGTTTGCGACATGCGCTTCGTCAAACCATTGGATACGGCGTTAATCGAAAAAATGGCGGCCAATCACGACCTTCTGGTTACTCTGGAAGAAAACGCCATTGCCGGCGGCGCCGGCTCGGCGGTGAGCGAGTACTTGGCGCTACAGGGCATTACCACGCCCTGGTTACCGCTGGGTTTTCGCGACGAGTTCGTCGAGCACGACACCCCCAAACGGCAGCTTGCCAGCCAGGGGCTGGATATTTCTGGAATCGAGGCGGCCATCTCGCATCGGCTAAGCGCACTTTAGGGCCCGACCCCCAACTCGGGGGTCACTTCCGCACCACCAGCACATTCGAAATCCTAATGAAGCATCCTTTCATCTATTCACAAATAAGCTAACTCTTCAGTTGCCTGGCGGGTGATAAATCGTTAATCTTTTTGTAATCGGTTACAGCAAATAGGGAAATACCCGTCAGGGATTTATCAGTGCTTAGTCGCCCGACACTTCAAGGGCACTTAAGAGTGGCTTTCCTTTTAGGAAATCCCTTTTTTATCAGATAGTTAACGAATCCCGCGCGGAGAAAAGCGGTTGTCTACAGTGCCGACTTCCTTTCGGAAGCATAGCCTTTAGTTGTAACCGGTTACCAAAACAACCAATAACACACCCATAAAGCCCCGTAGGGCCACAATAACGAGGACATTTTCTATGAAATCATTCCTTCGCCACACGGCTTCCATCGCGCTCATGAGCCTAAGCCTTTGGGGCCTTCCCAACGCTCACGCCGACATTTCCGTCTCCGGCACCCAAGTGTTCGATGGGAATGGCCATTCCTTCAAAATGCGCGGGGTTAACGTGCCTCACGCTTGGTTCACAGGCCGGACCGACCAGGCCCTACAGGACATCGCCGCACTCGGCGCCAACAGTGTTCGGGTGGTGTTAAGCAATGGCGCTCAGTGGACTCGCACCTCCGAGTCTGAGGTCGCCAGCATCATCAGCCGGGCCAAGGCCGAGGGGCTGATTACAGTTCTGGAGGTGCATGACACCACCGGTTATGGCGAGTCGGGCGACGCCGGCACGATATCGGGGGCTGTGGATTACTGGCTTGACATCCAAAATGTCCTTCAAGGGGAAGAGGATTACGTGATTATCAATATCGCCAATGAACCCTTTGGCAACGGTCCCTCGGCCAGCACCTGGGTCGACGCCCACACCCAGGCCATCAGCCGACTACGCAACGCCGGGCTGACGCATACGCTGATGGTGGACGCCGCTAACTGGGGGCAGGACTGGGAAGGCATCATGCGTAACAATGCACGCCAAGTGCTGAACAGCGACCCTCAGGGCGATGTCATTTTCAGTGTGCATATGTACGAGGTGTATGACAGCGATAGCGCCGTGAACAGCTACCTATCGTCCTTTAGCAGCCAGGGGCTCGCCCTTGTGGTGGGTGAATTCGCCGCGGACCACTACGGTTCCTACGTCGCCGCCGATGCGGTCATGGCAAGGGCCGAGCAGTACGGTTACGGTTATTTGGGCTGGTCCTGGTCCGGCAATAGCTCCGAGCTGTCTTCTCTGGATATAGCCAACAACTTTGATGGCGGCAGCCTGACCAGTTGGGGCGAGCAGCTTTTTTACGGCGCCAACGGCATTGCCCACACAGCACACCCGGCCAGCACCTTTGGGGAAAGCGCCGGGAGTTCGAGCAGTTCCAACAGCTCGGAAAACTCCGGCAGCACTAGCTGCGGGACCGCCGCCAACGGCTACCCCTATTGCTGTGACTCGAGCTCGGATACCGGCGGCGGCTGGGGCTGGGAAAACGAACAGAGCTGCGTGGTACCCGAACGCACTACCAATGACACCTCGGGCAACGACGGCGCCGATAATACCGGGGATGAGGACGCCTCAAGCGGTGGCACCTGCGACTGGTACGGCACGGCCTACCCCATGTGCCAGAACCAGACCGACGGCTGGGGCTGGGAAAACGGCCAAAGCTGTATCGGTCAAATCACTTGTAACAACCAATAACGTGTGCCCGCGGGGAGCGGCCTGCCGGCTACTCCCTGCAAACTTTCCACCCGAGCACAGGGGCGGTTGGACACCGGCTTTCCTGCTAAGGTATAAAGCGCCTTCGATTGAAAGAGCAAAGGTGCGCATTTATGCCAGCCCCAAGTCTTAACCCCCGCCCGGTGCGCGAGTGGCACGATGTCACGCTCGAGCGCTTCCAGACCGAGATCGCTCCACTTTATGAGCCCGCCATCCTGCGCCAATACGTGGCGGATTGGCCTGCCGTCGCGCTGGGAGCGAAGTCTCATTCCGACCTGCGCGATTATCTGGTGGGCTTTAGCCGGGGGCAACCAGTGGAGCTGTTTCTGGGAAAGCCCGAGATACAGGGGCGATTTTTCTATAGTGAGGACTTGCAGGGTTTTAACTTCGCCCGGCGCAAGGACCACTTTGCCCAGGCCATGGGCCGGTTGGCCGCCATGGAAACAGAACCGCAACCGCACGGCTTTTATATCGGGGCCACCTCCATTCCCCGAACACTCCCCGGACTGGAGAAAGACAATCCGCTGGACTTGGTGGATGAACGGGTTCCCCCCAATATCTGGATAGGCAACCGCACAACCATTCCGCCCCACTACGATGTGTCGGACAACATCGCCTGCGTGGTGGCTGGCCACCGGCGGTTCACGCTTTTCCCGCCCGAGCAGATAGGCAATCTATACGTGGGCCCCATTGACTTTACCCCGGCCGGGCAACCCATCAGCTTGGTCAACCCTTATGAGCCCGACCTGGAGCGCTTCCCGAAATTCGCCGAGGCCATGGAAACGGCACAGGTAGCCGAGCTTGAGCCCGGCGATGCGCTCTATATTCCCTCGCTGTGGTGGCACCAAGTGGAATCGCTGGACGCGTTCAATGTGCTGATCAACTACTGGTGGGAGTACGGCGTGCCCAATACGGGCTCGCCGTTTGAAGCGTTGGTGCACGGCCTGTTGACCATCCGACACCTACCGTTGGAGAAGCGCAAAGCCTGGCAGGTGTTTTTTGAGCACTACCTGTTCAGTGAAGAGGACCCGGCGGCGCATATGACCGAGGAGCAGAAGCGTGCCCTGGGCACCATGACGCCGGAGCTGGCGAAGTACCTGAAACACTTTTTGCGCGGAGCGCTGAATAAGTAGCAGGCTCGACTCCATTTATTAATACTGTAGAGGTGGAGGGCCGTAGACTTCTCACAAAGCTGCCCTAAACACCTACTCCCATCGTAAAAAAGGCCGGTTAAGAACGGCGTGATAACCTCTCACCCCGTCCTTAACCGGCCCTTTAGCAACCGCGCCAGCTCAATCAGACACTACCGGTCCCCGGCTCCTCGGACCCGAGCTTAACGGCGCGGTAGCCACCTTTCTTGCGGTCATAGATAAACATGCCGGCGAAGAAAGCAGCCACAATCAGAGCGATTGGCGCCACCCAGCGGAAGGCCATTCGGCCACCGTAGTTGTCCGCCGGGCGCAAAACCGCCCCCGCCTCCTCTCTCAGTTCAGCCGCTTGCGGAACGTTCGAATCCAGCACCGCCCGCAGCGCATTGCCGGTCAGCGGCCCATCCAGGCTGCCCTGCTCACGGTAATGCGCCAACGCCGTTTCATTGTGCTCAATCACGTTGCGTACATCGGCGGGCAAATAACCCAGCTCCGCGAGCGCTTCGGTATCCCCCGCGGCCTGCTCGGCCCGCTCAAGGTACTCCGGAAAGTTCTCCTCGACCTGGCGCAGTACCGACACCGTTTGCTCTTCGGGCAAGGCATCGGGCATATAGCGGTCGGCAATCACGCCCATTTGACCCTGCAGGGTACCGGAAACCGCCATGCCCGCGCCGATCATCAAGACAATCCCCACCGAACCGGCCTTGGGAAAGCGTTCGCTCATCAGCCCTACCATGGTGGGGAAGAAGAAAGCCACACCGAAGGCAAATACTGTGGCGGCAAACAGCAGCTTAAACATACCGGACTCAAAGATGGAGAAAAGCAGCAGGCCGGTGCCGGTCAATATCGCGGCGAGGAAGAGCATCCCCGTCGGGGCAAGACGCTCCACAAAGGGGCCGGCAAACAGGCGCAACACCGCCATCAAACCGGTCAACCAAGCAAACACCAACATGCCGTGAATACCGGCATTTTCCAGTACGTCAGGAATCCAACGCATGGGCCCCAACTCCAGCGAGAGGGTGATCATCTTAATCACGATCAACAACAATACGATGGGGTGGGTAATGGTGTAGAGCAGCACATCCTTGACCGGAACGCCCGCCTCGGCGGTTTCGGTTTTGGGAAATTTCAGCGGGAGCAGCATGGCACCGTAAATGAAGATGGGGATATACATTACGGCAATATGCAGGGTCCAGTGCCCGAGGTTAATCGCCCCGAGGTCCCCGATCTGGGCCATAAAGAAGCCGAGCAGTGCGCCCACCACCATGCCGCCGGGAAAGAAAGCGTGAAAGTGGTTGAGCTTGATGGTTTTGCGCTCAGGGTAGAGAGCCGCCGTCATCGGGTTACCGGTGGCTTCAATCAGGCCGTTACCTATCCCCATGATAATGGCACCCAGAAATAAGACCCAGTAGCCGCTCGGGTCGCCCGCAAAAAAATAGGCCGACAACACGAGGCTGACGCCGATCAAGTGGCTAAAGAAAGCGCCCGTGGCCGCGACACGAAGCCCAATTTTTTCCAAAAACGGCGCAACAAAAATCAGTGACAACGCCATGCCCCAAAGCACCGCGCCGCCGATCATGCCGATATCAGCGTTGGTCAGAATAAATTCGGTTTTGAGCTGCCCGAGAATGCCGCCCACCAGGGCAAAGGAGAAGGCGGTGGGAAACAGGGCAACGCAGGCTCCGGCGAATAGCCGCTTACGATTGATGCCGTTGGCATCGGCGGTGGCTGTACTCATAAACTCGTCCTCATTATTGTTATCACTACCCCGCGAGCGCGGCCCGCAAGGCAAGACTCAATGGGGTGGCTCAGAGCCGCCCCTTGTTTTTAACGGTACTTAGGATGTCAGCGGGGTCCAGCGGCCGTCGGCCTCGGAGGAGTCCAGCACGGCTTGAATAAAGCGCATGCCGAGCACCCCGGTTTCGATGCCGGGAACCCAGGCGGCCATTGGGTGTTGTTCGCCCTTGCGTTTGGCTACCAACACATCCGCCACATCGGTGTACAGCGTCGCAAAGGCTTCCAGGTAGCCCTCGGGATGGCCGAACGGAATACGCATACCGCGCACGGCCACCTCGCTGTCGAGGTTGTCATCGCGCCGGGTGATGCGTTGATGGTGACCGGCCAGCGGGGTCAGCCACATTTCGTTCGGCGTTTCCTGGGCCCAGGTGAGCCCGGCCTTATCCCCATAGATGCGAATTTTCAGACCGTTTTCACACCCGGGAGCGACTTGGCTGGTCCAGAGCATGCCCTTGGCACCGCCCTTGAACCGCAGCATGGCGTGGACGTTATCGTCCACCTCGCGTCCGGGAACAAAAGCGGTGAGGTCGGCGCTGACCGAATCCAACTCCAGTTGGGAGATAAAAGTGGCCAGCTGGAAGGCGTGGGTACCGATATCCCCAAGGCAGCCGGCCTTGCCCGAGCGCTTCGGGTCGGTACGCCAAGCGGCCTGCTTGTTATCGGCTTCCGGCGCCTGGGTGAGCCACTCCTGGGGATACTCGATCTGGATAAGGCGAATATGACCCAAATCGCCCCGCTCGACCAGCTCCCGGGCGTAGCGCACCAGTGGGTAGGCGCTGTAGTTGTGCGTCAGCGCAAAGAAGGCATCGCTCTTGGCAACAATCTGTTCCAGTTCCACCGCTTCTTCCAGGGTGCGGGTAACCGGCTTGTCGCAAATGACATTAATGCCGGCTTCCAGAGCGGCCTTGGCCACCGGGAAGTGCATATGGTTGGGGGTCACGATGGCGACCGCCTCAATGCCGTCCTCACGCTTGGCTTCGGCCTCAAACATTTCCTCGTAGGAAGCATAGGAGCGGTCCGGGGCGATGTGCAGCTCGTCGGCCGAAGCCTTGGCCACGTCCGCTTTGGAGCTCAGCGCGCCCGCCACCAGTTCGTAGCGGTCGTCAATACGTGAGGCGATGCGATGAACGCCCCCGATAAAGGCGCCCTGGCCGCCGCCGACCATACCCAGGCGAACTCGTGCATCAGCCATCATTTACCTCCCAAGCCCAGAATACGGCGGTTACTCTCTTCATCGGCATCTGCACCGGCGAAATCGTCAAAGGCCTTCTCGGTGACGCGGATAATATGGTCATTGACGAACTTCACGCCTTCTTCAGCGCCGGCTTCGGGGTGTTTCAGGGCACACTCCCACTCGATCACGGCCCAGCCGTCGAAACCGTTGGCGGTCAGAATAGAGAAAATGCGCTTGAAGTCGGTCTGTCCATCGCCCAGTGAGCGGAAGCGACCGGCGCGCTCGACCCAGCCCTCGTAACCGCCGTAAACACCTTGTCTGGCGCTGGGATTAAACTCGGCGTCTTTGACGTGGAACATTTTGATGCGATCGATATAGCGCTCGAGAAAGCCGATATAATCGAGGTTTTGCAGGACCAGGTGGCTGGGGTCGTACAGGATATTGGCCCGGGGGTGATTGTCCACTTCCTTCAAGAAACGCTCGAAAGTGGCCCCATCATGCAGGTCCTCACCGGGATGGATTTCGTAGCACAGGTCCACACCCGCCTCATCGAACGCATCCAGGATCGGCAACCAGCGTTTGGCCAGCTCTTTGAAGCCTGTGTCCACCAGGCCCGCAGGGCGCTGGGGCCAGGGGTACATAAAGGGCCACAAGAGCGCGCCAGAGAAGGTCCCATGGGTGGTCAGACCCAGGTTTTTACTGGCCTTGGCCGCCAGCATCAATTGATTCACCGCCCACTTCTGCCGCTCGTCGGGCTTGCCGTGCAGTTCCGGTGGGGCAAAACCGTCGAACATCTCGTCGTAGACCGGATGCACCGCCACCAACTGGCCCTGCAGGTGGGTCGACAGGTCGGTAAGCTCCAGCCCGTAGCGTGCGAGCGTGTCTTTCACTTCTTGGCAGTAATCGAGGCTTTCCGCCGCTTTTTCCAGATCGAACAGGCGCTTGTCCCAAGAGGGAATCTGGATGCCTCTGAAGCCCAAGCCACCGGCCCACTTGGATACGTTCTCAAGGCTGTTGAAGGGTGCTTCATCACCGGCGAACTGGGCTAAAAATAGCGCGGGTCCTTTCATCGTCTTCATTATTGTCTCCCCCATCTGTTTGCTGGGTTTATTAAACAGGTGCCGAGAGCATCTAGACCGAGCAGCCGGGCTCGGCACCCCACTTTAGTGCCGTTTACGAGTGTTGCCCTCAAGCATAGACGACATGAGGGCCAATCAAGTCAACCGATTATGGCATTAGCTTGGTTATATCTCTACCGTGGGTGCGGCCAATATATATGATGAATGTGTTGAAGTCGATTCGACCACTATAGACCGAAAATTTCAAGAGGAAAGGTGTTTTTATATAAAAAAGCCCCGCTGTCAGAATTGACGGCGAGGCTCGGGCCCGGCTGTTCAGCGAGCACCCACTAGATTTTCATATCGCCAAAGAAATTTTTCATGCCGTCAAACCAGCTGCTCTGGCGAGGGGAGTTCTTTCCACCTTTCATGGTGGATTGAAATTCACGCAGCAACTCTTTCTGCTTGTGGGTCAGGTCCACGGGGGTTTCCACCACTACCCGGCACATCAAGTCACCGCGTGGGCCACCGCGAACCGGCGTCACGCCCTTGCTGCGCAGGCGAAAGAGTTTACCCGTTTGAGTCTCGGCGGGGACTTTCAATTTAACCCGGCCATCGAGAGTGGGCACTTCCAGCTCACCCCCCAGGGCGGCATCGACAAAGTCCACCGGCACTTCACAGTACAGGTCGGCTCCATCGCGCTCGAAGATCTCATGGCGCTTAACGTGAACCTCGACATACAGGTCGCCGGCTGGTCCGCCTTCGGCACCGGCTTCGCCTTCCCCGGACAACCGGATGCGATCTCCGGTATCCACACCGGCGGGTACCTTAACCGACAGCTTTTTGGTTTGTTCGACCCGCCCCTGACCGTGGCAGCTGCCACAGGGGTCGGTGATAATGGTGCCCTTGCCGCGACAAGTCGGGCAGGCCTGCTGCACCGAGAAAAAACCCTGCTGCATCCGGACCTGACCCATACCGCCACAGGTGGTGCAGGTTTTCGGAGAGGTGCCCTTCTTGGCACCACTGCCATCACAAGTCTCACAGCCCACCAGGGTGGGCACCTTGATCTGAACATTGGTGCCCCTAACGGCATCTTCCAGGCTCAGTTCCAGGTTGTAGCGAAGGTCCGCGCCACGACTGGGGCCACCGCGGCGGCCGCCGCCTCCGCCGAAAATATCGCCGAAGACGTCGCCAAATATATCGCTGAAGCTGCCAAAGCCACCGGCGCCCGCGGCGCCACCGCCCATGCCACCGCTTTGGTCCACACCGGCGTGCCCGAACTGGTCGTAAGCCGCGCGCTTCTGCGCATCGGACAACACTTCGTAGGCTTCGCTCGCCTCTTTGAATTTGTCTTCCGAGGCTTTATCTCCCGGATTGCGGTCCGGGTGGTGCTTCATCGCCACTCGGCGATAGGCCTTTTTCAGCTCGGCGGCGGAGGCATCCTTGGACACGCCCAGCACTTCGTAGTAGTCACGTTTTGCCATGCTTCAGTCGCTTTTTTGTTAATTACCACTGATACAACAAATGCGGGCAAGCCCGCATTTGTTGATACCGTTTCACTTTCAGGGCCGGTTCTGACCGGCGCGGGGCTTATTTTTTCTCGTCGTCCTTCACTTCTTCAAACTCGGCATCCACCGCGCCGTCTTCACCCTTCGCTTCGCCTTGCTGGGCGTCGGCGCCGCCTTCGGCCCCTTCCTGACCCTGCTGCTCGGCATAGAGCTTCTGGGCCAGTGAGCTGGAGGCTTCGGTCAGTTTGTTGGTGGCCGCTTCCATCGCGTCCTTATCATCGCCCTTAACCACTTCTTCGGCTTCCTTGATGGCTTCTTCGATCGCTGTTTTCTCCTCTTCGGTCGCCTTGTCTCCGGCGTCCTTCAAGGTTTTCTGGGTAGCGTGGATCAGCCCTTCAAGCGAGTTGCGAGCATTCACGGTTTCGGCAAACTTCTTGTCCGCTTCGGAGTTGGCCTCCGCATCCTTCACCATTTGCTCGATCTCGTCATCAGACAGACCGGAAGAGGCCTTAATCACAATGGACTGCTCTTTGCCGGTGCCCTTGTCTTTCGCGCTCACGTTCAGAATACCGTTGGCATCGATGTCGAAGGTCACTTCGATCTGCGGCATGCCACGGGGCGCGGGCGGAATGTCGGCCAAGTCAAACCGACCCAGGGACTTGTTCTGAGAGGCTTGCTTGCGTTCACCCTGGACCACGTGAATGGTCACGGCGCTTTGGTTGTCTTCCGCAGTGGAGAACACCTGTGACTTTTTGGTCGGCACGGTGGTGTTCTTATCAATGAGCGGCGTGGCGACGCCGCCCATGGTTTCGATACCCAGGGTCAGCGGCGTTACGTCCAGCAACAGTACGTCTTTCACATCGCCGGCCAGAACCGCGCCTTGAATGGCGGCGCCCACGGCGACGGCTTCGTCCGGGTTCACGTCTTTGCGCGGATCCTTACCGAAGAAGTCGGCCACCGCTTTCTGCACCATGGGCATGCGGGTTTGACCACCGACCAGGATCACATCGCTGATGTCGTTAACCGATACGTCGGCATCGGCGATGGCGGTCTTGACCGGCTCCAAAGAACGGTTGACCAGTTCTTCCACCAGGGACTCGAGCTTGGCCCGGGTCAGCTTGACGACCAAGTGCTTGGGACCGGTGTTGTCGGCGGTAATGTACGGCAGATTCACTTCGGTCTGCTGGCTGGAGGAGAGCTCGATCTTGGCTTTCTCCGCGGCCTCTTTCAGGCGCTGCAGGGCCAGGGGATCCTTGTGCAGGTCAATGCCCTGCTCTTTCTTGAACTCATCCGCCAGGTAGTCGATCAAGCGCAGGTCAAAGTCCTCACCACCGAGGAAGGTGTCACCGTTGGTGGAGAGCACTTCGAACTGGTGTTCGCCGTCCACATCGGCAATTTCGATGATAGAAATATCGAAAGTACCGCCACCGAGGTCGTAAACGGCAATGGTACGGTCGCCTTTCTTCTGGTCCATACCGTAGGCCAGCGCGGCGGCGGTGGGCTCGTTGATAATGCGCTTCACCTCAAGACCGGCAATCTTGCCCGCATCTTTGGTGGCTTGGCGCTGGGAGTCGTTAAAGTAAGCCGGAACGGTAATGACCGCTTCCTTCACTTCTTCGCCGAGGTAGTCTTCGGCGGTTTTCTTCATCTTTTTCAGCACTTCGGCGGAAACCTGCGGCGGTGCCTTCTTGTCGCCCTTCACTTCGACCCAAGCGTCACCATTGTCCGCCTCGACGATTTTGTAGGGCACCATCTTGATGTCTTTCTGCACGACATCGTCTTTGAACTTCCGACCGATCAGACGCTTCACCGCGTACAGGGTGTTATGCGGGTTGGTCACCGCCTGACGCTTGGCGCTCTGGCCGACCAGGATTTCACCGTCGTTGGTAAAGGCCACAATCGACGGGGTGGTACGATCGCCCTCGGCGTTTTCAATTACCTTGGACTTGCCGCCCTCCATGATGGATACACAGGAGTTGGTGGTCCCCAGGTCAATACCGATAATCTTACTCATGAAATATCTCCTAAGTATTCTTTCCGTCAGCGGGGCTCGAAGGGCCACCGCCTGTAGTGTGTTTTCCCGGCCCCATTCCGCTCTCGGTGCCGGCTTTGCAATGTGCAATCTGAGTTACTGTGTTTATTGGTCCGTCCGCGGCGTTTTCAAGGGGCGCGGCGCACCTTTGCGGCTTACTCCGCTCCTTTGGAGACCACCACCATGGCCGGGCGCACCAAGCGGCCGTTAAGGGTGTACCCTTTCTGGAACACCTCGACCACGGTGTTGGGCTCCACATCGGGGTTGGGCACCATGGTCATGGCCTGGTGAAGCTCCGGGTCAAAGGGCTCACCGGTGGGGTCGACCGATTCGACGTTGTACTTGGCCAGGGCATCGATAAATGACTTATGGGTCAGCTCGATTCCCTCAATCACGGCCTTAAAGTCCTCATTGTCCCGATCCATTGACGCCAGGGCCCGCTCCAGGTTGTCCACGACCGGCAGCAGATCCTGCAGCAGCTTTTCCTGACCGAACTTATGGGCCTTTTCTACGTCTTTTTCCGCCCGGATCCGGGCGTTCTGGGCCTCGGCCTGGGAGCGCAAAACCTGCTCCTTGGCCGCTTCCATCGCGGCGTTCACGGAATCGAGCTTCGCCTTGAGGTCGTCAACCGTCTCTTCTCCGCCGGTTTGCTCGCCGCCTTCGGGCGCCTCGGCGCCCTGCGCTTCGGCAGTCTCCTCAACCGGCTCCTCTTGTGTGTCACGCTTGTCTTCGTTAGCCACGCTAATCTCCATTGTCGTTTGCTGTGGCAGCGCTGGGGCGGCGGAGACCAGATCCCGACGGACTCGCTCGGAGGCCGCCGGGAATTGATCAGCGCACCCCCCGGCTGCAGAATAAGAATGTGGCTCCTATATGGGGCTGCCGGGTGGGGATTCAAGGGCCACCGGAGCGGGCGTGCGAAATTTCCGCACCGGGTCTAGCCGAGCCCGCTTTTTTACTGTATAAAAACACAGATCATTCTCTCGCTTTGTGAGGGTCTCTATGCTCACGCACCTCAGTATTCGCAATTTCACCCTGGTCGATCAGCTCGACCTGGACATTAAGCCGGGCATGACCGCCATCACCGGGGAGACCGGCGCCGGCAAATCCATCGTGCTCGACGCCCTGGCCCAGACCCTGGGCGACCGGGCGGATGGCCAGCGGGTCCGAGCTGGCGCCAAGCGGGCCGATGTTCATGCCAGTTTCGACGTCCGCCACATCGGTAACGCCAGCCGGTGGCTGGATGAGCACGAGCTTCTGGATGAAGAAATGCCCGGGGACTGCCTGCTGCGCCGGGTCATCACCGCGGAGGGGCGCTCCAAGGCCTTTATCAACGGGCGGCCCGTGACACTCCAACAACTGCGGCAATTGGGCGAGATGCTGATCGATATTCACAGCCAGCACGAGCACCAGTCCCTGCTGCGCAAGGACACCCACCGCCAGTTGCTGGACGAGTACGCCGGCCAGAGCGAGCTGGCAACGCAGGTGCGCCAAGCCTTTCGCCACTGGCAGGAGCGGCGCAACGCTTTCGAGACGTTGCGCGACAACGCTGAGGAAATGAGCGCCCGCTTTCAGCTGCTCAGCTACCAGGTGGACGAACTTGAGCAATTAAACCTGACCGAAGGCGAGCTCGATGAGCTCGAAGCCGAACAACGCCGCCTCGCCAACGCCGAGGGCATATTGCGCTCCAGCCACGAGCTGGCCGCCTTGTGTGCCGATGACGACCAGGGTCTGAGCGTGATGCTTCACCGAGCGTTGCACCTGCTGCGCGACATGCCGGAAAAAACCGACGCCCTGAATGAGGCGGAACAACTGCTCAATAGCGCTCAAATTCAAGTAGACGAAGCCCAGCGGGAAGTGGATCGCCACATTGACCAGTTCAACCTGGACCCCGAGCGGTTGCGGGAGGTAGAGGAGCGCCTGAGCGCTATCTACGAGGTAGCCCGCAAGCACCGAATCGGGCCGGAGCAGTTGCCCACCCTGTTCGAGGAGTTAAGCCGGGAACTGGCGCAACTTCAAGGCGGCGATGAGCACCTGGAACAGCTGGAACAAGAAGCGGAGGCCGCCGAGGCGGCGTATCGAAAGGTCGCCAAGGCGCTGTCCCAGGCGCGTCAGAGCGCCAGCAACAAGTTGGCCAAGGCCGTGAACCAGCAATTGAGCAACCTGGCCATGCCCAATGCCCGGCTGGAAGTGAGCCTGAAACCGCTGGAACACAAACCGGGGCCTCACGGCCTGGAAGAGGTGGAGTTCATTATCAGCACCAACCCGGGCCAGCCGGCGCGCTCGCTGAACAAAGTGGCCTCCGGCGGCGAGCTCTCCCGGGTCAGCCTGGCCATTCAGGTGGTAACCGCTCGCACCTCCGCCACCCCGACGCTGGTATTCGACGAGGTGGATGTGGGGATCGGTGGCGCCACCGGCGATGTGGTCGGCCGCCTACTCCGCCAACTGGGCCAAGGGGGCCAGGTGCTCTGTGTCACCCACTTGGCACAAGTGGCCAGCAAGGGGCACCAGCACCTGCAAGTTTCCAAAACCGCCAACAAGAAGTCCGCTCAGTCCACCTTGGTGGCCCTGGAGGGAGAAGAGAAGATCGAGGAAATCGCCCGGATGTTGGGCGGCATGAAGGTCACGGAGCAGTCGCTGGCTCATGCCCGGGAAATGGTGGCGGCAGGCGAGGGCTGATGGCGAGCCAGGGTGTGGAGGAGGCGCCGTGGCGCCCCTCACCCCACCGGCAGCTTAAAGGTTCTTTTTGGGCTTTACGTACAGTACGAGGTTGTGATCCATTAGCTCATAGCCGTGTTCTTCGGCAATTTGCTTCTGCAGGCGCTCGATTTCCTCGTTGTGGAACTCGACCACTTCGCCTGAGTCAATACACACCATGTGATCGTGGTGCTCCCCACGGGCAATCTCAAACACCGAGTGACCGCCATCAAAATTATGGCGCTCAACCAACCCGGCACTTTCAAATTGCGTCAAAACCCGATATACCGTTGCCAAGCCGACATCATCACCCGCTTCCATCAGCGCCTTGTACACGTCTTCGGCGCTCATATGGTGGTTTTCGGACGACTCCAGCATCTGCAAAATCTTTACGCGGGGCAGCGTGACTTTCAGCCCCACTTTGCGCAGTTCTTGGTTCTCTTCGGCCATTTAACCCCCAAACCCTTCTCAGTGTTCATGTCAATCGGGTATTATCCCCGTTCATTTTGCCAAGTGGAAGCCCTAGTATGAAAATAGCCAGCAAACTCTCACTGGTCGCCGTTTTATTTGCCAGCCTGATGGGTTGCTCCTATTTCCAGTTCCCCGGTGTCCATAAAATCTATGTACAACAGGGGCATATCATCACCTCGGAGATGCTCGAGCAGCTCGAAACCGGCATGACCAAGCGCCAGGTTCGCTTCGTGCTCGGCACCCCGCTGCTGGAAGACGAGTTCAACCAGGACCGCTGGGACTACCACTACACCCTGCGTCGCGGCGACAAAACCCTGCGTGAGCGCCATTTGACGGTCTATTTCGAAAACGACCTCCTCACTCGCTACGAGGACAGCTTGCCCAAGAAGGAGGAGGAAGAACAGGACGCGCCCCCGGTTCCCACCAACATTGAGGGCGACCCGCTGCCCATACCGAGTAATGCGCCGGCCACGGGCAATGAAGAGACCCCGCTTCCCAGCAACACAGACCGCTAGCGGTCGGTAGAAAAATGGCCCCCGAAGGGGCCGTTTTTAGGCCTCACCTTCCTTTTTCTTCTGCGCCCGCTTGCGCCGGGCCTCTTTCGGGTCGGCAATCAAGGGGCGGTAAATCTCCACCCGGTCTCCAGGCTGCAACTCATGCTCCTTCGGCGGCTTCAGGCCCTTGGTACCGAGCGTTTGCCCAAAGATTCCCATTTTGGACGATTCCAGGTCGATTTCCGGAAATACCTTCACGATTCCAGAGCGCTCAGCCGCCTGGAAGGCCGTCGTTCCCGGCTCTACGAGTACTTCGATAATCCGTTGCTTGTCCGGCAAGGCGAAGGCCACTTCCACCGTAATCAAATCACCATCTGACATTTGTCACCCTCACGTACCGTAAACCTGACGAGCGCGGCTGCACAGCGCATCCACTTGTTGGCTCGCCGCCGCCTCGAAAAACTTTCCCGCCGCCATGCTGAGCAAGCGGTTGCGCATGGCGAATTCCAGCTCGAGCGTTACTCTACAGCCGTCGGCAACAGTGTCAAAACTCCATTTGCCCTCCAGGTGGGAAAAGGGACCGTCCACCAGGCTCAAGGTCATTTCTCTGGGCGGGCGCAGCTCGTTGCGGGTAACAAAGCTCTGGCGAATGCCGGCCTTTTGCAGTTCGAGCTTGGCCTCCAGCCATCCCTCGCCCCGGCGCAAGACCTCGGCGCTCACACAGTCACTCATATATTGAGGGTAGGCCTCAATATCGTTCACCAGATCAAACATTTGTTGCGCACTATGATTAACCAGGGCGCTTCGCTTTACACGATGAGTCAAAAACACTCTCCCGTTATGTTTAAGCCAGAATACCGGCCAGGAGGATCACCAGCAGCGCCGGCGGACAAAGGTACCTTAGCAGCGCCAGCCACAGTCTGAACTGGCTGTCGCTCTCTTGGCGCAGCTCATGACGCAGCAGCTCGCGCTTGGCCACCCAGCCCACAAAAAGGGCCATAAGTAGTCCGCCAAGCGGCAGCATCACCCGCTGCGTGAAGAAATCGAGAAAATCAAAAATGTTCATGCCGAACAAGCCACTGAACTCCGCCCAACGGTTGAACGACAGCACCGAGCCGATGCCCAGCAACCAGGCCGATCCGGCGATGACCATGTTGGCCTTCACCCGCCCTACCCCGAAACGCTCGGTCACGTAGGCGACACAGGGCTCCAGCAAGGAAATGGTCGAACTCCAAGCCGCCAGAGTGACCAAAATGAAAAAGGCCGCTCCAAACAGAACCCCGGCGGGCATGTTGCCAAACGCCACCGGAAGGCTGACAAACATCAATCCAGGTCCCTCGCCCGGCGATATACCGGCGGTGGCAAACACGATGGGGAACATGGCCAGGCCCGCCACCAACGCCACGAGTGTGTCCAGGGCCGCGACGGTCAGCACCATCTTCCCTATGGAGGTCTTCCCCGGCATGTAAGAGCCATACGCCATAATCGCCCCCATGGCCAGGCTCAGGGTAAAAAAGGCGTGCCCGAGGGCCACCGAGGCCGCCTTCCAGGACAGGTCCGCCGGATTGAAGCTGAACATAAACCGCAAACCTTGCACAAACTCTCCCGCCACGGCGGCATACCCCAACAACAGCAGCAACAGCACAAACAACAGCGGCATCAAGACCCGAACGGCGGTTTCCAGGCCTTTGGTCACGCCAAAGACCACCACCATTACCGTCATACCGATAAAGAGCGTCTGCCAGAGCATCAGCCGCAGCGGGTTGGCCAGCAGCTCATCAAACGCGGTGCTGGCCGCCTCTCCGCTCCACCCGGAGAAGCCGCCCTGGATGGCGGTGCTCATGTAGTCGAGCGCCCAACCGGCCACGACGCTGTAGAACGATAAAATCAGGAAAGCAGCGAGAACTCCGCTCCACCCGATGGCGCCCCAGAGTGGGGAGACGTGGCTTTGACGCGCCATTTTCGCCACCGCGCCCACGGGGTTGGCCCGCCCATGGCGCCCGAGCAAGACCTCCGCGATCATCACCGGTACGCCGATCAGGGCGATAAACACCAGGTACATGAGTACAAAAGCGCCCCCACCGTTTTCGCCGGTGATATAGGGAAACTTCCAGATGTTGCCGAGCCCTACCGCCGAGCCGGTGGCGGCAAGCACGAAGGTCCCTTTGTGGCCCCAAATGGCGTGTTGTTTTATTCGATCCACGGTATAGCTCCGCGCTTCCAGCTGTGGCGCGCCCCGAGCAAGAGTGTCTCGGAGGGCACAAATAGCAGGCACAAAAGCGGCATTGTAACGGCAATTGTGCTGATTGTGCAGGGTTCCTACCCTTACCCGGGCAGACAGGGAGCCCACTGAGCCTTTATAATGCCCGTCGCACACTCACGCGCCGAGTAAGGTTGATCATTTTCATGAGCAAGAAGAAGGGCAACAAATCCAATAGCAATACGATTGCTTTGAATAAGAAGGCGAAGTTTGATTTCGCTTTGCAGGACCAGTTGGAAGCTGGGCTGTCACTTCAAGGGTGGGAGGTGAAGAGTCTGCGCCAAGGCAAGGTGCAGCTGACGGATTCGTATGTGTTGTTCAAAAATGGCGAGGCTTGGCTGCTGGGGGCTCATATTACCCCGCTGCCGACGGTGTCGACGCATTATGTCACGGATCCGACGCGCACGCGCAAGCTGTTGATGAAGAGTAAGGAGATTGCGAAGTACCAGCAGGCGGCGGAGCAGAAGGGTTATACGGTGGTGGCGACGGCGCTGTATTGGAAGAAGCATTTGGTTAAGTGCAAGGTGGCTCTGGGTAAGGGTAAGCAGCAGCACGATAAGCGTGAGACGGAGAAGGCGCGCGATTGGAATCGCCAGAAGCGGGCGATTATGAAGGAGCAGAACAAGTAAGCTTATCTAATCCTCTCCAATCACTACCTACCCTCCAGAAAGCCCGGTGCCGCTACCGGGTGTTCCCTTCTGAAAACGCGATGAATACGTCCCTGTAGCTCCCTCACTTCGTCCCTGAAGTGAGGGTTTCAGAAGGGAACACCCGGCATCGGCCCCTCAGTGGTAAATTTGTACACCAAGCTCTCGTAGGGCGAATAAGGCCAACGGCCGCATCCGCCATCCATAGAGGCAGTTCGGTGCCACAAAACGTGAAGACACCTCGGAGGGCACGGTATCGGGGACCCTGTTCTCAAGCCCTCACTTCAGGGAAGAAGTGAGGGAGCTCCAGGGATGGATTCATGTGTTTTGAGAACAGGGTACCCGATGGCGGGCCCGGGCTCCATGGAGAACCCGCTCTGAAGGGTCCAAGCCTGCCACCCTTCAATTTCAATTAAGCCGAGAACGGATGCCGCAGGACGATGGTTTCGACGCGGTCGGGACCGGTGGAGATGATGTCGACCGGGGTTTTCAGCAACTCTTCCAGACGGCGGATGTAAGCGCGGGCATTCTCCGGCAGCTCGTCCAGGGACTTGGCGCCGACAGTGGACTCCTTCCAACCCGGCAAGGTCTCATACACCGGCCTGACCGCCTCCCAGCCTTCCGCATCAAACGGCATACCGATCGAATTGCCGTGCTCATCCTGATAGTCCACACAGATCTGAACCTCATCCAGCCCATCCAGCACATCCAACTTCGTCAGACACAAACCGGTGACACTGTTAATTCGGTTCACATGATGCAACGCCACCGCATCGAGCCAGCCGCAGCGGCGCTTGCGGCCGGTGGTCGCGCCAAACTCATGGCCCTTTACGCCCAAGTGCTGACCCACGTCACAGTCCAGCTCCGTCGGGAAGGGGCCGGAGCCCACGCGGGTGGTGTAGGCCTTGGTAATACCCAGCACGTAATCGAGATACATGGGGCCAAAACCCGAACCGGTGGCGGTGCCGCCAGCGGTAGTATTGGAGGAGGTCACAAACGGGTAAGTGCCGTGGTCGATGTCCAGCAAGGAGCCCTGGGCCCCTTCAAACAGGATGCCTTCACCGCGCTCGCGCGCATCGTGAAGCAGTTCGGTCACATCGGCAATCATCGGGCGCAGTTCTTCCGCCCAGGCTTTACAGGTGTCGAGTACCTGCTGGTAATCAACCGCATCGACGCCGTAGTACTGCGCCAGCATAAAGTTGTGATACTCCATCACCTCCTTAAGTTTGATGGCGAAGCGATCCATGTGCAGCAGGTCGCCCAGACGCAGGCCTCGACGGGCCACCTTGTCTTCGTAGGCCGGGCCGATGCCCCGGCCGGTGGTGCCGATCTTGGCATTGCCGCGGGCGGTTTCCCGGGCTTGGTCCAGGGCAATATGGTAGGGGAGAATCAACGGGCAGGCTGGAGACAGGCGCAAGCGCTCGCGCACGGGCACATCCTTGGCTTCCAGTTCGGCGATCTCCTTGAACAGCGCCTCGGGAGAGAGCACAACACCGTTCCCGATCAAGCAGGTGACCCCAGCGCGCAATACGCCGGAGGGAATCAGATGCAAGACCGTTTTTTTACCGTCGATCACCAGGGTATGGCCGGCATTGTGCCCGCCCTGGAAACGGGCCACCAGCGACACCTGATCGGTCAGCAGGTCGACGATTTTACCCTTGCCTTCGTCACCCCACTGGGTGCCCAAGATTACGACGTTCTTACCCATGTTGTGCAACTCGTTTTGTAGCTTGATGAAATGTGCTCCCCGGCCATCAGGCCAGGGAAATAACCTGATAACGTCCGCCTTTCAGAACCAACTGACGATCACAGCCCGGGGGCGGTTCGGATTGCGCCCCGCAGACCACTCGCTCGCCCTGGGCTCGCAGGGCCTGGATGGCGTCCCACTGAGCCGCCGCGTCCGTTTCAACCGCCCAGATGGCGGTGGGCGGCACGGCCTTGATCAGGCCAAGCTTGTTCAGCGCGGTAATGTCCACGGCAAAGCCGGTCGCCGGACGGGAGCGGCCGAATACTTCGCCAATGTGATCGTAACGGCCACCACTGGCGATGGGGTTCCCGTAACCCGGCGCAAAGGCGGCAAATACCAGACCAGTGAGGTAGTGGTAGCCGCGCAGCTCGCCCAAATCAAAGTAGAGTTCGGCGTGCGGGTATCGGGTCTCAATGACCTCAGCGACCTGTTCCAGTTGATCAATCGCCTCGCGCGCAGCGGCCGGACACTGAGCGAAACACTCCCGGGCCCGGGTAAGCACCGACCGATCCCCGGCCAAGGAGGGCAGCTCGAGGAAAACGGGTGCCAAGGGAGAGCCTTTCAGGTTCACCTCAACCCAGGCACGGATTTCCGTCACCGCCTTGCGCTGGAGCAAGTCGAAGAAACTGTCTTCCTGCTCCTGGCTCAGTTCCGCCGCTTCGGCCAGGGCTCGATAGATGCCCACATGGCCCAAGTCAATGTGCTGTTGGGACAACCCGGCCAATTTGAGCGATTCGAGCAACAGCGACACCACTTCCACATCCGCCCGGTTGCCCGGCTCACCGAAGAACTCCACGCCCGCCTGGATCGGGGTGCGGGTGGCGAGGGGGTTTTTGGGGCGGGCGTGCACCACGTGGCCGGCATAGCAGAGGCGGTTGGCCCCTTGCCGGTTTAGGCTGTGGGCGTCCATTCGCGCGGTTTGGGGCGTAATATCGGCTCGGATGCCCAGGGTACGGCCGGTGAGCTGGTCGGTGACCTTAAAGGTCAGCAGATCCACGTCCCGGCCCAGGCCGATGAGCAGCGAATCGGTAAACTCCAGCAACGGCGGGATGACCAGGTCGTAGCCCCAGGTCTGGTATAGATCCACGAGGCGACGACGCAGTTGTTCTATGGCTTCCGCCTCGGCGGGCAGAATTTCTTCAACACCGTCGGGCAGGAGCCAGCGGTCAGCATAGGTCATAACAGACTCGAACAGTTGTTGGATTCAGCGCATCGGGCCGGTCAGCGCAGAGCGAGCAACAGGCCCGCGCCAATCAGCATACTCACCAGCCCCATTATTCGAAGCCGGCGGTCGTCCACCAGCGCCAGACTCGCCACCAGTTGGCGCCAGCGCTGAGGGTATAAAAACGGAATAATGCCTTCGATGACCAGCATCAGGCAGAAGGCGCGCGCGAGATCGTCCCACATGGCGGCCCCTCGTTGACCGAACCGGACACAAAAAACCGGGCGCACAACGCGCCCGGCGGCGGGATTTTAGCACTTTTTGCGGGCAAATGGTGCCCGCCACTGTGCTATTTTTGACCCTCGGCGTTCTTGAGGTACTCGAAGAAGTCGCTGCTGGGGTCCACTACCATCAGATCGCTGCCGGAGTTGAACGACTTCTTGTAGGCTTCCAGACTACGGACGAAGGCGAAAAACTCCGGGTTCTGGTTGAAGGCGTCAGCGAAAATGGCGGCCGCCCGGGCATCACCGTCACCGCGCAACAGCTCCGCGTCCCGATAGGCGTTGGCCAAAAGAACCGTTCTCTGACGATCGGCGTCTGCCCGGATCACTTCGGCCTGCTCGCGCCCGGTCGCCCGGTACTCCCGCGCTTCTTTCTCCCGGTCCGCAGCCATACGGTCAAAGACAGACTCACTGACGTCCTCCGGCAGATCGATTCGCTTGACCCGAATGTCGATCACCTCAACACCCAGCACTTCCATGGCTGTCTTGGTCATGTCACGGGTCAGATCCTCCATCAGCTTATCCCGCTCGCCGGAGACCACCTCATGCAGCGTACGACGCCCCACTTCGTTGCGAAGACCGTCCGCAATACGGGAGGCGAGGCGGTTATCGGCCACCACTTCCTGGCCACCGGTGGCCTTGTAGTACATTTCCACATCCTTGATGCGCCACTTGGCATATGAATCTACAATCAGCCGCTTATTCTCAACGGTGTAGTAGCTTTCCGGGCTGGCATCGGAGGTCAGAATGCGTCCGTCAAATACCCGCACCTTGTCGGCAAACGGAATCTTGATGTGCACGCCCGGCTCGACATCCGGGTTAACGAGGGCCCCGAAACGCAGCACCACAGCGCGCTCGTATTCATTCACGATGTAAAACGTGTTGGCGCCCACCAGGACGACCACACCCAACAGAATAAGGGCGAGTAAACCTTTATTGGACATTAGCGAAGATCCCCCCGGCCGGTGTTGCGACTGGTAGTGACGGAGCGGCGATTCAGTTCACGCCCCACCTGCTCGGTCACTTCTCTGAGCATTTCGGGGGTCATGCCGCTGCCGGCATTCCCCGTTTGGCCGCCGGTGTTGTCTCCCGACGTGTTGCGCTGCAGTCTGTCCAGCGGCAAGTACATCATGTTGTTGCCGCCTTCGACATCGACCATGACTTTACTGGCTTTGCTGAGCACCTGCTCTACCGCATCGATATACAGACGGCGACGGGTCACTTCGGGCGATTTTTCGAATTCCGCCATCAGCAGCTCGAAACGCTTCGATTCACCTTCGGCCTCGGCCACGACGCGCGACCGGTAAGCTTCGGCTTCTTCGATTCGCCGCTGAGCCTGGCCGCGAGCTTCGGGAATCACCGAGTTGGCATAGGCCTGAGCTTCATTTTTCAGGCGCTCTTCGTCCTCTTTGGCTTTGATCACGTCATCAAAGGCGCCGCGAACTTCTTCCGGTGGCCGAGCCTCCTGAATATTGACCTCTCTGACGGCAATACCGGTCCCATAGCTGTCCAGGTAGTTCTGCAGCCGCTCCTGAACCTCTCTGGCAATCTCCTGGCGGCCGCCGGAGAGCACCTGATCGATTTCACTGGAACCAACCACGTGGCGCAATGCACTGTCGGCCGCCTGACGAAGGCTGTTTTCCGGTGCTTTCACATTGAGCACATAGGCTTTCACATCATTCACGTTGTACTGCACCGTAATGGGCAGCTCAACGATGCTTTCATCCTGAGTGAGCATCAGCCCTTGGGTAGGGTATTGGCGCTCCTGGGTGACGTTTTCGACAAACACCGTGGTGATCAGGGGGGCGTTCCAGTGCAGGCCCTGGTCCTTGATCTCCTGGAAGGCACCAAAGCGCAAGACCACGGCCCGCTCCCGGGCGTCGACCATGTAAAAACCCAACACAAAATAAATAGCCGCGGCGACCAGCAGCACAATGCCGATCAGGGGCAAGGCGCTACCGAGCCCGCCGCCTTGATTGTCACCACCGCCGCCGGAGCCGCCGAAGAGGCCGTTCAGGCGATCCCGGAACTTCTTCCAGGCCTCGTCCAAGTCGGGCGGGCCACCATTGCCGCCGCCCCAGGGGTCTTTGCCCCCGCCTCCCGGTTCATTCCAGGCCATATTCTGTCTCCGTCAATATAAGTGAAAATCCGGGCCGAGTGCCCGGCATCAGAAATCGGCGCGGCCGCCTTCGGCCGCCAATCGCGGGATTCTATCAAAAGCCATGCCCGCTCTAACAGGCAATTCGACCCGAACCGTCTTTATCGACCCAATCGAGCTGCTCAGAGGTTAGGTCTTCGGCACTGAGAATTCTCATGAGATCGCTTTTGGGCAGGCGCACCTGAAGCTCGCTGGCACCGTCATCGCAGTGGGCCTCTTCCGCCACGGCCTGCTGCTGGTACAGCCGGGCGCGCAAACGCCCCTGTTCGGGCTTCAGGCGCAGAACCCCGGAGACCATCTCCCGCCCAAGAGCGTCCGAGATGGCTTCCACCAACAGGTCGACACCCTCCCCGGTCTGAGCGGAGAGCCACACGGCCACGGGCTTGCCGTGGTCGTCCCGGTCGATACGTGGCTCCATGCCGAGAAGATCAATTTTGTTGAACACCCGAAGCTCGGGCAGCTCGGCGGCGCCGATTTCTCCCAGCACCTCTTCCACCTGGTCTATATTGTGAATCCGTTCTTCGGCGGCGGCATCAATAACGTGCAGCAAGAGGCTCGAGTTGCTGGCCTCTTCCAATGTCGCTCGAAAGGCCTGGACCAGTTTGTGGGGCAGGTGGCTGATAAAGCCCACGGTATCGGCAAGAATCAAGGCTCCCACATCCGGCACTTCCAGCCGGCGCATGGTCGGGTCCAGGGTGGCGAAGAGCTGGTTTTCCACATAGACGTCGGCATCGGTAATCCGGTTGAAAAGGGTGGACTTACCGGCGTTGGTGTACCCCACCAGGGATACCGTGGGAATATCCGCCCGCTGGCGGGACCTGCGCCCTTGATCGCGCTGGGTTCGGACCTTGGCCAGGCGTTTCTCAATGGCGGTGATCCGCCCTCTGAGCAGGCGGCGGTCCGTTTCCAGCTGGGTTTCGCCCGGGCCGCGCAGGCCAATACCGCCTTTTTGGCGCTCAAGGTGGGTCCAGCCCCGCACCAGGCGGGTGGACATATGCCGAAGCTGGGCCAGCTCGACCTGGAGTTTGCCTTCGAAAGTGCGGGCCCGCTGGGCGAAAATGTCCAGAATCAGGCCTGTGCGGTCCAGCACCCGGCATTCAAGCGCCCGCTCAAGGTTGCGCTCCTGACTCGGAGAGAGGGTGTGGTTGAAGATGACCAGTTGCGCCTGATGTTCCTTAACCACGGCCTGCAGCTCTTCAAGCTTACCGGTACCGACAAAGTACTTGGCGTGGGGCGCCGCGCGCTGACCACCCACAAGTGCAATGGGGTCGCCGCCTGCGGACAGGACTAGCTCTTCAAATTCTCGGGGGTCTTCCGGCGCCTGGCCGTGGGAGAGTTCCAGGTGAACCAGCACCGCTAGCTCACCGGAATCGGGACGATCAAAAAACAAGTAGTTACCTCAGCGGCAAAATTACTCGGCCGGCGTTTCCTCGCCTTCACCTTCCGCTGGGTTCAGCAGAGGCACACGAACAGCGCGGGACGGCACGACGGTGGAAATAGCGTGCTTGTACACCATCTGGCTGACGGTGTTCTTTAGCAAGACCACAAACTGGTCAAACGATTCAACCTGACCCTGCAGCTTAATGCCGTTGACCAAATAAATGGACACGGGCACACGCTCTTTACGCAGGACGTTCAGGTAAGGGTCTTGTAAACTATGCCCTTTTGACATGGTTATTCTCCTTATCGAGATAGAAATTTATTCGCCTAAGTCTCTCCCGCGTTCCGGAAAAGGGGGCGGCCACAAGAACATGAAAAACTGACTAGGATTCTCACACCGCTATTATATGGTCTCAGCACCTATATAATTCAAGGTATTCTTTACAATTTCTTGCAAGTTCGTGTCTTCCCCTGCTTCGCGCTGCGTGTAAATCCACCTAAGCGAGGGCCAGCCTCTGAGCCAGGTCACTTGCCGTTTTGCCAGCTGTCGAGTCGCGATAATCCCTTTTTCCTTCAGCTCATCCACACTCATGGCGGGGCCTTTACCGTCCAGCCCGTCCAGATAAGCCCAGACTTGCCGATAGCCCACTGCCCGTATCGCGGGTAGCGTCGGGTTAAGATCACCGCGCGCTCGGAGCCTTTTGACCTCGTCAATCAGCCCCTGTTCCAGCATTTGGTCAAACCTTAGGGCTATACGCTGGTGGAGGATGCGCCGATCACGGGGGGCAATGGCGATTTGGCTTAGGTCGAACCGCTCGGCAAAGGCCGGCCCCGCTTCGGCCTGTTGAATACGACGCAGCTCGGACATGGTTTTGCCGCTGGCCCGGTACACTTCCAGGGCGCGGGAAAGTCGCTGGGAGTGGTTGGGGTGGATGTCGGCGGCGGCCTCGGGGTCCACGTCCGCCAACTGGGCATGAATATAGGGCCAGCCGTGCTCAGCGGCCTGGGCTTCGATTTCGGCGCGAATGGCCGGGTCGGCTTCGGGCATGGGGGCCAGACCGTCGAGCAGGGCTTTGTAGTAGAGCATGGTGCCGCCTACGAGCAGGGGGATTCGCCCGGCGGCGTGGATGTCGGCGATTTCGCGCTCGGCGTCGGCCCGGAAGTCGGCGGCTGAGTAGGGGGCGGCGGGGTCGCGGATATCGATGAGCCGGTGTGGGGCCTGGGCCAGTTCGTCGGGGCCGGGTTTGGCGGTACCGATGTCCATGCCTTTGTACACGAGGGTGGAGTCGACGCTGATAAGCTCAACCGGGAGGTGTTTGCGCAGCTCGATCGCCAGGGCGGTTTTGCCGGAGGCGGTGGGGCCCATCAGGAATATTACTTTCTTTTGGCTGGTCATCGGAGTTCGTCGTTATGGTTTAGTGGCCTTGTAGAAAGTCCGGGCCGGGGAGGGAGCACCCCCTCGGGACCCGCCGTGAATACATCCCTGTAGGCTTCTCATCGGCATCCATGCCTCAGAGAGTCCCGAGGGGGTGCTCCCTCCCCGGCCCTCAGTGGCAAATTTGACCGTCCGTAGGCTGGATAAGCGCCAAGCGCATCCGGCACAAAGGTCCGGCAGCCACACGGAGGGCGGTCAGTGTAATACCCCCGAACACCTCCCAAGTTCACGGCCTTGTGTCGGTAGGTGGCGCTTCGCTTACCTACCCTACGCCACCTCAATACCTCAGAGCGGATCGCCTCAAAGGGTTAAATATGGCACTGAGGTCGGGGCTGGGATATGGCCTTCCGGGACCGTGGAGCGGGGGACCCGCGATTCGAGCCCCCAGGGGCCGCTCCATGGCATCCATGCCATCGCGGCATTAGTGAATCCCTTCACGTCATGGGTTTACGGCGTGTCCCGGAAGGCCATACCCCAACCCCGACCGGACCCAAAACACACACTCTTACTGCCCGCGCATAAACAGTTTGTCGAGCTCATCCAACGACTGCAGAGTCCAAGTCGGGCGGCCGTGGTTGCATTGGCCGCTGCGTTCGGTCGCCTCCATGTCGCGCAGTAATGCATTCATCTCCGGAATCGTCAGGCGGCGGTTGGCGCGGACAGACCCGTGGCAGGCCATGGTCGAGAGCAACTCATTTATCCGCTGCTGAATCCGCTCACTGCTGCCGTACTCAATCAAATCCGACAACACATCCCGCACCAACTGCGCCACCGGGGCGCGGTTTAGCAGCGCTGGCACCTGGCGCACCAACAGACTTTCCGGGCCCGCCCGTTGCACCTCAAAGCCCAACTGCGTGAACGTCTCCGCATTTTGCTCCGCGCAATCCGCCTCTTTCTGACTGACCGCAATACTCTCCGGCACCAACAGCGGCTGAGTCTGAATACCGCCCTCGGCGTAAGCCGTCTTCATCCGCTCATAGGTAATACGCTCATGGGCCGCGTGCATATCCACAATAATCAGGCCCTGAGCATTCTCTGCCAGGATATAAATTCCCTTTAACTGCGCCACCGCAAAACCCAACGGCGGCACCTCCCCGTCCTCGGACTCCGGCATTGGCTGGGGCTGAGGCGGGGCGCCGGCCGGGCCGCCGTAGGGCTGATGCAGGCTGCCGTAATGGCGCATCTGCTCGGCGACGTTTCCCGGGGCGCCCGAGCCCGGTGGGCGGTAGCCCCCAAAGCCCGACGGGCCGCCGCCCCCGGAAGACAGCCCCATGGGGGCCTGCTGAAACTCCCCGGCCGCCGCGCCGCTGAGGGCGGGCTCGGCGGTGCGCTCCTCCGGCTCAAACTGATCCCCGGGGCGGACCTTGGCCAGAGCGTGGTGCAGGCTGCTGAAAATAAAGTCGTGCACTCGCCGGTTGTCTCGGAAGCGGACCTCGTGTTTGGTGGGGTGCACATTCACATCCACCGTGGCGGGGTCTACCTCCAGGTAGAGCACAAAGGCCGGATGGCGGCCGTGGTAGAGCACGTCCTGATAAGCCTGGCGCACGGCGTGGCCCACCAACTTGTCCCGAATGGCCCGGCCGTTGACGTAAAAGTGCTGAAGGTCGGCCTGGCTACGGTTGAAGCTCGGCTGGGCCACCCACCCCCAAAGCCTCAGGCCGGAGCGCTCCATATCAATGTGCAGCGCCTGCTCCATAAACGCTGGGCCGCACACTTGGGCCACGCGGCGCTCACACTCAAGTTGGGTCTGCGCCGCCCGCCAGCTGTAGACCGCGCGGCCGTTGTTGCGCAGGGTGAAGCCCACATCAAAACGGGACAGGGCCTGGCGCTTGATGACATCGTCCAGGTGGTTGTACTCGGTTTTCTCCGTGCGCAGAAACTTGCGGCGCGCGGGGGTGTTAAAGAACAGATCCCGCACTTCCACGGTGGTGCCTTTGGGATGGGCCGCCGGCGCGAGTTCGGCCTGCATGTCCCGCCCCTCGGCGGACACCTGCCAGGCCGCGCCTTCATCGTTGGTGTTACTGGTCAGCGCCAGGCGAGCCACGGAGCTGATACTGGCCAGCGCCTCGCCCCGAAACCCCAGGGTGGACACCGCCTCCAGGTCATCCAGTTCGCGTATTTTGCTGGTGGCGTGCCGACTGAGGGAGAGAGGCAAGTCGTCCTTGGCGATTCCGCCGCCATTGTCGCGCACCCGCATCAGCTTGATGCCGCCGTCTTCCACATCGATTTCGACTCGGCTCGCCCCGGCATCCAAGCTGTTTTCCAACAGCTCTTTGATCACCGAGGAGGGCCGCTCGACCACCTCACCGGCAGCAATCTGGTTGGCCAGTCGGGGGTTGAGTAATTGAATTTTAGTCATGCATTTCCAATAGCGTTGTGCCCCCGTGCCCCTTCAAGGGCAAAGAGGCTGAGTGTTACAGAATTAGCCGCATGGACCACTAAACTAGCTCGAAGGAATTTTTAGCACCTGGCCGACTTGGATGACGTGGCCATCCAGGTCGTTCTCGCGCTGTATGGCGTCCACACTCACATTGTGGCGCCGAGCGATGGCGCTCAAAGTATCGCCCCGACCGATGGTGTACTCATCAGAGCCGCCGCGACTCTGATGCCGAGCCAGGTAGGTGCCCGCCGGAGGTTGGCGCTCGAAATAGTCGCGAATACCCTTTCCAATACTGGAAGCCATTTGCTCCCGGTACTGGGCGGTGGCGAGCTTGCGGGCCTCGGAAGGGTTGGAGATAAACCCGGTCTCCACCAGAATCGAGGGTACATCCGGTGACTTCAATACCGCAAACCCGGCCTGCTCCACCTGGGGTTTGTGCAGCCGGGAGATGCCGCCCATGGATGAGAGCACGTCTTTGCCCACGGTGAGGCTGGAGTTGAGCGTCGCGGTCATGGACAAATCCACCAGGACACCGGCCAGCACCTCGTCTTTATCCTCCAAGCTGACGCTGCCGACACCGCCGATCAAGTCCGCTTCGTTTTCCCGCTCGGCCAAAAAGCGGGCGGTTTCACTGGTGGCGCCGCTGCGGGACAGAGCGAAGACCGAACTGCCGTTGGCCGAAGGATGGGTAAAGGCATCGGCGTGGACGGAGACAAACAGGTCGGCCTGCATTTTGCGCGCGATATTGCGCCGCTCGCGCAGGGCCACGTAATAGTCCCCGGTGCGCACTAGCTTGGCTTCGTAGCCGGGCACGGCATTTAGTTGCTTAACGAGGCGTTTGCTGATGTCGAACACCACGTTCTTTTCATAGAGCTTGCCGGGGCCGATTGCTCCCGGATCTTCCCCGCCATGGCCCGCGTCCACGGCAATAATGACATCGCGCTCCCCGGCGGGGCTTTCGGGGGTCTTATCCGCCAAGGCTTCGGCTCGGCTTTTCCCCCGATCGTGTAAATCGATGACCAGCCGATCATTGACGCCGGCGTGACGCTTTAGCAGGAAGCTTTTCGGGCGGACGGAGGTTTTCAGGTCAAACACCACCCGAAGGGTGCCGTCCTGACGGTGAGCGCTACGCACGCGGCGGATGGGGGTATCCTCCAGGGCGAGATCGTCCAGGCTGTCTTTCAGGCGCGTGTCCGCCACGTCCACGACCACCCGGGTCGGAGAGGAAAGCGTAAACAGCTTGTGCTCGACCGGGGCGCTCAGATCAAACACCAGACGGGTGTGATCCGGGGCTCGCCACAGCCGGACGCTGTCGACGTCGGCGGCCTGTACCAGGGTCGCCCCCAGCAGCCACAGCAACGCCAGCCCCTTTAGAAGCCAGTTGTGTCGGGACCTGAAACTCAAAGCCTTCCTCACTACAATCCGGTTAGTGTTACTGCCAGTGGCCGTCTGCTGACGGCGCCAAGAACCGCGTCTCCAAAGAGTCTGGAAGCGCCAAGAGGTTCAACTGACGAGCCCCTTTTGAAGTACCCGCCGTCAATATGGCCCTTCGCCCACTGGCCTCCGCGGTCAATCTCAGTCGCAAATCGGGAGCCGGCAATACCCCCTGCCCTCGCTCAGGCCACTCAATGATGCAGACGTCACTAGGCCTAAAATAATCCCGAATGCCCATATATTCCAGCTCTTCCGGGTCTCCCAGGCGATAAAGATCAAAATGATTCACAGTGAGCCGCCCCAGCTCATAGGGCTCAACCAGCGTATACGTGGGGCTCTTAACGGCGCCTGAATGCCCGGCACCGCGCAAAAGACCGCGACAAAAAGTGGTTTTGCCCGCGCCCAGATCCCCCTCCAGGAACAACACCAACCCCTCACCGGCGCCGGACAGCGAACGACCCAGGCTCTCGCCCAGAGCCAGGGTATCCGCCTCGTTCGACAAGAAGGCAGAGAGCCCGGACTCAGCGATCATCCCCACCCTCCAATGACAACAGTTGAGAGAAAGCCGGAATTAGGTCAGCGGCCAACAGGCTGCGCTCGCCCCAGTCGCCCACCGCCAGGTCGGCGGCCTCGGCGTGCAGGCAGGCTCCCAGCTCCGCCGCGACGCCCACGCTCAGCCCTTGGGCCACCAAGCCCCCCAGCAAGCCGGACAGGACATCGCCCATACCGCCGGAGGCCATGCCGGGATTCCCTGCGGCCACCAGGCCCGTGCGGTTCGGCTCGGAGCACACCAGGGACCCGGCGCCCTTGAGGATAGCGGCGCCGCCGTAGCGTTGCTGAAGCTGGTGTACCGCCGCGAACCGATCGCGCTGCACTTCGGCGGTTTGGGTTTGCAGCAACCGCGCCGCCTCGCCCGGGTGAGGTGTCAGTATCCAATTATCCCGCGCTTTCCCAGCGGGTTTTTGCGCCGCCAGCAAATTCAGGGCATCGGCGTCGACCACCAGCGGCAAGCCGGACTGCAACGCCTGCTGCAACATTTGCTCGGACCAGGGGGACTGCCCCAACCCCGGCCCCACCACCAGGACCGTGGGGCGCTCCAGCCAGGGCTCAAGCTCCTGGCCGGAGGTCACGCCACAGACCATGATTTCCGGGCGGCGTGTCAGCATGGGCGCCACGTGCTCGGGGCGGGTGGCCAGACTGACCAGCCCCGCGCCGGCGCGGGCCGCCGCTTCGGCCGCCATAATGGCCGCGCCGCCAAAACCGGTATCGCCGCCGATGACCATCACGTGCCCGAAATCCCCTTTGTGGGCATCCGGCGCGCGCCGTCCCAGGGCGGGCAGCACATCGTTCAGAGCCAGCCGCCGACACGCCGCTGGCACCGCTTCGTAGACGGCATCGGGCACGCCCAGGCGGGCAAACACCAAATCCCCGCACAGCGCCGCGCCCCGGGCGGTCAATAGCCCCCGCTTGGCGCCGATAAAGGTCACGGTGACTGTCGCCTTGACGGCGCAACCGAGCTCCGAGCCGGTATCGGCCGCCAGCCCGGAGGGCAAGTCGATCGCAAGCACCGGAAGGCCGGATTGGTTGATCTGCTCAATGGCTTCCGCGTAATGGGGGCGAACCTCTCCGCTGACACCCGTACCCAGCAGGGCATCCACCAGAACACCTTCGGTCGGAGCCTCCCCCAGGGGCGTAAACTCAACGCCTTCCTGCCGGGCAAAGTCCCGGGCTCGAGCCGCCTCGCCCTTGAGCTTCTCTGGGTCGCCTACGGTGACCACCGCCACCGGCACACGCCGCTGGGCGGCGAGGGCCGCCACCACGTAGCCGTCCCCGGCGTTGTTCCCCGCACCGCAGTACACGGTAATTCGCTCAGCGGCGGGAAAGCGGTTAAGGAGTTGTTCAAAGGCGGTGCGGCCGGCCCGCTTCATCAGTTGAATACCGGCAGTGCCGGCCTCAACCGCCCGACGGTCGAGCTCCCGGGTCTGCTCGGCGGTGTACAGCTCGCGGGGAAAGCCCGAAGCATCGGCGCACGTCAGTTTCATAGATTTCTCAACTCCAAAGATAAATAGCGCTATTTCTGGCAAAATTATACGCGAACTCTAGGGACGATCGTAATGACCGTCTAATGCAGTAACAGGCCCTGATGCGGTACGCTTGTCAGGCTTTCCCCGCGAGCTGCACGCCGCCGAACTAAGGTCCTTATGCCATCTGTGGATTATCAACAACTTGCCGCCGATATCAAACGCTGGGGCCGGGAGCTCGGCTTCCAGCAGGTGGGCATTACGGACACCGACTTACGCGAAGAGGAAGCCCACCTGAAGGCCTGGCTGGCCAAAGGCTACCACGGCGCCATGGACTGGTTTGAAGCCCACGGCAACAAGCGCTCCCGGCCGGAGGAACTGGTCCCCGGCACTATTCGGGTCATTTCCGTGCGCCTGGACTACTTGCCGGAAGACACCGAGCAGATCAAGATCCTCAAGGACCCGAACAAGGCCTATATTTCCCGCTACGCCCTGGGGCGCGATTACCACAAGCTGATCCGCAAGCGCCTGGCCAAGCTCGCCAAAACCATCGAAGCGGCCTTGCCTCCGGAGCTGCGGGAAGGCCAGCAACGCCCCTTCGTGGATAGCGCGCCGGTGATGGAGCGCCCGCTCGCCGACAAGGCCGGCCTGGGCTGGACCGGCAAGCATACGCTAATTCTTAACAGCGAAGCGGGCAGTTGGTTTTTTCTGGGGGAACTGTTCACCTACCTGCCCCTACCCGTGGACGAATCCGAGCAGCCCAACCGCTGCGGTGACTGCAGTGCCTGCCTGCAGGTATGCCCCACGGACGCCTTTCCCCGCCCCTATGAACTGGACGCACGGCGCTGTATCTCCTACTTGACCATTGAAAACCCGGGCCCGATTCCGGAGGAGTTTCGCGAGCCCATGGGCAACCGGGTGTTTGGCTGCGATGACTGCCAAGCCATCTGCCCCTGGAACAAATACGCCCACTACAGCGCCGAGGACGATTTTCAGCCCCGCCACGGGCTGGACAGCCGGGACCTGCTGGGCCTGTTCCAGTGGTCCGAAGAGGAGTTCTTGCGTCACACCGAGGGCTCCGCCCTGCGCCGGGCCGGCTATGAACGCTGGCAGCGCAACCTCGCGGTGGGACTGGGAAACGCCCCCTCCAGCCCCGACATTATCGAGGCCCTGGAGAACCGGCGTGCGCAGGTCTCAGAAATGGTGCGCGAACATATCGACTGGGCTCTCGCCCAACAGGCCCAACCGGGGCGTCGCCGCAAGCGCAAAATCCGTCGAAAACGCCCGTTATAACAAGCAGTTAGCTTATAACTATCACCACAATTAAGCTGATTACCCTGTTAATTTGCGTCACAAACGTGAATAATACGCACCCTTTTGAGAACCTTTTCTCCCTTTCCGGCGTATGAACGGGCAGAGATTCACGGTTCCGCACGACGTTCCCAACGATAAAGTGCGCCGCCAAACGCGAGCGCCGACAAAGGACATCACCCACATCAACCCGAGACACAGGTAGCAGAGTCTATGAAAGAGAAATCCGATATCGGCCTGGTGGGCCTCGCCGTGATGGGCGAAAACCTGATTCTGAACATGGCCAGTAAAGGCTACACCGTGACCGCGTACAACCGCTCCACCGAGAAAGTGGAAAAGTTTATTAACGGTCGGGCCCAAGGCCAACCCATTCGCGGCGCTTACTCCGTAGAAGAACTGGTTGAGTCTCTGGCCAAGCCCCGCAAGATCATGTTGATGGTCAAGGCCGGACAGGCGGTGGACGATTTCATTGAGCAGTTGATCCCGCACCTGGACAAGGGCGACATCATTATCGATGGGGGCAACACCCACTACCCGGACACCAACCGGCGCACCGAGTACCTGGAAAGCAAGGGCCTGCTGTTTATCGGCACCGGCGTTTCCGGCGGTGAAGAGGGCGCTTTGACCGGCCCGTCGATCATGCCCGGCGGCTCCCCCAGTGCCTGGGAGCACGTCAAACCCATCTTTCAGGATATTTCCGCGAAAGTCGAGGACGGCAGCCCCTGCTGTGACTGGGTGGGTGAGCAAGGTGCCGGTCACTTCGTGAAAATGGTGCACAATGGCATCGAGTACGGCGACATGCAGTTGATCTGCGAAGCCTATCAGCTGATGAAGGACCTGCTGGGCATGAGCCACGACGAGATGCACGAAGTCTTCGCCGAGTGGAACGAGGGTGAGCTGAACAGCTACCTGGTGGAAATCACCCGCGACATTCTGGCCTACAAAGAAGACGGCGAGCCCTTGGTCGAAAAGATTTTGGACAAAGCCGGCCAGAAGGGCACCGGCAAGTGGACCGGCATTATTGCCCTGGACATGGGCATTCCCCTGACCCTGATCGGTGAAGCCGTATTTGCCCGTTGCCTGTCGGCCCAAAAAGACGAGCGCGTGGAAGCCTCCGAAGTCCTGAGCGGCCCGAAGGTGAAGTTCGAAGGGGACAAAAAAGCCTTTGTGGACGACCTGCGCCAAGCCCTGCTCGCGGCCAAGATGATTTCCTACGCCCAAGGCTATGCCTTGATGCGCGAGGCGGCCCGCGAATTCGGCTGGCACCTGAACTACGGCGGCATCGCTCTGATGTGGCGCGGCGGCTGCATCATCCGCTCGGGCTTCCTGGACAACATCAAGCAGGCGTTCGACAAAAACGGCGAGCTGAAAAACCTGCTGCTGGATGATTACTTCAAAGGCAAGATCGAAGCGGCTCAGGATGGCTGGCGCCGGATTGCGGCCACGGCCATCAGCAGCGGCATTCCGACGCCGACCATTACTTCCGCCCTGAACTACTTCGACGGCTACCGCTGCGCACGCCTGCCAGCGAACCTGCTCCAGGCCCAGCGGGATTACTTCGGTGCCCACACCTACGAGCGTGTAGACAAGCCCCGGGGTGAGCACTTCCACACCAACTGGACCGGCCGCGGCGGGGACACCTCGTCTTCCACGTATAACGTGTAAGGTCGGGCTATTGAGTGGCGGATGCGCCTTCCGGCTTATCCGTATATGGTCTCCTCCCCGTTTGCAAGGTCTCAGTGCTCGATGTCAGGGACAGGT
>NZ_JBDLLG010000018.1:0-109150 GCF_039822625.1 Marinimicrobium locisalis
GACGACGTACGGTGGGTCAAAATTAATGGCCAAACGTGGGTCAAAATAGATGGCCATTGACAAGGGGCACCGAAACAGATATCTATGAGGCTTATCACCGCCTAGGGGCTGAGGGCATGCTGGGGCTAGTATCCCAGCTTACGAACAAGACCGGCATTCCCTTTCCGCTTGCCAACCCTGAGAAGGCACCTAAGAAGGCAAAAGTCGCCGCCTTGGCCAGAGTCTGCGATGAGCTGTGGTGGCGCCGGAAAGTCAGGACCAAGCAATGGCGAGAGCTGGAGGCGCTGGCTCGCGAGATGGGACTGGTGAGCCTCAAGCGAGGGGCCTACGTCTCAGACTTCACCTTTAAGCGCCGCTGGCTCCAAAAACAAGAGAATCGAGCCCTACTAGAGGCTCTGGAAGCCATCAACGAAGAAGGTGCCACCTATACGCTTGCGGAGCTGGCTGACCTCTCAACGTCGAACCCGGCCATTCGCCGCGCAGAAATGATGGTTCGGACTCGGGGATTTGAAGAGATAGCCAAACACTCGACAGTCGCCTACCAAGCGATGTTTTATACCATTACCTGCCCCAGTAAATTCCACTCGGCACTGCATTATGGTGGCGCCAACCCCAAGTACCAAGGCTCCACTCCACGAGAAGCCCAAGAATACCTGAACACACAATGGCAGAGAGCCCGAGCGGCATTCGGTAGGAAGGATATTCAACCCTACGGAATGCGCGTCACTGAGCCGCACCACGACGGAACGCCCCATTGGCACCTCTTGCTCTTCATTCCGGCGAACCAGGCCGCACAAGCAACCGAGATTTTGAGGCACTACGCCCTGGCGGAAGACGGGGATGAGCCAGGAGCGGCACTAAGACGCTTTACCGCCGAGACCATAGATCCCAAGAAAGGCAGCGCTACCGGCTACATCGCCAAATACATCTCCAAGAATATCGACGGTCTCGGCATCGACGCCGATTCCTACGGACGGGACGCCAAAGAAAGCGCCATAAGAATTGAAGCCTGGGCTTCCGTGTGGGGGATTCGTCAGTTTCAGCAGATTGGAGGCCCTAGCGTCACCGTCTGGCGGGAGCTACGGCGACTGGACTCGACAGCCGAGGACAAGGACCTACTCCAAAGGCTAGTCGCGGCCGCCGACAGCAGCGACTGGGAAGAGTATACGCGCCTCATGGGCGGCGCCATTTGCGCAAGGAAAGCGCGCCCACTAAGACCCATGATGATTACGCGGGAAGCTCTCAATAAGTACGGGGAAGCGGTAAAGACCTTGAAGGGGCTGCTCTATGGCGTCGAGCGGGTAGCAACCCGCGTCCATGAGTGGACCGTACGCCTTGTCAGTCAAAACGTCAGCCAGGCGACAGCGGATGCTGAGGTTTCCGCTATTCAATCCGATCATATCCAACACATGAACCCCTACCTACTGGCACCGCCGTCAAATTTCGCGCCCTTGGAGTTCTGTCAATAACTGTACTCCAAGGTCAAAGTAGCTCTAAATCATCGAGCAACCAAAAAAGGGTTTCACGTTGTGATGAAGGTAAGACCCTAACGATTCCGCCCCCATTAACTCCGAGTAAATATGGTCGGGAACATCATAATATTGATAGATACGAGCATTATTAAATTCCACTTCCAGAATCGACGAATCCGGGTCGTACCCCACCGAGACCAAATTGCTTGAACTTACGGGTGTTCGTTCCATAGTAACTATCTCCAGCGCTATCGACGTTAGCTAATAATTTACTCGTCATCAAGGTAGGCATTTTGCTTTCGCCATGATTCCACGAGCTTTCGGTAATCCATTGCCTTATAAGGCTTCGACCAACTCTCAGAGACTTTGGGGTCTCGACTGTCTGGAAAACGCCCCTCCCTAGGAACCTTAAACCGACAGCGCATGGGAAGCTTGGCAGCCTCTCCCGTCACGATAGCTTCACCAGTTCTCAATATGGGAAGGGCATCTACAATGCCGGAAAGGCCATCAGACATCGCCGATTTTACTCTTGCTCGGTCCGTGGCGTTGTTAATCCTCAAAGCAAACATAGTACCGCACTGAGAAAGAATTGTTTCATCGATCTCGGATGGCCGCTGACTAACGAGCATTAGACCCACACCAAACTTTCTACCTTCCTTTGCAATTCTGCGCACCATTTCCTTTGAGAACCCGATACTTTCATTTGACAAGTACCTATGCGCTTCCTCCATTACCAACAAAAGAGGGGCCTTTTTCATCCCCTCTTCAAGGTTCCTTCCCCATATAGCAGCTTCAAACAAAACATCCAGCACTGCCCCAAGAAGAAGACTAAGCCTAGCTGAGGGCATTCCGGACAAATCCAGTATTGTAACGGGCTTATCTCCTCCCACCCAGCTACCGATTAAATCCGACAAGTCGGATTTAATATTACCGTCGGCGTCAGGATTCCAGTCACCTGGGGAAAGAAAGAACTCATACTGACTATCGGTCAATCTAGACTTCATGAGGTCAAGAGACCTTTTCATCACTTGAGCACCACCTTTCGCAACATGGCTATCTGTGCGTTGGCTAGGCGGCTTAAATTTTGGCGATCTTAACTGCTCTGCGTCACCCTCATCATCAAAGGCGGGTTTAGTTTTCTCTTTATCATACCAATTTACATTATCCTCGAAGCTCAAGTCATACCAGATTCGCTTCAATCTAAAAGGCAAAGGTGTGTAGGGTGTTATCTTGTCGATATCAATATCCATTGAGTTTTCTTTAGCGAACGCTTTCTTTTCGTCGACAATCGCGTCCATAAACTTATTCTTAACAAGCTCATTCTGGCCACAAAGAAACTCAATTAAACTCTCGGGTGAGACACACCAGTATGGAATAAATAAACGCTTCTCGTCTTGCCTAGGGAACACCGAGTAAACCGTGGAAATATCTCCCAGTGCAGATGCATACTCCCCGTGAATATCAAAGAGAACTATCCGAGAAGAGGGCTTCAAAATCTCGTCACTGGGACCTGCCACTACTGAACGCAATAGGCTAGAAACGCTTGTCGACTTTCCTGAACCTGTGGAGCCAAGTAACGCGGAGTGCCTATTAACAAGATCATCAAGATCGACACTTACGTCAATTCCATCTGAGCTAGACAGCCTCCCTATAACCACTTGCCCGTCAGACTGAGAACCGTAAATCTTTCTCAAGTCCTCTTCAGTAACCAAATGAGCCTCGTCGCCGATGCTTGGAAATTGGCTAATTCCTCGCTCGAACTCATCCCCAATGGCCTCCCCAACAAGCTCAACCCGGACAGTTCGTCGCTCGGGGTCACTATCATCTAAGCCTGATGCTGTTGATTCCGCTGTTTCGGAAATGACACCATAAAGATTGTTGTAACCTTGCGGGATTCGTACAAAACTACCGACCTGGCCAATTTTATGTGTCCTCCCGCCTATTATTAGCAACCCCGATCGAACTTGTGCGGTAAGAAGAACGATTAGGGAGCCCCCAGACACCGACAACACAGAACCCAGATAGGTGGGGTTATTCTTCATTTTCCCCTCCCTCTTCAACGACCTCCGGACTAGGGATTAGGCTCTTCCCCCCTCCAGACTTAGCCAAGAGTCTAGCGAAAGACACGAAATCACCTAAGATAAACTTTTCATTTTCCCAGTATTCGCTTCTCATGACCTCCCAGTTTTTACTTGGAAGATCCCCTAGCTTCCAGTTAGCCTTCACTCCATTAATCACAGCGCCGTCCTTACAATACACACTGATATTAGGGCGTCGCTGTGCAAGTTCGACAGAAGGACTTTCTTCATCGAGTTTTTTAAACTGAAATGCGAGAATCGCTGCCGATGCATTTTCAGACATGCACTCATCTAATTTTGCCGAAATATGAGCATCCGCAAACGAAAAACCTGCGGTAATCAAAAGGCTGTCGGGTTCAAGCAAGAAAGCTTTCAGCCTTTCAAAGAGTGAGGTGAATGGTGCTGACTGTGTTTGATCGTATTTTACGTGCGACGGGTAGACCATTGTTCCTGCACCCGAGCCTTCGCGTCTCACCACCTCACCGGTCGGGCTCTCAGACCAATTTATTGATCCATGTAACTTCCATAGCCTAACCCACCTTGCAGGCAAGTCATTGCTGGAAATACTGGATGGGTCGAAGAAGGCAGTTTTAGAGCCAGAGAAGCCATCAAAATAAGGGGTTCGAACCCTCTCCAAAGCCTCTTCTAGGAGCAAATCATAGTTCGTCGTAAATAGCTCAACCGCGTGGTCACGCCTGATCCCATTTATCCAAGATATCATGTCCGAATATGGGTTTTCCCCTTCAGGTAACGGTTTATCCACTACCTCTTTTATAACCCCACAAATCCGCTCAGAGAGAGCGGTATAGCCATCAGCATCCAAACCATGAACTTTTGATGTGCCTATCACTTCAGCAAGAGATCGCACCCTAGACAGGACTAACTCGAGGTTGCTGTCATTTAAATCTTCCTCCAACAGTTCAAACGCAGATCTCTCTTCAGCGTCTAACCCCTGACGGACAATTTTCGTTAACCCAGCGATATCTGGAATGAGCGGCTCCCAACCGCCGTCTTGAGATATGTTAATACTGACAGGAGCACCAGCCCCAATCAGCACCCCTATTTTCTTTCTTCCATGAGTCAAGATATGCTTAAAGTCGTACATATATTGATCAGGGTTGTGGACGGTCTCAGCCATTTAAGCTCCTTAATGATCGCCGTTGCCATTGACGCAGTATCGACACCCAAAATACGGTGGCAAACATAAGGATTCAAGAGAAAACGAATATATGTCTCAGAACGGACCTGAAACCATCAGAAAAATAGGACTTAATATGGACTTAAATGACGGGCACAAAAAAGCCCGCTACATGAGCGGGCTTCTAAGTCGCTGATTTAACAGCATTTTTTGGTGGAGCCTAGCGGGATCGAACCGCTGACCTCAACACTGCCAGTGTTGCGCTCTCCCAGCTGAGCTAAGGCCCCACATTTGGGTGCGCTTCGTGAGAAGCGGGGCGCATTGTAGCACCCCGAAAGAGGCTGTCAATACTAAATTGAGCAAATTTCCTAATTCTTTGATTTTTAGGTAGTTTTTGTTCAATTTCAGCCGCCCCTACCCGGCTTTCGCTATAGGGCCAGGTAGGCTTTTTCCAGCTTTTTGAGCTGTTTTTTGCCGACGCCGCCCAGCACTTCCAGGGCCTGGCGCAGGCGGGCGCGGCTCAGGTCCGGGCCGAGCAGGACCATGGCGTCCATCACCGAGAAGGAGGCCGTGGTGCCCGAGATGGCCACGAACAGCGGGGCCAGGAAGTCTTTGACCTTGGTCTCGGTGGCGTCGGCCAGGGCTTTGAGCTCGGCGAAGATGGCGTCTCGCTCCCAGTGGCGCAGGGCTTCCAGGCGCCAGAGGGCGAATTGGAGGACGCGCTTTTGCTCGTCCAGCTCCATCTTGTTGCCGGTGAAGTGGGCTTCGGTCAGGCCCAGGTTGCCGGTGGCCAGGAAGCTGACCAGGGGGGCGAAGTCCCCCAGGGTTTCCATGCGGGGCTGGGCGTGGGGCAGCACTTGCAGGAGCGTCTCCCGGTTGTAGACCCAGGCTTGCAGCCGGTCGGCCAGTTGCTCGGTGGAGAGGTCTTCACGAATCCACAGGCCGTTGAGCCAGGAGAGTTTTTCCACATCGAAGATGGGGCCGCCGAGGGAGACGCGGTTGATGTCGAAATGGCTCTGCATTTCCGCCAGGGTGAACTTTTCGCGCTCATCGGGCATGGACCAGCCCATGCGGCCGAGGTAGTTCAGTACCGCCTCGGGCAGGAAGCCGGCGGCCTGGTAGTACAGGATGCTGGTGGGGTTTTTGCGCTTGCTCAGTTTGGACTTGTCCGGGTTGCGCAGCAGTGGCAGGTGGCACAGCACTGGCGCTTCCCAGCCGAAGTATTCGTACAGCTTGAGGTGTTTGGGGGCGGAGTTGATCCATTCCTCCCCACGAATCACGTGGGTGATGCCCATCAGGTGGTCGTCCACCACGTTGGCCAGGTGGTAGGTGGGCATGCCGTCGCCCTTGAGCAGGACCTGCATGTCTACCTGGGACCAGTCGATGTCGATGTCGCCGCGCAGCATATCTTGCACCTTGCAGCTGCCCTCTTCCGGCACTTTCATGCGGATGACGTAGGGCTCGCCCGCGTCCAGGCGCTGTTTGACTTCCGCGTCGCTCAGCTTGAGGCCTCGGCCGTCGTATTTTGGGGTTTCACCCCGGGCCTGCTGTTCGGCGCGCATTTCGTCGAGTTCTTCGGCGGTGGCAAAGCAGTAGAAGGCGTGGCCTTTTTCCACCAGTTCCTCGGCGTAGCCGCGATAGAGGTCCATGCGTTCGCTCTGGCGGTAGGGCCCGTGGTCACCACCGACGTCCGGGCCTTCGTCCCACTCGATGCCGAGCCAGCGCAGGCTGTCCAGAATGGCTTTTTCCGATTCCGGGGTGCTGCGGGTCTGGTCGGTGTCTTCAATGCGCAGCAGGAACTGGCCGCCGTGCTGGCGCGCGAAGCAGAGATTGAACAAGGCGATGTAGGCGGTGCCGACGTGGGGGTCGCCCGTCGGCGAAGGCGCAATGCGGGTGCGAACGGTCATAGTATGAATTCCGTCGAGTTTGTCGGTTTTGAGTGTATGGGGGGCGGAGTCACCCGGCTTGTCGGTTCGCTTGACGCGTCACGTTGCGCCAGGAGGCGACGAGCCGGGGGCGCCGAAAAAACGGCGCCCATTGTAACTCAACTAAAGGCGGGGATGGAGGGCGGCTTATTGCGGGTCGGGTTTGACGAACCGCAGGGTCATGCGATCGCTCTCGCCGATTTCCTGATACACATCCCGATTCTCTTCGCCCAAACGCAGGGTGGGCGGCAGGGTCCAGACGCCTTCCGGGTGGTCGTGGGTGTCCCGGGGGTTGGCGTTGATGTTGCTGCGGTCTTCCAACTCCAGGCCGGCCGCTTCCGCCAGTTCAATAACCTCCTGCTCCGAGACATAGCCTGAGCTGGCGGTTTCTTCCGCCGGCGCATTGTCTTCGGCCCGGTGCTGAACCACGCCCAGAACGCCGCCGGGCTTGAGCACTTCGGCAAAAGCCGCAAACATGGCTGGCGCCTGACCGGCGTTGATCCAGTTATGGGTATTGCGGAAGGTCAGCACCATGTCGGCGGACTCTGGCTCGCCGAGGGTGGGGTCGGCCGGGTTGTAAAAGCGCAACTCGGCGTCGCCGTAGACGGCAGTTTGCTCGTCAAACCGGGTTTGGATTTGCTCGGCCTGACGAACGATGTAGGACGGCATGTCCGCCAACTCAGGGTTGGGCTGGAGGGCGATGTATTGGCCTTCCTCTTTCACAAACGGTGCAATGATCTCCATATACCAGCCGCCACCGGGGTTGACTTCGATCACCGTGTCGTCCCGTTCAAGACCAAAGAAGAACAGCGTTTCTTCCGGGTTGCGGTACTCATCGCGAGCGCGATTGGCGTCACTGCGGTGCGAGCTGGTCAGAATTTTCAATATGGTATCGCCCGGCGCTTCTTCTGCCGCTTGCTGGGGTTCTTGAGCCGGGGCCTCGGTCATAGCGGTCGTTTCCGCTGCTTCCTCTTTGCTGTTTTCGGTTTGCGAATCACAGGCGGCCAACGCCAATAGCGCTGACATCCCTACTACCGTCTTGAGTGCTTTCATGTATTGCCTCCGGTTTTTATAAAGTCGTTAAAGGAAATGCGTGCGTCAATTATTGCCAACGGCCCAGGGCTTCTTGGTCTTTGGCTTTGGCCTCAACCCAGACCGGGCCGTCTTCGGTTTTTTCTTGTTTCCAAAAGGGCGCGCGGTTTTTCAAGTAGTCCATAATAAATTCAGCCGCCTGAAACGAGGCATCCCGGTGGGAGCTGGTCACGCCGACGAACACGATTTCATCGCCCAGGGTCATCGCCCCCACCCGATGAATAACGCGCACCCGCTCCAGGGGCCAGCGTTCGCGCGCCTCGCTGACAATCGCTTCCAACGCTTTCTCGGTCATTCCCGGGTAGTGTTCCAAACTCAGGCCGGTGACCTGACGACCATCGTTGCGGGCGCGCACCCGGCCCACGAAAAACACCGCCGCGCCGGAGTCGACATCATCGCCCGTCAGTTGACTGTATTCGCGGGCGACGTCAAAGGGTTCTCGTTGCACCGAGATCATGCTTAGCCTCCCGTCACCGGCGGCATAAAGGCCACTTCGTCGCCGTCCTTCACTTCGTGATCGGATTTCACCAACTCCTGGTTTACGGCGAATAAGACGCCGCTCTGGCTCAACGGTTCCCGCCAGTTCGGGTGTTCGGCCACGAGCCGTTCCCGAACCAGGGTCACGTTGTCCTGCTCAACCGCTTCGGTCGTCAGGGAGTCGCACCCCAATTGGTCCCGAAGGCGGGCAAAAAACCGTACCTGTATCAAGAGTTCGCCTCCTGTTCTGACACGTTGCCCGGCCATTCCCGAACATAGTGGCCCCAGCGCCCGCCGGATTTCTCCAGCAAGCGCAGGTTTTCTATCACCATGCCCATGTCCACGGCTTTGCACATGTCGTAAATGGTGAGCGCGGCGACGCTGGCCGCCGTCAGCGCTTCCATTTCAACCCCTGTTTGCCCGGTGAGCTTGCAGCGCGTTTCAATTATCACGCCGGCGGGTTCTTCCTGAAGCTCGAACTCCACGCCCACTTTGCTTAACGCCAGGGGGTGACAGAGCGGAATTAAGTCACTGCACTGTTTGGCCGCCTGAATACCAGCGATACGGGCGACGGACAGCACGTCGCCTTTTTTAAGGCCGTTTTCACGGATTAAGGCCAGGGTGGCCGGTTGCATTCGGATAAAAGCGCCGGCGCGCGCCTCTCTGACGGTGGCGTCTTTATCGGAGACGTCCACCATGCTGGCACGGCCGTGATCATCAGTGTGAGTCAAACTCATAGTAAACCCGGACTGGTTAACGGAAGTACCGCGCATCATACCCAAAAAAAGCGCCCGCCGGGGGCGGGCAGGCGCTTTGCGTGGCAGGCTACCGACTATTGGCTAGCCAGGTTACGCAGTACGTAGTGCAGAATGCCCCCGTTCTGGAAGTAGGCGTACTCGTTGGGGGTATCGATCCGCACCTTGGCGTTGAAGGTTTTAGATTTACCCTCCGGGTGCTTGGCCGTGACTTCGACCGTTTTGCTGTCTGCGTTCACCACGGGGATATCGAACTCTTCCTCACCGGTAAGCCCCAGGGATTCCACCGAATCGCCCTCTTCAAACTGAAGCGGCAGGATGCCCATACCCACCAGGTTGGAGCGGTGAATCCGTTCGTAGCTTTCGGCGATCGCCGCGCGTATGCCCAGCAGGGCGGGCCCTTTCGCGGCCCAGTCGCGAGAGGAACCGGAGCCGTATTCTTTACCGGCCAACACCACCAGCGGTGTGCCGTCTTCACGGTAACGCTCGGCGGCATCGAAAATGCTGATGACCTCGTTCTTCGGCAAGTAGGTGGTCCAACTGCCTTCGGTACCGGGGGCCATTTGGTTTTTGAGGCGCACATTGGCAAAGGTGCCGCGCATCATGACTTCGTGGTTACCCCGGCGCGAGCCGTAGGAGTTGAAATCGGTCGGCTTCACGCCCTGCTCTTGCAGGTAGCGCCCCGCCGGGCTATCCGGCATGATCGCGCCGGCCGGGGAAATGTGGTCCGTAGTGATACTGTCGCCCACTTTGACCAAGCAACGCGCGCCTTCAATCGGTTTGATCTCGGGGGGCTCGGAGCCCATGCCGTCGAAGAAAGGCGGCTTGCGCACGTAGGTGGAATCCGGCCAGGCGTAGAGTTGGCTTTCTTCCACCGGCAGGGCCTGCCAGCTCTCGTCGCCGCTGAAGACATCGGAGTATTTGTCGGAAAACATTTCCGGCTCCATGAAGGACTCAATGGCCTTTTGGATGTCTTTGGTGGAAGGCCAGATGTCTTTCAGGTACACCGGTTTGTTGTCCGCGTCGTAACCCAGGGGCTCATTTTGGAGGTCGGCATCCATGGTGCCGGCCAGCGCATAGGCCACCACCAGCGGCGGCGAGGCCAGATAGTTGGCCCGCACATCGGGGTGAATTCGACCTTCGAAGTTTCGGTTACCGGAGAGGACCGATGTGACCGTCAAGTCGCCCTTGTGAATGCCTTCGCTGATTTCATCCGGCAGCGGCCCCGAGTTGCCGATGCAGGTGGTGCAGCCATAGCCCACCAGGTAGAAGCCAAGCCCTTCCAGCTCGTCCAGCAGGTCGGCTTTTTCCAGGTAGTCAGTCACCACCTTGGAGCCCGGTGCGAGGGAGGTCTTTACCCAGGGCTTGGTGCTCAGGCCTCGCTCGCGGGCGTTTTTGGCCAACAGGCCGGCGGCCATTAACACGGCCGGGTTGGAGGTGTTGGTACAGCTGGTAATGGCCGCGATCACTACCGCGCCATTCTTCAGCAAAAACTCTTCACCGTTGTATTTGACCGGGACGGCGCCTTGGTCGGCCAAGGGCACGCCGCCAACGGCCGCCGCACCACCCTCGGCCGCAAAATCCTGCTCAGTGGAGGCGATGGTGTTGTGGTGGTGATGCCCGATTTCCTCCAGCACCTTATGGAAGGCGGGCTTGGCGTCACGAAGCGCCACGCGATCCTGGGGCCTCTTGGGGCCGGCAATGGACGGTTCGACGGTGCTCAGATCCAGCTCTAGAACATCGCTGTATTCCGCATCCGGGCTGTTGTCGTCGTGCCACATGCCCATGGCTTTCATGTATTGCTCGACCAGTTCCACCTGCTCCTTCGAGCGGCCGGTGAAGGACAGGTAGTCCAGCGTCTGCTGGTCCACCGGGAAAATACCGCAGGTCGCGCCGTATTCGGGCGCCATGTTGCCGATGGTGGCCCGGTCCGCCAGGGTCAGGTGTTTGAGGCCGGGGCCGAAGAACTCGACGAACTTGCCTACCACACCCAGCTTGCGCAGCATTTGGGTCACGGTAAGCACCAAGTCGGTCGCGGTGGCGCCTTCGGGCAGCTTGCCGGTCATTTTGAAACCAACCACTTGGGGGATCAGCATAGAGATGGGCTGGCCCAGCATGGCCGCCTCGGCCTCGATGCCGCCCACGCCCCAACCCAGTACGCCCAGGCCGTTAATCATGGTGGTGTGGGAGTCGGTGCCCACTAGCGTGTCAGGGTAGGCTTCCAGCTGACCGTCTTTCTCCCGAGTAAAGACGCCGCGGGCGAGGTATTCGAGGTTAACCTGGTGGACAATACCGGTGCCCGGCGGCACCACCTTGAAGTTGTCAAAGGCTTTTTGACCCCAGCGCAGGAACTGATAGCGCTCGCGGTTGCGCTTGATTTCAATTTCGGTGTTCTTTTTGAACGAGTCATCCCCGCCGAAGTAGTCGACCATGACCGAGTGGTCAATGACCAGCTCCACCGGAGAGAGCGGGTTAATCTGTTCCGGTTTGCCTCCCAAGCTTTTAACCGCATCGCGCATGGCGGCCAGATCGACAATGGCCGGTACGCCGGTAAAGTCCTGCAGCACGACGCGGGCGGGTACGAAGGCGATTTCCTGGGAGGGCTGGGCTTTCGGGTCCCAGCTGGCCAGGGCCTCAATATCGGCATCGCTCACCAGCCCGGTGTCCGAGTGCCTCAGCAGGTTTTCCAGCAGTACTCGCAGTGAATAGGGAAGCTTTTGAACGTTGTAGCGCTTTTCGACTTCGCTGAAGGGATAATAACGATAGTCTTTGCCCCCGACCTTGAGGGTGTCGGTGGTCCGGTAGGAATCAGCCATAACTGCCTCACGGGTTGCTTTGAAGTTAATCCATCATATCTTTAGAGATTAGGCCACGCGGCCCTTCACCGCCAGCGGCCTATCCGGATAGGCAGGCACTGGCGGTGTAAATGCGCTTCTTTTTAAGGATATGGGGGCTTATGTTGTTAATCCAAGCCCAGAAGGCTCTCACAAGAGAACCGCAAGAGAACCAAGAGACCCATTCATTGCGAATCAGTTCATTGCTGGAGTGCGGCCAATCAACGCTTGAGCACAGGAGGTAACCTATGAGCCAACCACCGATTTTCCGCCGCTGGCCCCCACGGGAGCGGGGAATTATCCAGCTCTACTCCATGAATACGCCCAACGGCATCAAAGTGGCCCAGGCGCTGGAGGAGATGCATTTGCCGTACGAGCCCCATACGGTCGATATCACAAAGGGTGACCAACATACGCCCGAGTTTCTCTGGATCAACCCCAACGGCAAAATCCCGGCCCTCTACGACCCGGAGGGCCCCGATGGGCGGCCCATCAGTTTGATGGAGTCGGCAGCGATTCTGACCTATTTGGCCGAGAAAACCGGCGAACTTGCCCCGGTGGACCCGGATGGCAAAAGTGCCTGTCTGCAGTGGCTGTTCTTTCAGATGGGGCATATAGGCCCAATGTTCGGGCAGTTCGGGCACTTTTACGTGTACGCGGTGGATAAGTGCGACCACCCCTACCCCGTCCAACGTTATGCCGATGAAACCCGCCGGCTGTTGGGCGTGTTGGAGCGGCATTTGACCAACCGGGACTACATGCTGGGGGAAAGTTTCAGTATTGCCGATATGGCCATCGCCCCCTGGGTGGACTGCCTGGAGCGGTTCTACGACGCCCGGGAGATGCTAAAGCTGTGGGAGTTCCCCGCCGTGAATGGGTGGCTGGAGCGCTGCACGAGACGCCCCAGCTACGCGGTGGCCCTTGAGGTCTGTGACCCCAAGCGACGCTAACCCTCGGCTAGAACTTGTACACCAGGTTGGCGTAAGTGGTGGTGTCGGTATTCTCTTTCTCCGGCCCCACCTCGCTGTCGTGCTGAATGGTGTAGCCCACTTTCATTTGCATGGAGCCGTTGATTTGCAGTGCCAAGGATGTGTCGGACACGGTGCGAGTGTTCTCGTCGCTGGATTCCATGCTGAGTGTTTGTTTGAAGTCCGCCGTGGGTGAGACCTGCCAATCGAACTGAGCGGCCGCGCGCACCAAGGCCCCACTTTCGTCGACAACGCCGTCTTCGGTATCTTGCTCCGCCCAGTAGTAACCAGGACCAAGCTCTGCATCCAGCTGCATGGTGTCGGTTTCAAACAGGCGGTTCCCGTAACCCAGGGCGAGCGTCGTATACTTCTTGTACGCCCCAAACTCGTCATCGGTGTGGGAGCCAAAGACAAACAGGTTGGCGTTTTCGCGATTGATTTTATAGGCGCTTTTCACCGAGCCGGAGAACTTTTCCGCCGTAGTCTCCGTGGCCACCGAGCCATCGGGCTGGGCAACCTCATCCTCGGAATAAAGGATGTTGAGGGTGTACTGGTTCTTCCAGCGCTCAAGGTCCTGCGCCGCGTCCAGCTTGCCGTTAAAAGTGGTGCTTTCGGTGTTACCGGAGGTGGCAATGGCCCCAATTTCCGCCGAGGCCTTCCAGGTACGTTTCTCTTCGTCTTGCGCCATAACCGCTGGCGCCGCGCTCAAGGCCATCACTGAAGCGGCGATGGTCGTCAGTTTTGCCTTCATAAACTCAATCCTTACTGCGTCGACAAAAGCCGATAGTCTACACAATTGCTTTTGCTTTTTCGCCCGGAGGCGATTTTCCGGGCCTGTGGAAAAAGTGGTACAATGCTCGTTTAGAGAGTTTTGCTTTTAAAGCCTCAATTCAAGCCCTCAGAGTTCAATCAAGGCCCCTATGACGCCAATTTCCCGGCACAGTTCTGCCATTTCCGCCATCAGCCGACGCTTCTGCGCCGCTCCGATGATGGACTGGTCGGACCGCCATTGCCGGTATTTCTGGCGCCTGCTCAGCCGTAATACGCTGCTCTACACCGAAATGGTCACCACCGGCGCTCTGATCCATGGGGACCGGGCCCGACATCTGGACTACAATGCCGCGGAACACCCCCTGGCGCTTCAGCTCGGCGGCAGTAACCCCGCCGAGCTGGCCGAATGTGCCCGCATGGCGGAAGACTGGGGCTACGATGAGGTCAACCTAAACTGCGGGTGCCCCAGTGACCGGGTGCAGAACAACATGATCGGCGCTTGCCTGATGCATGAGCCGGCGCTAGTAGCCGAGTGCATTGATGCCATGCAGCAGGCTGTGTCCATCCCGGTAACAGTCAAACATCGAATCGGTGTGGACGATATGGACGCCTACGAAGGGCTATCCCACTTCGTCGAGACCATTGCCCAAACCGGATGTCGCACCTTTATCGTGCACGCCCGCAAGGCCTGGCTCCAAGGCCTGAGCCCGAAACAGAATCGCAATGTACCGCCCCTTGATTACGGGCGGGTGAAGCTCCTTAAGCAAGAGCACCCAGACCTTGAAATCGTGATTAATGGCGGCATAAACACCCTTGAGCAAGCGCAAACGTTGCTGACCGACCTGGACGGCGTTATGCTGGGGCGGGAAATCTACACCAACCCCTACCTGTTGGCGGAGGTTGACCAGCAGCTGTTTGGAGACTCACGCCCCGTGGCGTCCCGCGCCGACATACTGGACGCTTTCAGCGACTATATTGGAACCGAGCTGGCCCGTGGCGTGTCTCTGAAGTATATGACCCGACATATCCTGGGCCTGTATCAGGGCCAGCCCGGCGGGCGTCAGTTCCGCCGAGTGATCAGCGAAGAAGCCTACAAACCCGATGCCGGGCTGGAGGTGCTTGAACGCGCCAGAGCCCGGGTCGAGGTCGAGCGTCAACCCGCTTCATTGGCGGGATAGAAAAGCCCGAGGGAGCCCTCACAGGACCTCAACGAAAAAAGGGCTGTGGCGACCAGCGGTGACAGGGCTGGCGCCAGGAGAGACAAAAAGCAAAACTTCAAGCGGGAAGCTATTTGTAATACAATATGGACTATACACGAACGCACAACAGGCCGACGCCCGTGCCTTATCAAGGCGACGACCGGCCATTTGACATTCATCCAATACGTTAACGATAGGACGGGATAACAGTGACTACGAAACTCGAACAGCTGAAGAAAATGACCGATGTGGTCGCCGACACCGGCGAAATCGAGGCGATCAAAAAGTACAAGCCTCAAGATGCGACCACCAACCCCTCTCTGCTGCTCAAAGCGGCCCAGATCCCCGAGTACTCTGAGTTGGTAGACGCTTCCGTGGCGGCCGGCAAAAAAGAAGGCGGCAGCGACGCTCAGCAAATCAGCTACGCCGCCGACCACTTGGCCGTGGCCATTGGTAGCGAAGTACTGAAACTGATTCCGGGCAAGGTCTCCACCGAAGTGGACGCCCGCTTGTCTTTCGACACCAAGGGCAGCATTGAGAAGGCACACCACCTGATCGACCTGTATGAGAAAAACGGCGTTGACCGCTCCAAGGTCCTGATCAAACTGGCCTCCACCTGGGAAGGCATTCGTGCCGCCGAGGTTCTGCAAAAAGAAGGCATCAACTGTAACCTGACGCTGTTGTTCAGCTTCACCCAGGCCGCGGCGTGTGCCGATGCCGGTGCCTACCTGATTTCACCCTTTGTGGGCCGGATTCTGGACTGGTACAAGAAAAACACCGACAAGACAGAATACACCGCCGAAGAAGATCCGGGTGTGGTATCGGTTCGTCACATCTACAACTACTTCAAGCAGCACAACTACGACACCGTCGTGATGGGCGCAAGCTTCCGTAACTCCGGCGAAATCGAAGCCCTGGCCGGCTGCGACCGTTTGACCATCAGCCCCGCGCTGCTGGAAGAGCTGAGCAATGACAGCGGCACTCTGGAGCAGAAACTGTTTGCCGACCAGGCCGGCGGCGAAACCATCGCCAAGCCCAACGACAACGAGTCCAGCTTCCGCTTCGCGCTGAACGACAACGCCATGGCCACCGAAAAGCTGGCCGAAGGCATTCGCAAGTTCGCCGAAGACCAGATCAAGCTGGAAGACGTACTTAAAGGGCGTGCGTAAACGCTGTGCTGAGTAAAATTACACAGTTCATCGAGCAGCATCTGCAGCCGGAAGAGAACGCGCCAGCGTTGTCTTCCGAGCAGAAGCAGTTGGCGGTGGCCGCCCTTTTGATTGAGGTGGGCACCGCTGATCGGCTGCTGGATGAGACGGAGCTGCAGACCCTGCGCACCATCCTCCAGCGTAAGTTCAACTTGGAGCCCGAGAAGCTCAATGAGCTGAGCGCGCTTGCCAAAGCTGAACAGGATGATGCCACCTCGTTGCACCAGTTCACCTCCCAGATAAACGACGCTTGCACCCAGGACGAAAAGTACGACCTGATCAAGTCCATGTGGGAAGTGGCTTATGCCGACAACGAGCTGGATAAATACGAAGAGGCGCTGATCCGCCAAGTGGCGGAGCTTATTCACGTCTCCCACTCCATGTTTATTCACGCCCGCAACACAGTACGCGACGCGCAGAGCTGACGCGGCGAGTTACAACAGCACACAAAAAGGCGAGCCACACAGGGCTCGCCTTTTTTGTGTGCTGAACGAAAACGCGGTAGCGTTTCACTCAGCCACAGGGGCCGGGCCAGAGGCCCGCCCACCCGCGTCGACTTTATAACAACGTATCCTGGTTTGGTCGGTCAGTCCCTTCCGCCGCACGGCGCTCCTTAAGCTTCTCTTCGATATCGTTCATCGTTTTATTGTTGAGCGGATAGACCACCATACAGGCCACGCACAGAACGCCGAAGAAGGCGGGAATAAAGCTCATTAGCGTCAATATGCCCTGGGTCGCTTCAGCGGTCTGCTCTACGTTGGCCTCAAACCCGTAATAGCTGAGCGCCCAACCGGTCACGCCGCCGCCAATGGCCAACCCCAATTTGATCGCAAACAGGGAAATGGCCATAAGCAGCCCAGTGGCCCGACGGTGGTTTTTCCATTCACCGTAGTCGGCGGCGTCCGTGTACATGGCCCACTGGAGCACAGAGACCGGCCCCCAGACAAAGCTGACCACCAGGTTGGTCAGGAAAATCGGGACAATACTCTCGGGCGGCAAATAGAAGAAAAGCAGCGAAAGCACTGAGCTGATCGCCATACAGCCGACGTAGGTGAGCTTCTTGTCAAACACTCTAGCCATTTTTTTGGTCAACAATACGCCGAGAATGGTAGCGGCGCTGCCCAGCCCCAAAAACAAGGAGTTCAGGGTTGTCATTGTCGGCTCAAACGTCATTCCCAACAAATGGACCGGCTGCTCGCCGATGTAGTAGCGGAAGTAATAGGCGATGGCCGAACTGCGAACCACAATAAAAATCAGCTGAAAAACCGTCGCCGCCGCGATCATCACCCAGGCGACGTTGGTAAAAAGGTCTTTTAAGTGAAGAGTCGTCTTTTCCCTGTGCTGGGGCGGGGCGATGCGTTCCTTGGATGACACAAAGGTGATAAATAACAAGCCCACCGCCAGAAGCCCGAAAACGCCCATGGTGAGCTGCCAGCCCAGCTCGTCGTTGCCCTGCCCCAGGCCGGCGACCAAGTACAAGGTGCCGAACTGAATAATCAGGCCACCGACAAAAGTGCCCACGAAACGGAAAGACGACAGCTCCACCCGCTCCATGGAGTTCGGTGTAATAACCGCCATCAATGATGAATAGGGCACGTTCACCAAGGTATAGAAAACCATTAAGCCGTTGTAGGTAATGTACGCATACACTAGCTTGCCGGTGTCATCGAACATATCCGGTGTGGTGAACGCAAGCACGCCCATCACGGCCATGGGTACCGCAAAGAAAAAGACGAAAGGCCTGAACTTACCCCAGCGGGTGTTCGCCCGGTCCGCCAATGCGCCGATAATCGGGTCGGTAATCGCGTCAAATAGACGGGAGACGAACAACATTGTGCCCACGACGGCGGCCGACAAGCCAAACACGTCGGTGTAGAACACCATGGTGAAGTATAGGAAGGTCTGAAAATACAGGTTAGACGCGGTATCCCCCACGCCATACCCCACTTTCTCCCAAAACTTTAGCTTGACCGGTGTGGGCTCTTTATTAGCGGGCGCGGCCGTTGAGTTTTCCATAGTTCCCTGCCTTAATCGGTTGAAGAAAACGCTGTCCTCATCGGCCCTCTTGGGGGACGCACGTCGAGGTGAACGAACGGGCAGCCGGAGGTACGGGGCGTGGAGTCAGGCCCCAAAAGCCGCCAATGGTAGCAAGTGGGGCCCCCAGCGGCAATTAGGGCCCCCGCGGCAGTAAAGGGCCTTGAATGACCTCAGCTGGAATCTGGAATTAAGTGACTCCAGGCGGCCCGAGGGCGTGGGCTGCCCGGTAAAATACCGTTAGGCGAGCGAATTTGGTTTGCTGGCGGCCGAATAATCGGTTTATACTGCCGAGCTTATAGTAATATTAACTATATATGAGGGTTCGGCCGCCCGGCTGAGCCGTACGGGGCCATATCCGCTACACTCTGGCCTCTAGCAATGGCGCGAGAGGGGCCCAAAAGCCACCTCTGATGTTAACGACATACAATAAGACTCGAGCACTATGAATAATCAATCACAGATTCTCACGGTCAAAGAGAAGGTCGGCTACAGCCTGGGTGACCTGGCGGCTAACCTCGTATTTCAGACCATGGTGACCTTCATCGCCTACTACTACACGGACGTGTACAAGCTGGAAGCCAGCACGGCCCAGTGGGTGATTGCGACCTGTGGCATTATCGGCGGGGTGTTGTTCGCCCCCGTTATGGGCGTGATCGCGGACCGCACCCGCACCCGCTGGGGTCGCTACCGGCCCTGGATTCTATGGACGTCCGTTCCTTTCGGCGTCATGGTGCTGCTGACTTTCACCACACCGGATGTCAGTTATGAAATGAAAGTGGTCTACGCCTTTGCAACCTACCTGGCGCTGGTCACCCTCTATACGGCCAACAACCTGCCCTACTCCTCGCTCAGCGGCGTACTGACGGGCAACATGTCCCAGCGCAACAGCCTCTCCGCCTACCGGTTTGTGGCCGTGATGGTGGCGCAGTTTGTGGTTCAGGTGTTGTTGCGGCCCGTGGTTCTGATTCTGGGTGATGGCGACGAAGCGGTTGGTTTCGAGAAGATCATGATGATCTTTGCCATCGTGGGTGTCATTTTCTTCTTAATCACCTTTTTCACCACCCGTGAAAGGGTGATGGAGAAGCCCAACGAGACCAGCTCGATTGCCCAAGACGCGGGCGACCTGATGCGGAACCTCCCCTGGATTATTCTGCTGTTTGTAACGGTACTGGTCTTTACCAACCTGGCACTCAAGGGCGGCACCTACGTTTATTACTTTAAGTATTACGCCGGTCAGGCCGCTTTGGCGGAATTCCTGAGTGATATTGGTTTTACCGGAATGATCGCCGGTATTCAGGAAATTTGGCCGAACTTTAAATGGCCCGAAGAGCCGGACGCCTCCGCCTTTGGCCTGTTTAACGGCGCGGGCATTATTTTGATGATCGTGGGCATTGGGTTCGCCCGGCCGCTTGCCGACCGTTTTGGTAAGCGCAACGTCTACGGGCTCGGGCTGTTTCTCTCAACCCTGCCGCTGCTCGCGTTCATGATCATTCCAAGGGATGCCATCGGCTGGATGTTCGTCTCCCAGATTCTGCACGGCTTCTTCTACGGCATCACCATTCCGCTGCTGTGGGCCATGACGGCGGATGTAGCGGACTATTCCGAATGGCGCAACCACCGCCGGGCCACCGGGGTTATCTTCTCGGCCATGATCCTGGGGCTGAAAGGCGGCCTCACCCTCGGGGGAACGCTGGTCGTGGCCATTTTGGCCGCCTATGGCTACGAGGCCGGCCAAGCCGAGCAGAGTGATGAGTCTATCCTCGGTATCCGGCTCATGATGAGCCTTTATGCGTCAATCCCCTTCCTGATCGCCTGCGGCTTGCTGTTCTTCTATCGGATTAACAAGCCAGTGGAAAATCAAATTGAGAAAGAGCTGGGTGACCGTCGTAACCAGCCGATGCCGGAACCGGACGAGCCCACCGTGTAAACGGGGCGTAGCTCCAGAGGGGGTTGAACCCTCCTCCCGACAAAAAAGGCGAGCCACCCCGGTGGCTCGCCTTTTTTGTGCCCCGCCCTGTCGGCCAGCGACGACTTGGCCGGCCCCACCGGCTGCACCCTATATTGCCGCCCGGGCCGGCAGTTGCTACCATTAGCGGCTTTCGGGGCCGGCTCCCAGCCCCATTGCCGGCACGTCCAACCTTTACCGTTCGCACAACCTCGACACGAGCCATTCTATGTCCGCTGATTTCCGCTCCGCGCCCCTGGCGCAACTGGCTTACGCCGACGAATTCGCCCACCGCCACATTGGTCCGGATGCCGCTGAAACCCAAGCCATGGTGGATGCCCTGGGGGTCAAGAGTCTGGACGAGCTGCTGGACAAAACCGTGCCCGAGTCCATTCGCCAGCGCGACCCCTTGGAGCTGGGCGGTCCCATGACCGAGCATCAAGCGCTGGCGGAGCTCAAGCGCATCGCCCGCAAGAACCGCCTGCTCAAAAGCTACATCGGCATGGGCTACTACAACACCTTCGTCCCGCCGGTGATTCAGCGCAACGTATTGGAAAACCCGGGCTGGTACACCGCCTACACGCCCTACCAGCCGGAAATCTCCCAGGGCCGCCTGGAGGCCTTGCTGAACTTTCAACAGATGATCATGGACCTGACCGGCATGGAACTGGCCAACGCCTCCATGCTGGACGAGGGCACCGCCGCGGCGGAGGCCATGGCCATGTGCAAGCGCCAGAACAAGAAAAACCGCTCCAACGCCTTTTTTGTGGATGAAGACACCCACCCGCAGACCCTGGCGGTCCTCAAAACCCGGGCCGAGCACTTCGGCTTTGAGGTGGTGGTCGCCCCGGCCGAGCAGCTGAATGACACTGAGTGTTTCGGTGCCCTGCTCTCCTACCCCGGCTCCACCGGCCAGGTACGTGACCTGACTGACCTGATTAGCCGGGCCCACGAGAAAAATGTGCTGGTCACCGTCGCCAGCGACCTGATGGCCATGATACTGCTCAAATCCCCCGGCGCCATGGGCGCGGACGTGGTGATCGGCAGCAACCAGCGCTTCGGCGTGCCCATGGGCTTCGGTGGCCCACACGCGGCGTTTTTCGCCTTTCGGGATGCCTACAAGCGTTCCGCCCCCGGTCGCCTCATTGGCGTTTCCGTGGACAGCCACGGTAAGACCGCCCTGCGCATGGCCATGCAGACCCGCGAGCAGCACATCCGCCGGGAGAAGGCCAACTCCAACATCTGTACCTCACAGGTGCTCCTGGCGGTCATGAGCAGCTGCTACGCCGTCTACCACGGCCCCGAGGGCCTGCGCCGGATTGCCGAGCGCATTCACCGCCTCGCCCGCCTGCTGGGCGAAGGCCTTAAAGACAAGGGGTTCAACCTGCGCCACGAGCACTACTTCGACACCGTGGTGGTGGAGCTGGACAGCGAGAAAAAGCAGACCGGCCTGTACCAGGCCGCTCTCACCCATGAGATCAACCTGCGCAAGGTGGGCACCACGGCCCTGGGCATCAGCCTGGACGAAACCACCGCGCTGGAAGACGTTGACCGTCTGTTGAACGTCTTCTGTGCCGGGGACCACGCCCTGAACCTGCCCCACCTCGATCACGAGCTAGCCGCCCACAACCGTCCGGATGCCATCCCGGAGGAGCTGGAGCGTAGAGACGAAGTGTTGACTCACCCCGTGTTCAACCGCTTCCACAGCGAAACCGAGATGCTGCGCTACCTGCGCCGCCTGGAAGGCCGGGATATCGCCCTAAACCAGTCCATGATTCCGCTCGGCTCCTGCACCATGAAGCTCAACGCCACGGCGGAAATGATTCCGGTCACCTGGCCGGAGTTCGGTCAGCTGCACCCCTTCGCCCCGCTGGACCAGGCCAAGGGCTACCAGCAGCTGTTCGAAGAGCTTGAGCAAATGCTCCAGGCCTGTACCGGCTATGACGCCATCAGCCTGCAGCCCAACGCCGGCTCCCAGGGCGAATACGCCGGCCTGGTGGCCATCAAAAAATACTTTGAAAGCAAGGGCGAAACCGAGCGCCACCTGTGCCTAATTCCCGCCTCCGCCCACGGCACCAACCCGGCTTCAGCCCAGATGGCGGGCATGAAGGTGAAAGTGGTCAATTGCGATAAAGACGGCAACGTGGACCTCGCGGACCTGAAAGCCAAAATTGACGAGCACGGCAAAGCCATCGCCGCCATCATGATCACCTACCCCTCCACCCACGGGGTGTTCGAGGAGAGCGTCACCGAGCTGTGCGAGCTCATTCACAGCGTCGGCGCTCAGGTGTATATCGACGGTGCCAACATGAATGCGCTGGTGGGCCTGGCCGCGTTTGGTCAGTTCGGCGGCGATGTATCGCACTTGAACCTGCACAAAACCTTCTGTATTCCCCACGGCGGCGGCGGCCCGGGCATGGGCCCCATCGGCGTGGCGGAGCACCTGGCACCCTTCCTGCCCGGCCACCCGGTGCAGGGCGTACCCGAGACCGACCCGGCCAACGGGACCATCAGCGCCGCCCCCTGGGGCTCGGCCAGCATCCTGCCGATCAGTTGGATGTATATCAAAATGATGGGCCGCGAGGGCATGCGCCAGGCCACCGAATACGCCATCCTGAACGCCAACTACGTGGCCAAGCAGCTAAGCGGCCACTACCCGATTCTGTACAAAGGCAAAAACGACACCATCGCCCACGAATGCCTGCTGGACCTGCGCCCGCTGAAGGACGCCACCGGCATCACCGAAGAAGACATCGCCAAACGCCTGATGGACTTCGGCTTCCACGCCCCCACCATGTCCTTCCCGGTGCCGGGCACACTGATGATCGAGCCCACCGAATCCGAGTCCAAAGAAGAACTGGACCGCTTCGTGGAAGCAATGATCACCATCCGCAAGGAAATCGCCCACATCGAAAGCGGCGAATACGAACTCACCCAAAGCCCGCTGCGCAATGCGCCGCATACGCAGGACGACATGATGGATGAAGGTTGGGATCGTGCTTACAGCCGCGACACCGCGTCACGACCGGCGGCGTGGTTGAAGGAGCACAAGGTATGGCCGACCGTGAATCGGATTGATAATGTTCATGGGGACCGGAATTTGATTTGTTCTTGTCCGAGTATGGAAGAGTATAAAAGTTAAGCCGAAAAAATGTCGATGGACAATAAAAGTTTGAGACTCAACAATAAGGTTTGAGGCTATAATGAAGTTTGACCCATAGTACAGGGTCCCTTCGGTTATGCCTTCCTCGGCCGAGGCCGAGACGACGGTTCGGTTGATCGGAGGGAGCAGCTTGCTCAGCACGGCCGCTTTGCGCTCTTCGGAATAGCGTGGCATGTTTGCTCTCATACCGCCCACTCTGGATTGGGTTTAGGCGAAACCGCCAACTGGACAACTAGGCTGACAGAGTGGGTTACCAGGGCAGCGGCAAGTGGAGAAACTCCACCCCGCCAGCGAGCGACAAGTGATGAAGGTGATTGATACCTATTTGGAGGCGGCTCAACCGAAGAAACAGGCCTAATCCATAAAGAGCGCAGGCCCAGGGTGCGGACACACCCAGGGCCTGCTAACCACAGCAACCTGCACCGGAGGTTACCAGTCGAGTAGGCCGAGGGAACTGCCCCCTCAGCCTCTCTCAGAACCGTACGTGAGCCTCTCGACTCATACGGCTCTTCGTATTCAGCACATTTGACATTTTCCAGTGTGCAAACAGATATCTCGACTGCGTTCGCAGCTTGTCGATAAAAGTCCAACTCTTTCGGCAACTTCGTCTCAGTCGTTTGTACTTCTTTCTGGCCCAACGCATTAGCGTTTGGTCCAGGTACTTCCTGAGCCGATACACACCGTCTGCTAGTCCGAAATGGCCATAATAATTCAGCCATCCTGTCACCACAGGATTGAGCTTCGCCGCCAATTCTACCGGCGTCCTGCCGCTCCAGTTGATCACATCCCACTGCCTTACTCGTTCTTTGATCCGCTTGAAGGCTTTCGCGCTCATTGACGGACTAAAGTTCGTGTAGTTCTGCCCCTTGCGGTTCCTGGCTGAGCGTGGCCTGAAAGTGTACCCCAGAAAATCGAAGGTGATCACCGCGAACGGCCCCCTCCGGTTGCTATCCTTGCAGTACACTTTCCTTGTCTTGTCTGGATGAGCCTCTAGACCACAAACCATCAAACGCTCCTTGATCGCGGACAGCAGCCGATCCGCCTCCCAAGGCGTCCGGCAGTGATACACCACATCATCCGCGTACCTTTCAAAGGGTATCTTAGGATATTCCCTGACCATCCACGCATCCAATGCATAGTGCAAAAACAAGTTGGCTAATAGCGGACTGATCACACCACCTTGGGGCGTGCCACGATGTCGACTTGCTTGCCGACCGTCGGCGTACTCCACCGGCGCCGTTAACCAGCGCTCAACATATAATCGTACCCAGGGGTGCGAGTTATGCTTGTCCAGCGCTTTTAACAGCAGGGCATGGTCTATGTTGTCGAAGAATCCCCGAATGTCTACATCAACAACCCAGTCTACCCACCAACAACGCTGCTGCGCCTGGCGCACGGCGTCTATTGCGGATTTACCCGGGCGATAGCCATAGGAATCCGGGTGGAATACCCTCTCCAACTCCGGCTCCAGCTCTTGTTTAACCACCATTTGGGCAATACGGTCTTCCACGGTGGGTATTCCCAGCGGACGTAAACTGCCATCCGCCTTTGGAATCTCCACGCGTTTAACCGCCGCCGGAAAATAGCTGCCTGACGATAGCCGGTTCCACAGTTTGTACAGGTTATTACCCACATCCGCTTCGAACTGCTCAATCGAGACACCGTCAATGCCTGCACATCCCCCATTGGTTTTGATGCGCTTCCACGCCTCCCAAACCACACGCTTGGGTATGTCAAATGGCTTTGTGCTAATCGCTAATTCCTCCCCTTGCGGGTTGATTGAACGCTTATCACTGAATACGACAACCCCTTCGCTCCACCGCCATTACAGAGGCTTCATCACTACTACGGGTTGTTCCGCCCCTGTGCCGGATATTGGTACTCAACTTCTTGTAGGTTCTCTACTTGAAGGGCTCCCTTAACACCCCGGCGACAGGTTCTCCTGTTCCATCCAAAAGCCTGCTGTGTGTTCACGCCGCCTTTATGCCGGATGCCGCCCAGTCGGTAAAACAGGTTTCCTCCGAGCTTATCCCCGTGTTTAGCCAGCCACGGGTTTTGACATCGTCTTACTCGCTTTCGACACCTCATCGACGGTTCACTTGCGTTCGTCTCCACACAACTTACCTGACGTATCGGGTACGCCTTTTCCTCAAACGCTTCCGACCAAAGCTCTTAACTTCAGCCACTTTGAGGCGGTTTGCCATCACTTCCTGTAAAGCGATGGCGGAGGGCCTACCTCCATCTCCTGGATAGCATGGCTTGATTCGATCAAGCCTTCAGGACGCACTGGCTGACGCCAAGTCTACGCAAGCGGCGCCGGTGTGTCATACCCGGCGCATCAAGATGGGACAGATGATGTACGACTACCGGCGCAAGGACCGATCCCAGGCCCGGGTGCCCTGGTTGCAACTCAGAGGCCATTGGCTCGAACAGGCCGGGTTTGCCATTGATACGCCGGTCAGTGTTCGGGTGATGGACGGCTGTCTGGTGTTGATCGCTGCTGGTGACAAGGTGGATTAAAGGCAAAAAGCCCAGCCGGGTTTCTGGCTGGGCTTTAAATCATTACGTTACCTTTTTCGCAGCCATCTAATTTGTGTATAAACCTTTGTAATTTCGACAGCAATAACAGCACTTAAAAGAACTATATATAGCGCCGGAACAAACTGCTTTAGCGACATAACAAAAAATGCACTTGGGGGAATGATTAGAAAAAACCTGAAAGGCGCCTGCGCTAGAGATAAATACACGCCCGATTTCATTCTAACCAGCATAAGTATCGCCGATACGATCACTGAAGCCTTCATCAGATGTCCAACAACCGTCAGGGTAGCGGGATAAGCTGCTCCAAAAGACTTAGCAGCATCCAAGTCGGAAACAAAATTCGTGTAATATGGAACATTGCCGTGATAGATAGCGAGTCCAATCATCCACACCACGTACGCTAAATCGAGCGCACCCCAAAATATTATTGTTCGATCTAAATTAAGCTTCATGGCAGAACATCCCAGGTTGGAGACGGAACTGGTGGTGCCCAGTGCCAAGAGTTTCCTTCTACTGCCCATGGGTCAGGATGATCCCCAAATGTCTGTTCAATTGTTCGAGTATCTCCCTCCATAGGATCATCTGGCATACAATAATCTCTCTGATTTTGCGGATCATTCGGGTGATCAACCCAAGTTTGGGTCACATCCCTTGTAGCCCCCTCGAAATTATATGCATTCATGACAGTGCCTTCATCAAGGTTGGAAAGCCTGTCGACAATGCCAATAGCCCAATTTTTGACTCCGTGATGATCTACACCTGTAGTCACCCAAACAAGTCCCAATGGATCTACATATTTCAGAGGATTTCCACTCACGTAAGCGTAAGTATTGAGCCCTCCTCGCAGACCTATAGGATCACTCTGAAGATACCTCCCGGTGGTCGGATCGTAATCCCTGAAGTAGTTGTAATGCAGCCCCGTTTCACTGTCGAAGTACTGGCCCGGAAACCGAATTTTGTTGGTAACTTGCGCGACTTCCACGCTGGCTTTTCCAAACGGCGTGTACACGGCCTTCCACACCACGGTCTGCTGCGCATCGGTCAACAGCTGTGGGGTCCCCAGATGATCATTGTGATAGTAGTACACTCGATTTCCGCTGACCATCGACAGTGGAGCGCCTTCCAGGTAGACGTATTCCCGTATCGCATTGCCCGCGCTGTCGTATTCGCCGATCAACTGACCCTGCTCATTGTAGAGGTAGTGGATGACGGTGCCATCCGGGAGGGCCTTGATGACACGCTGGCCCAGGGCGTTATGGGTGTAGTCCGCCACCGTGGTACCGGACTGTGAGGCTTGTACCATCCGGTTGGCGGCGGAGTACTCAAACTGATAAGTGCCGTTGTTGATGGTATTGCCGACCGCGTCGTATTGGTAATTCTGGGTGCCTTTCAATAGGAGGTGGTGGCTGTCGGTGGCGTACTGGTAGTTTTCAGCGACACCGTCGGTGGTCTTGTCGGTGCGATTGCCGACCGGGTCGTAACTGAATTGAAGGTCGTAGTCGGAATTGATTGCTTCCACCAGACGGTTGATCGGATCATAGGCATAGTCGACGGCATTGCCTGTATTGGTCGGGTCTTCAATGCGGGTGATGTTGTTGACGGCATCGTACTCGTAGAGCCGGCGGCGCAAGGGGTCGCTGTCGCCCAGCTCGATGCCGGTCAGGCGGTAGTCGAGGTCATGGGTGCGGACCTCCTGCAGGCCATTGCCGTAAGTCACTTGGGACAGGGGGCCGAACGGCAGGTAGTCAATCGAATCCGCCAGCACCTGATCACTGCTTTGGCCGTTAAGCCGGGTGTGCAGAGCGCTCACCCGACCTTGAGTATCGCGGGTCAGGGACAGCTGCTGCCCAGAGGGGTAGGTGACGCCCGTCAGCTGGCCCGCTCTGTCATACTGGTACTCGACAGTCAGCGCGTGGCCGTTGAGTTCGGTTTCCTTGCGGGTCACGTTGCCCAGGTGATCGTAAAAGTAACGGGTGGTACCAGACGGGTCTTCGACTCGAGTCAGCCGACCGATGCCGTTGCGGCCTGGGTCCTCGCTGTCATAGTGGTAGCTGACATTCTCCCCGGGGAAGTCCGGGTAACGCACGGCGGTCAGGCGATTGAGGGCATCGTAGTCGTATTCGGTACGCACGCCACGGGCGTCCTGGCGGGAGATGCGATTGCCCGCGCTGTCGTACTCAAAGGTGGTTAGGCCGGTGTCGGGGCTGGTCACTTCCACCAGATTGCCCAGGCCGTCGTAGCGGTAGTGGGTGGTGAGGCCCTCGGGGTCGGTGACGGAACTGATCTGGTCTCGGCTGTTGTAGGTGTAGTGAGTCTCGCCCAGCGCGGGGTCGATCACTTCGCTCACCCGGTCCAGGGCGTCGTATGCCCGCTGGGTTTCATTGCTGCGTTCATCCAGAGTGCTGACCCGGTTGCTGTTCACGTCATAGCCATATCGGCGCACGCCGCCATCGGCTGACGTCTGTTCCAGCAAGCGTCCAAGTTCGTCAAAGACCTGGGTGTGACGCTTGACCAGCTGACCACCCACGTCGTGGATGCGCTCGGTGGTCACGTTGCCCATGGCATCGTGTTGGAACTCGACGCGCTCGCCGTCCGTCGCCTCGATGGCGGTCAGGCGATGGGCGGCATCGTATTCGTAGCTCAGGTGGGTGCCGTCCGGTAGGGTCAGGCGGGTGAGCTGGCCGACCCTATCCCGCTCGAAGGACGCGACCGCCCCTCCGGTCTGCTGACGGATGAGTCTGCCTCGGGCATCGTAGTCCAGCTCGGTGACAACGCCATTGGGATCGACCAGACGCACGGGACGGCCAGCTGCATCATGGTTCGTGATCTCAGTCGTTTGATATAGGGCGTTGATGACGCGCACTCGGTTACCCTGGCCGTCGTACTCAAATCGGGTGCGATCAGGTACGTCGGTGCGCGGGCCGTCAATGTCGGTAACCTGCCCGTATGAGTTATGGCTGTACCCAGTGACCTGGCTAGCGCCCGTGGCCCTATCGACGACACGAATCTCGCTACGATTGCCAGCGGAATCATAACTCAAATGGCGGCTCTGAGCTGTATCGTGAATAGCCGTGGGACGGCGAAATTCTGGGTGCCACTCGATAGCGCTGCTGCGTTCGTCTACCGTCTCAAATGCTTCCACGCGTCGCAGCTCCAATCCTCGCTCGTCATGAGTATAAAGGCTAGCCACGCCACTATAGTCGACTTTCTTGGCAAGATGGCCATTGGCATCATATGAAAAAAGAGCATCCTCTGGAGCGCAATTCTCACAAGCACGCCGTTCAATGCGGGTTACCCTGCCCCGCCCATCGAATAGGTCGTGCTCATAGAGCAGTGTGGTGTCGCGCTCTGCGTCTACTTGGTAAGTGACCTCAGTTTGGTGATCCCCCAGATAGCGAAGCGCCACCCGACCGGCGCCACCGGCGTGCTCACTAAGCACCGCGCGCCCCTCACTATCGTATGCGTAGGTGGCATGGCGCTCACCATCTTCATCAATGATACCGGTGATATTCCGAGGGTTATCTGGGTCTTCGAACAGATACTGCCGGCGCGGATTATCGGACGAATCGTTAGTCGTGTCATCCGGGTAGATTACGGTAGTCAGGTTGCCGAGGCTGTCGTATTGATAGCGGAAGACGTGCCCTTCTGGAGTCGTGATAGCGACTACCCGATAACCGCCACTTTTCCATGCTCGCTCATACACCATGGATCGACCGCGTTCATCGGTTATCTCCTGGCGTCGAATGTTGCCCTCGACGGTCCACGAACTCCCATTCGGCTCGTTCATAGACCTTAGGCCATTAGAAGCGTGAATAACGAGAACTCTGCCGCCGGCCATCTCATAGCGATATAACCGGGTTTCCGGATAATAGCTAAGGACTTCTCCCTCGGCATTGCGGTATTCAGAGGTCGCTGAAAAGCCACGGTAGTCGTCAGTCACGAAAACGTCGACTCGATTACTGGGGAAACGCAGCTTCACGGCACGAAGCTTTCGATCCCCCCATTCCATGCCTACATTGACATGCTCCACTTGGTAATCCAACGACCAATTCCATCCTGCCTCAGTTTCTGAGAAACGGTTAGGAAGCCTCTGTGCGCTCGGATCATCACGATGAGCATAGAGATTCCGATCACGAACCGACTCGCGAACGCGACGACTACTATACGTGCGCATGATGCTGAGACCATCGGGAGCGAAGTAATCAGTCTCGTGCTGCACTTTCGCTCCAGTGATACAGGAGATCGGGTTGCCCACCAACGAACTGGCGCTATCCCCGAGCCCAGAACTACCCGAGCCTGAAGCAGAGGTGCTCTCAGAGCAGGGCTGATAAGGAATATCATCCACCTGACACAGTTCCGGCGTACGGTGAAGGCGCGCCACACCAAGCTTGCGATTAAACTCCCAATAGGGCTCGTGGGGGATATTCTCGCAGTAGGGAGAACCCGCTACGATCTGATAACCACAACCACAAACGTCAAAATAAGCATTGAAAGGTACCTTTCCATGGTGATAGATGTAACCGGTATTGCCCTCATCGTCGACATATATAGAACGCGCGGCACAACTGTAGGGTAAGTTCGCAACTGTCCTTCCGTGGGAGTCAACAGAGCTTTCTGCTCTGTTCCAATCGATTTCGATCACGACTTGACCTTCTCCGCCCCACTCCTCGTGCTTGTTGTGACAGGCTTCTCGAATTGCATCTACTGCAGTTGTTGATAAAACACTTGCGCTGGCACGCCAGCCAGTTTTAACTCCATCCCCCTCGGGAAGCGCCACTGTAGTACCTTGATGAATCACTTCTTCCGAAATGGCCGGATAACTTGAGACAGCACAAAAAATGACGAATACCATCCAGGCCACACGAGAGAGCGCTCTGGATCTATGGCGAAAATGCGCATCATGAGGGCACCGATCCCCCACCCCCCAGAACTGTGCCCCTGCTCTCTCCGCCCAGGCCAGAGGCTCCTGCTTGCGAGGACTCCACTTGATCACGAAATTCTCTTGTCCCTGTTTACATAAACGCTTTCGGTTTTCACTAGGATCATTGGCGCTGTCCAGACGAAACTCTATCGATGCCCCCGTCAAAATTCGGGCACGAGGGATGATCTGCCTTATCGCATTCAACAATCCGTTACTGGCAAAAGGGCCGTCGGAACGAGCAAAACAAAAACTCCATTTCTTTGTCGACATCGTCAAAATCCTTATAAAATATTAATCGAGCTATGATGGTTTCTGGTGTATGACCTGAAAAAAAGCGGTGCATCCTGTTGTTTAATCCTAGTAGATCAAAAGCCAACACGGGGAGATACTCCCCGAGTCTGACGGTAATATACTCGACTTAAAAACGCAAGCTCAAGACGCGCTGAACGACCTGCTGAAGCACGGCGCCCAGCAGTTGCTATCCAAGGCCATTGAGACGGAACTGGCAGAGCTTTCGGAGCAGTTATTCAGACCTCCGCGTGGAGGACAATCTGGCAGTGGTGTGTGCAATGGCTTTTTGCCTGAGAGAACTGTGCAGACCGGGGCTCGGAGACGTGCCAGTCAAGGTCCCCAAAAGTAAGCGACCGATCCGGCAGCGGCATCAAGTTCAACAGGAGCCTGACTCCGCCGCACCTCAATCTCACTAACCCGAATATTTCATCAATAAGCTACCCGGTGTGCGTGATTGCTTAGAGGCGCTGCTGAGCAACAGCATTACCTGGCGGGTATTTCGAATGACTACACCACCGATTTTCAATAGCTTCAAACGGATGGTGCCGACCTGGACCGAGACCCACTCGGTGCCCGCCAGCGCCAAGTTACGCAGTCGTTCCACCAGCGTATAGGCCATTGCGGACAGTAGAAGGGAAAACTGATTGGGCCACCACTCATGGCAGGAGATTCGGCCAGAGAACAGGAGTTGCTGCTCCTTGATCCGGTTTTCAGTATCGCCTCGTGCGCAGTAGACTTTGGTGCAGAGGTGTTTGTCGCTCTGTTTGAGGTTGGTGACTACAGACCGGAGGTTCACATTGCTCAGCGCGGTTCCACGATTACGGTTTCTGTGCTGAGCAGGAACAATCCGGCGCATTTCCTGAGAATAGTGCCGGTTCAAAAGCTCATAGGCTTCGGTTACCTCCTGACGAAGTTGGATCTTCTGAGCACCGGCCACACGGCCAACCTTGTTGTGCCGGTGCAGTTTAATCAGCGCCTGCTGGTATTGAATCAGGGCGTTCTGAAAGCTGGTGGTGCGGCCCTGGGCGGCTGCCACACCCACACCGGCAACGCCGTTGACGTCCGCAGGGGAGGGTAGCTCAAAATTGGCCAAGTGGCGCTCGTAGAATTCGGCCATAGCGTGAACATCCTCACCATAATTCGCCACGCATTGGTCCAGGTTTTGGCGAGCGGTCATCGGCAGGCTGTTGAACTGTTGTGTCACTATCTGCGAAGCGAGAGAGGACGAAGAGGATGTATTGTATGCGAAGTACCCAGACATCGTCGTATTTCCATTGGAAACCTGAGGGTTACAGCTTAAAAACTGCTCCAGAGTTTCCGGGTCCTGCTGGCAAAGCTGATTGGCGTTGGCAGGGGTCCGTGAAAAGCGGATATCCGGCATGGTAAAGCTCCTTGATCGTTCCCTAAGGTGAGGAGGAGCGCGCTCTCCTCCCTAACATTATTAGAATACTATGATTAGCGTCTTTGCAAGTCAATTCACCGGAAGGCCCTAATTTTCATCTGTGAACGGGCTCACACTTTTCGCCGTGATAACGTGGCAACAAGCAAACCGTCACCAACTCCTGAAAAGCCTCTACTACCTTACTACCTTGGGCAGCACCTCCTTCGGTTTCGGGCGGGCGGCTTACCGACTTCATAGCCCCTTGTACGATCAGAACCTCTACGGTCTACTGTGTTGCCTGGAAGCAACTACTTTGGCGGGGACACTGGAAAGGGGGTTAGGCGCGTCTCCTTTAGACATACTTTGGGTCACAACAACGAATCACTTTGCACTAGTTAATGTTATGTTATAACATTACTAACTTAAATAATGCCCAGTTTCACCCGCAACATGACGCTGGTAGACGTCAAAAGTAGGCAAAAATTATGGCGGTTACAGAAGAATGGCTGACCCTGGCCTCTGACGAAGAGTATATGAACGCCAACCAACTGGCCTTTTTTCGGGACAGGCTCTTGAAGCTGAGGGGGGAGAGTCTCCTTACCATTGAGGCCACCCAACATAGTCTCGTCCAACGCCCGGAGCTAGACGACAGTGCCGAGCTGGCTCAGTACGAGGAGGAGTCGTGGCTCACGCTTCGCATCATTGAGCGCGAGGCAAAGCTGGTGAAAAAGATTGATTCCGCCCTGGCGCGCATTCGTCGGGGAGCCTATGGCTACTGCCTCGCCAGTGGCGAGCCGATTGGCATTCAGCGGCTTCTGGCCCGGCCTACCGCCGAGTATTGCGCAGAAGTCAAAACGCAAATTGAAGAACAGGAAAAGCACTATGGCAAACGTTGAAAGAAGGCTTCCCGTCACGGTTCTCTCCGGCTTTCTGGGCGCCGGAAAGACCACGGTGCTGAGCCATGTTCTGAACAACCGCGACGGCCGCCGGGTGGCGGTTATCGTCAATGATATGAGTGAAATCAACATCGACGCGGCGGCCGTACAGAGCGAGGTTCAGTTGAACCGCAGCGAGGAAAAGCTGGTGGAAATGAGCAACGGCTGCATCTGCTGCACGTTGCGCGAAGACCTGCTCCTGGAGGTCCGCCGCCTGGCTCAGGAGGGGCATTTTGACTACCTTCTGATTGAGTCCACCGGGATTTCCGAACCCCTGCCCGTGGCCGAGACGTTTACCTTCGCGGATGAAGAAGGCAACAGCCTCTCCGATGTCGCGCAGCTGGATACCATGGTGACGGTCGTGGACGCCGTGAATTTCCTCAAGGATTACGATGAGGCCAAGTCACTGCAGGAAACCGGCGAACATTTGGGCGAAGAGGACCAGCGCAGCGTGGCGGAGCTGCTAGTGGACCAGGTCGAATTCGCCGATGTGATTCTGATCAGCAAGACCGACCTGGTGAATAAGCCAACCTTACAGCGTTTGGAAGCCGTACTCAGAACGCTCAACACCGAGGCGGAAATCATCGCCATCGAGCACGGCGAGGTGAATATCGACAAGGTATTGGGCACAGGCCACTTCAGTTTCGAAAAAGCCCAGCAAGCACCGGGCTGGCTGAAGGAAATGCGCGGCGAGCATGTCCCGGAAACCGAGGAGTACGGTATCGGTAGCTTTACCTACACCGCGCGCCGCCCCTTCCACCCGCAGAAGTTCCACGCCTTTCTTCACGGCGACTCCATCACCGGAAAGCTGATTCGCTCCAAAGGTTACTTCTGGCTCGCCAGTCGGCCAGAGTTTGCCGGCCAGTGGAGTCAGGCGGGAGGCATGGCGCGGTACGGTTTCGCGGGAATGTTCTGGAATGCGGTTCCAAAGGAAAATTGGCCGGACGATGAAGAGTACCTAGCCTCCATCCAACAGCAGTGGGAGGAGCCTTTCGGGGATATGCGCCAGGAACTGGTTTTCATTGGTCAGGGCCTGAATCGTCAGCAGTTTACCCAAGCGCTGGATAACTGCCTGCTCAATGACGAGGAGCTGCACAGTGGCCCCGAGCAATGGGTGACCCTTCCCGATCCTTTCCCCCAATGGACCCAGCCCGCCGCTGAAGAATAACCTAGGAGGTTACATGCGAAACGTACAAACCATCACCGATAAAACCGCCATCGGGTTGTCCACACTTTGTGCGATCCACTGCCTGATGCTGCCTGTCGCCATTGTCATGCTACCTTCTTTGTTCGCCACCTCATTAGGTGACGAAAGCTTCCACCAGTGGCTTCTGCTGGCGGTAATACCCAGTAGCGCGACTGCCCTGACCCTCGGGTGTCGGAGACATGGTCGCTGGGGGGTGGTCACCACCGGTGTTCTGGGTTTAAGCGTGCTGGTATTCACCGCCTTTTTCGGGCACGACCTGTTGGGCGAGACCGGCGAGAAGATTGCCAGCGTGGTGGGAGCGGCGCTGATTGTTGCCGGGCATCTGAAAAATCACCTCGCCTGCCGGAAAGGTTATTGTACAACGTAAAACTGAAGTCGTTTACATAGATATCTAGCGCCAAGTGAAGCAAGAGCTTGAGACACTCACCATGTTCTACAAAATCAGCAGCGAGTACAGCATGTATAAAAATCACAGTGGGTATCGTCATCGATTCCTTGATGCTAGGGCCGCCGAAATGTATCAAGCACGTCGGCGCCAACGGCATTGTGACTTACTCTTGCCAAAAAGGTGGCGGGGAACTTAAAAGCAGATAAAGCCGAAAGCACCTTCACCCACAACTGCCCTGAGGCCATCGTGCTAGCTTATCTTATCCGTCAATCCCGCCCACTATTGATGGCCGCCTCCGCCGCTAGCGTAATATCTGGGATATGCGGCGTTCTTATGATTTCCAGAATCAACGTCGCAATCACGACAGAACACCATTCCAAAGCTCTAATCTGGAGCTTTTTTGGGCTGATAGTGCTGTTAATGCTTTGTCGGATTTTATCATCGGCACTGTTCGAGCGCTTGGCTCAGCATGCCATGGCGGAACTACGGCGCTACATATCAGGAAGGGTTTTGGCAGCTGAACTGCGGCAACTGGAGGAAATAGGGAGCGCCAAAATACATTCCGCACTAAGCGAGCATTGCTCAAGTGTCGTCCAGTTTTTCGTTACCCTACCCTCTCTATTGAATAACTCGGTGGCTGTTGTTGGATGTATGGCCTACATGGCGCTACTTTCATGGCAGATATTTTTGGCCGCGTTGGTCATGGTTGGGTTAGGATCCCTGGGCCACTATCTGGCACAATTAAAGGCAATAGAGTTTCTAAAAAAAGCCTCTCACGAGCAAGATCGGCTGTTTGGGCACTTCAGGGCTCTTACCGATGGAGCGAAGGAGTTGCGTCTCAATGCTCGCAAACGCCGCATGTTCGGTAACGAGCTTTTGGGTCAATCAATCGAGGAAGTCCGCAAAAACCGCACAGCAGGCGCCTCGATTTTTATGGTTTCCTCCAGATGGGGAAACTTTCTAATTTATGCGTTCATTGGATTAGTGTTGTTTGTACTCTCAAAAAACATCCCCAATCGAGCCGAGGTGATGACAGGGTTCGCATTGGTATTTTTTTACATGATGGGACCTTTGGAAGGGCTATTAAGTGCCATCCCCCGCGCCAAAGTTTCCGGAGTGGCCGCCAATCGAATTGAAGCGATTGTCAGCGACATGCCCGAAACCGAATCGATGTCAACGTTAGCTCATCCAGATCGCTCATTTACTTCTTTACAACTTAAATCGGTGACCCATCGTTATTATCATGAACGAAGCGATGAACTGTTCGAGCTCGGGCCTATCAACTTGGAGTTTCAGCCAGGAACGGTTACCTTTCTGGTGGGTGGCAATGGCAGTGGCAAAACAACTTTAGCAAAACTAGTGACGGGGCTCTATACTCCGGAATCCGGCAATGTTTTCCTTAATGGCGTGCCGATAGCTGACTCCAGCCGCGATGACTACCGTCAGTTATTTTCCGCTGTGTTCTCAGACTTCCATTTATTTGAACAGTTATTGGAGGTGCATCGCTCTAATCTCGACGAAGCAGGAAACCGACTGCTGCACCGGCTACATCTACACCATAGGGTTAAAGTCAACGACGGTGCTTTTACCACCCAGTCTCTTTCTCAGGGGCAACGTAAACGTCTGGCTCTTGTGACAGCTCACCTGGAAGACCGACCTTTCCTGGTGTTTGATGAGTGGGCTGCAGATCAGGACCCTACGTTTAAAGAAGTGTTTTATCGGGAGCTGTTACCCGAGCTTAAATCTGAAGGAAAGACCGTTTTGGTGATCTCCCATGATGACCGCTATTTTCACCTAGGAGACCGGCTGCTGACGCTGGAGAACGGAAATCTGACCACAGTACCCTGAAAGGCTACAACGAAGGCACCGACGACTTCTGCAGGTCCAATTTGGCTTTAAGAACAGATGTCTTACGAATTACGGGAACGACCCGTGCCAGACGATCATCGACATAATCTTTGAATAATGGCGGTCGCGGCGAGTCGAGATAAAACTGTCGATCCTGCTTAACGGCAGCAGGCAACAAAAAGTCTGACACATCCGCCTCGGACGCATCCATCAAAAGGCAAGGCACGTAACAGAAACCCAGCTCGCGCAATGCATATACGCGGTGTGAGCCATTGGTCAGGATAATTCGACTACCCGAACGCGTGGCGCTGATCACGTTGTCGCTGAATCCTACATACATCACGATCGCATGGCTTGCCGCGCCAACGGGGCTGAAGTTTTGAATTGCATCCGGTTCGAGTGTTACGACGTCCAGAAAACGCAGGTCATTTGACGCCGAAGTGAACATATAACCGCCATCGGATTGTGTGCACCGAACGGTGGGATGCGAGTGGGTACCGCGGCAAGAAACAAGATCGATAACATCCTGAGCACTCGGGTCAGACACAAGGGAGGTCTGAATCTTTTCAACGTGACGCAAATTGATGGATTCCTGAAAAACGACCAGCCGATCAATCTCCACCATGCACCAACGTCGCGGTACCAGTGAAGCAACCCTTTGCATTGAGGGTTGCCGCAGCACCTCCTCCGCCAGAGGTTTCATTTCTTCCGAAAGTTCGCGCACACCAATGCTATCGGCGACACCAGCTTCCTCATCCATGACTTGTAAAGCTACGGCGCGCGCTTCTCGCCACTCAGCCACCAAAGCGGGGTCCTCAAAGCTCCTGGGAGAACATCGCTCCCGGATAAAGCGTATGAATTGGGGTAATGGAAATAACCCCTTAATCACTATGGTCGGATTGCTACCTTCGTCACCCATCCCGGTGTTCATATGTGCCCCAGCCTGTAGTTATTGAATGTAAATTTGCTATCTTTATAGTGATGTTATAACATTTCATTAAGTCGGATCAACAATCCCCGACTTCTACGTTTTTATCCGTAGAGACTTTTCATCAACCCGCAATTGGCTGATGAAGATATTCGTTAGATAACGAACACAAGAGGTGATCATTATGAACGAACTGATTGAACTAGGCGTGTTAAACACAGGAAACAACGCGCAAAACAGCAGCGCTTTACCGCAGCACGAGCTCAGGGAGCTAGGCTTGGTGGTTTCAGAGACCAAAGCTCACGACCACAGCAGTAAGATGGACGACACCTTTCCATCCACATCCCCGGATTCTCTCTCACGTTGACATCCGGATTGGCGGGCGACTCCTCCACAAGAAGGAATCGCCCGCCTCCCAAAAATAACGAGGTCTTCATGGACCCCAAGGTGGAATCTCCGTACTTTCTCTCCAAGCAGGCACATGTATGCATCGCTGGCGGAACGATGTTTATGCTGGATGAGATAAACGGAAAATACCTAGCAATTGAAAAAACGCAAGCGGCAAGCTTCGAGCCCTTTATTGGAAATTGGCCGATAAAAGCGACAAGCTGTAACGCTCCGGTATTCCCTAGAGCTTTACTCCAGCGTCATTTAATAACTCCCTATCCTAACCTGGGAAAACCCGCCACACCGCCAACAATTCAGCTACCCAACGTATGGTTAAGAGATGGGCAGCCTCGAGGACGACCCCGAATAACAGCGAAGGACGTTTATAGGTTCGCTATCTCCGTTTCTTGCGCACTCCATAGCAAAAAACGTTTACCGTTCAAAAATATAGTATCCATGGTTCAGAAGAGAAAACCATCCACACCAGAGCGACGGGTCGAAACTGACATATTGGCATTATTGGTTCGTGTGTTCGATTGGCTTCGACCCTTTGCCTTTAAAAAAACAGATGAGTGTTTTCTTTACTGCTTGGCGCTCAACGAATTCCTGGCAAAATATAGCATCCACCCGACCTGGATATTCGCGGTTCAAGAGCAGCCGTTCACCGCTCACTGCTGGTTGCAATATGGTGACCAGGCGCTGACCGACATTCCATTCAACTTGCGGCGAATGGTGCCAATTCTCGTTCTCTAAGTCACCCACATATGTATCGATATATAGCGATTTTCTGGAACAGCTTCTCGTATCCGTCAGTAAATCAAGCCAGGCAAGTTAAGGCAAAGATAGAAACAAAATTTCCCAGTATGACATGCGCCTTAAAATCGGCTGATGCTGCAATCTACCATCAAAGTGACGACCAGGGAATATTTGAATGCAGCCAAGCGGGATCGCTCGTCATTTTTGGCAAGGTATTTGTTAAAAATTTCGGAACTGATATCGTGCCTGACACTGCCGTGTTCGACACCGGCTCTGCCACGGACGTTTGTAACAGTCAGGGGCGCGCACTCCTGAAAAACTACTGGGGAAGGTATATTGCATTTGGTTGTGACTCGAAGAAGGAAAAGTGGTTTGCTTTGCGAGACCCAACCGGAGAAATACCTTGCCATATCACCGTTATGGAACATGTCACCGTATTTTTCTCCAATACGGAGGACTGTTTGAAGCTGCAATTACGCCAGTTCTCCATTAACTGGCCCTACTTTGCCAGCTCGCTCATCCTTCCATTTCGAGATGGCAGCCAGACAGGTCTCAAAGAAATCACAACGCTGGAAGCAGCGGAGACGATGACTATTGAAAATGGAACTCCTGTGGCGCGAGAATCCCATTGGGATGTGGTACAAGCCGCCGCCGAGGACCCAATAACCGACTTGAACGAAGCTGTTCAGCTTGCACGAACAACCCTGCTTGGTTGTATTGGTGCATTGGCAAGCCAGCATACCCACATTCAGTTGAAGCTCTCTGGCGGGCTTGATTCCTCAATCGTCTTGGCGGGTTTGCTTCATGCCCCCTCAAAGCCCGAGGTAGAGTGCGTTCACCATTACGACCCCGGCATCGGAGCGGATGAAAGGGAGTATGCAAGAATGGCGGTTGCAGGAGCCTCCCAATCCTCAGGCAGAACCTGCGAGCTTATTGAGCATGAACGAAGACCTTACTGCTCCTTGGAAGAAATAATGGATTTCCCACGGACTGCTCGGCTCCTCTACTGCTCAGGCTACCTTCTCCATCGCGACGTCGGATCAATTAGCGCATTAAGCGGGGCGTCAACCCGATTTACGGGCGTGGGGGGCGATGCGGTATTCCTTCGTTTCAAGGGTAACGGCGGCGCGATCGACTACGCTTGGCGTCACGGGATTAACCTGGAGTTACTGCGGGTCGCACTCGAAACCGCTCAGTCCGGTGATTCATTCTATGGGGTTTTAATGGACGCTTTTCGTTATGGAGTGCTCAAGAAGCCGCTTTCCGCGAATAAAAGGTGGGGAAGCCCTTGCGAATGGCTTCGCGCTGGCGCCAATCAAGCCGAACCCCAACCCGCGTGGATGCGACACGCGCTTGCAAAAGGCTACTCCCTCTCCCCAAACAAGTTGACCCATATCAGCCGAATGGTTTTCCCCACCAATGTTCTGGACCCTTTCGAAGGGACCGGTAGCTGGCATGGTGTCTCGCCCATCAGCGCCCAGCCTGTTGTAGAGCTGTTTGCTCGGATGCCCCTTCATATTCTTATGGCGGATGCTGAAGATAGAACCATTGCACGCCGTGCCTTTGAGGGACTATTGCCAGAGCGCCTCTTGTCTCGAAGGGTTAAATGTTACCTTGACGATCACGCGCTCGCGGTCACTCAACACCACCGTGACTTTATAAGACATATGCTGGTTGACGGCATCCTGGCAAAGCAGGGATACGTCGACAGTGCCGCCGCACACGCTGGCATACGAAGCTTGGGCCCAGACAATTCGTCCCAAGTGCTGGGACTGTTCGGCCCCCAACTCAATATCGAAGCATGGTTAAGAAAATGGATGGGTTAGCTTAATGGCGCGAAACCCTGACAAGCTAAGACCGCCTGCCCATTTCTTCCAAGTATAAGCTTTCCAGATCGTTCGCCGTGATCTTTGAAGCGTCCACGGTCCGGCGCAGCCGGCCAGCCTGCATAATGCCAATGGTGGTGGCCACCTCCCGCGCGCGGAAAAGATCATGGGTCGCCATCAGGATTGCCGCGCCTTGATCGCGTTGGCGCATGAGCAGCTCGTGGAATTCAGACGATGCCTCGGGGTCAAGACCGGACGAGGGCTCGTCGAGCAGCAGGGCTTTGGCCTCCTTGATTATGGCCAGCGCTATGCCGACCTTCTGGCGCATCCCCTTGGAATATTGGCCGACTCGTCGGTTGAAGGCGTTAGCGGCGAGGCCCGCCTCGGTCAGGGACTCGCGTAAGCGCGCGGGGGAGCGGTCCGCCACTCCGGCTAAACGCGCGAAGTAGTCCAGATTCTCGTAACCGGTCAGTTCGTCATAGAGGGCCACGGTCTCCGGGATGTAGAGAAGCCGACGGCGAACCGCCTGCGGTTCTTGTTGAGGGTCGAGACCGTCCACCTCGGCGCAGCCCGATGTCGGCTTCAAAAAGCCGAGGAACAGCTTGATGGTCGTCGACTTGCCGGCACCGTTCGCTCCGAGCAAGCAGTAGACCTCCCCCGGTCCCACCGTGAAGTTGACATCGTCAAGCGCCCGGTGCGCGCCGTGATCTTTGGTCAAGTTCTTTGCGCAAAGCATGGGAGATTTCCTAGGGTGTCGCCGCCTGACCACGCAGGCATCGAGCGGCGATCAGAATAAGCAGGTTGGCGATGAATAAGGTTGCGAGATCCGCCAGTACGCCAGATTGGAAAGCGCCACCCGTTCCCCGGAGTTGAAAGCGGGGGGCGTTATCGTATTCGGCAGGTGTCAGCAGAGCATCGCGGTCCAGGTGGCTCTTGTACAGGTGCCGAAGTTCCAACTGGGCCGCGCGCGCCTGATCCTCGAAGGCAAGCGCGCGATCAGCGTCCGAACCGGCGATGCGGTCGAGCGCATCCTGCACCGCGACCGACGGCAGGAAAAAACGCACGGCGTCGAGCGCATCACGCCGCGCTCGCTTCGCCTGCTGGTGGGCCGCAATCATCGGCGCAATTTCGTTGTCGAGAGCAACACGATCGGCATAGAGAGCTCGCAAGCGCTCAGGAATCGTCGGCGCTGGCGAACGGGCCGGTGCCGGATTGGCTTCGCGATCAAGGCGCTGGCGCTCGGTGATCTCGGCCTTGCGGGCCTTCAACTCGGTCGCAAAGCCCATCTCCGAGGGCGCCGGTGCGACCAGATCAACGGCGGTTAAGGTCAATGACGGTGCCATCACCACGACCAATAGCCAGATGGCGCCCGCCGCAATGGCCGCTTCGGTTGAACGACGGGTAACAAGGTTGATCACCACTGCAATGACCAGCCAGAAGGCCCCGTAAAGTATCACTGCCAGCGCTAGCGCGGCGAGGCCAAGCGGTTCTCGCGCCCCGGCCCAGGCGGCGACCGCGAGGACAATCGCGGTGGCGGGAAAGAGTACCACCAATCCCCGGGTCAGCGCTTTTACGGCGATGAGTGGCCCAATCGCAACAGGTTGCGACAGCACCATGGCGGCGATACCCCGCTCACGCTCGCCAGACCAGAGATCATAGGCGGCGGCGAGAATGACCAGCGGCAACAGAAAGACGATTACAAAGGCCAGGTCGAAGCGGCCTGCGGCGCGCACAGCCGGACTGCCAATATCCGACCACACGCGTTCGAAAAGCATGGTGTAATCCCCCAATGCAGAGACATCGGCGTTGAACGGATAATTGTCAGCCTGACCCATCGAGACAGGGGCCATGACTCCGGGGGGCAGCGCGGCCAATAAGCCGGGCACCACCAACTGCGTCTCCACAAACCGGCGCCCAAACGCTATGCGTTCCTGTTCCTCCGCCTTGATCAATGCAATGGCCGCTTCACGCTTTTGCACCCAGTCGGCACCATTCCATGCCGCATAGCCGCCAAACCCCAGCAGCAGGCTCAACAGCACTGGCAGGGCGCGGTCGCGAACAAGTCGGCGGGCCTCATAACCCACGATGACAAAGCAACTCATGAGCGGCGCCCCAGATGCCGGGCCGATACGGCCGTCATGCCGATCGCGAATACACCCCAGACCAGCAGGATCACCAGGTTTGGCATCTGCGCCGCCGCCACATCGCTCAGCGGCCGCTGACCCGGCGTATAGGCGACATCGCGTGTAATAGTGGCAATATCAGCGCGGTAGTATCGCTCGCCGGACGACCGTTTGTGGTTTTTAATCTCTGCATTCAATGTCTGGATCAGCCGGAAGCGATAGTCCTCGACACCGCGAAGGTAACTCAGGTGAGCGTCTAAGTCGGTATGGGCAAAGGCGCGCGACCAGGGCTGCAGGGAGAGGGCCGGTGAGAGGACGGCAAATAGGCGTTGCACCCTCTCCTGCCGGTGGTAAACAGCGTAGAGCTGATCGAAATGCCGGTTGTAGAGCTCCGTGGAGAGTTCTTCGCCGTACTCATATTTGGCACCCCTGAAGTTGATGGGAAGGTCTTCAATAGCGCTTACGTCATAGCGCGCCAAGAGCTCGGCCTTGAACGCTTCTACCCCCTCGTCCGTGGAATCGTGAACATCAACGCCTTTTTCCGCTTCCTCCGCGACGGCCGCTCTTAACGCAGGGGCGGAGGGGGTGGGCTCCAGACTTTCGGCCACAGCGGGCGCGACACGCGGCACCAGCAAGGTGGACACGGCCCAGAAACCGAGCAGAAAAACCAGAGCCGTACGCGCCGACGCGAACAGGCCCGACGCGGCGACGGTAAGGGCACAAAACACCAGCAGATAAAGCGCATAAACGCCGCCGAGGACGGCAAGCCCCACCATTTCCACCCGACCCACCCCCTGCAGAAGTATGGCCGGAAGGCTCACGCCGACCAGGACGAGCGCCAGCAATCCCGCTGCCGCGGTTAACGCAAGTAGCCGCCCCCCAACCAGCGCCGTGGTCGAGGCGCCTGCGCCGAGTTCCTGTCTCAGTCGTGCCCGCGCGACGTCGCCGGACATGGTGGCGAAGCCCGCCAGAATAATCAGCAAGGGCGCGATAACCTGCAGCGTCCAGGCCGCCGAGAAACCGCCGAAGCGGCTGAGGGCGGCGCCCCCCTCAATCGGCCTGTGGCGAGCGGGATTCTGCGCATGACCCTCGATGAAAACCGATGCGCCGACAAAGTCGGATAGGCCCGGATCGAAGGCCGCCAGCGGACGCACTGGCGCGGGCACGGCACGGCCCACATGAACGGCGTCGTGAGGGTCGGTCACGCCCTGGCTATCCCACAGCCGCTCCTCCTGCTCTGCCACGGCGCGTCGCTCTTGCGCCTGAGCCACCAGCCGCGCCGAGCTTGTGGCGACCGACGCGCCGGCGAGCAGCAAGACCGCAAGCGCAAGCCAGAGCAAGCGCCGCTCGCGCCACATGAGCTTGAGCTGCGTTGCGGCTACACCGAGAGCCTGGGAAAAAATCGACATCGGGACGATACTCTTCGAGACCGAGTTTTTGCTCAAGTCATCGTTACCAACTTACCATTCGTAAGTCATAGACAGGGAAGCAAAGCGCCCCAACGCGGTGGCATTGGTGGGATCGTAACCCGTGCCTCGGGCATTTTCGACGAAGGGCGGATCCTCATCGAAAACATTCTGCACGTTCAAGGCGAGGCTGGTCTCCCCCACAAAGTGGTACTGGAGGTTGAAGTCCACCGTCGTCCAGGAATCCACGGTGGGGTCCTCGAGGTTGGACGGGTCGCGATAGCCATCAACATAGTTCACAAACAAACCACCTGACAGTTTGTGCCGAGTCAGTGCAACTCCGCTGCGCACCTTTAGGTCGACAGGAAAGTACACCTTGTTCAACGCCTCGGCTTCGGGAGACGTGCTGGTCAGCTGGCGGGTGGAATCAATGATGTACCAGGCGGCAAGGCTCAGGTCGACGCGGTTCTCACCCACGTTAAAGTCGTACAAGAGGTCGAGATCGACACCCCGCTGCGAAGTTTCCGCATTGTTGCGGACGCGATTGTCGAGGATGACCTCAGTGTCGTATTCGTCCTGATCCTCGGGAACCGCATAGGGCCCGCCCCGAATAATCCGAAAGGCGGTACCGGAAAGCCCCAGTTCTCTAGCGCTCTCAATTTCCTGTGGCGTCGGGTTGAATGTCAGAATGGATGCATAGGGATCGGTGGACTCGGCAAAGAGGTTCCCATAGCTGCCCGAATACCCGACGTCAATCCGGTCGGAGTAATCGATCTGGTAGTAGTTGGCTTGAACGCTGAGGCCGGCGATCGATTCCGGCGCGAAGGTGAAGCCGCCCGTCCAGGTCTCTGCGCGCTCGGGACCGAGGTCGGGATTGCCATTGGAGAGTACCATGGTATTAGTTCCGCCCCCCGGAGCATCGGGGTTGGGCAAACTGAAGACATAGGCACCGTTGTTCGTCTTCATGTCCGTAAACACGGGGGCCCGAAATGATCGTCCGTAGCTCGCCCGAAACGCCAGCTCGTCCGTCACCTCCCATAAAACGCCATATTTCGGATTGGTGGTGGAGCCGAAATCACTGTAGTCGTCGTAGCGTGCTGCCAGGGTTAAAGACAAGTTGTGTACACCCGGAAGGTTTGTCAGCAGTGGAATGTTCCATTCGCTAAAAACGGCGCTAATGTCCCTGCTCGGATTATAAGGCTCTTCCAGACCGCGATAGTCAATGAGCTCATATTCGTCGCGCCGCAAGCTGGCCCCGACAGCGGCACGCACGGCGCCAGCGGGGAGTGTGAACAGGTCCCCATCTGCAATCAGATCGACATAGGCTATAGTCGAGTTCGTATCCGTTGGTGGCGCCATCTCCACCACTCCGTCATCGATCGTGCTGCGTTCGTACCGAACATCGTTTCCTCCGTAACCGATGTTCAGGCGGGCTTGCCACTGCTGCGGCAGGTCCAGTGTAAGGCCGGCGAACAAGTCATACTGCTCCGTTTCTGGAAACAGGTTGGTAATGTCCCATTGACTGGCGATATTGGTATCCATTTCCCGCTTGGCGTAGGAGCCGGTCAGGTTGAGGGACAGAACATTGCTGAGTCGCTGAAGCACATCCACATAGAGACTGTGCCGTTTTGAGCCCGGATACAGATCGTAAGGCGTGTAAGCAACGTCACTGGAAAAATCCTTATCCAGCGCGGACAGGTTGTCCTGCTCCAGGTACTCATAGTTGGCCAGGGCGTGACCATCCTCCCACGACCAGCCCGCGGTCTGTGAGATTTGGTATTCACTCATTCCACCGTCGGTCACAGCACCATAGCGCACTCCCGTCTCATAACCGGTGAAGTCCCGCCGCATAATAATGTTGACGACGCCGCCGATGGCATCAGCGCCGTAAATGGCGGACGCACCGTCGGTGAGGATTTCCACTCGCTCCACGGCGCTCATCGGAATCAGCGACACGTCCACATACTGATAGCGATTCGATGCCGATACCCGGTGACCGTTGATCAGAGTCAAGGTGGTTCCAGTACCAAGCCCGCGCAAGTTGAGGGATGTTCCCTGGCCGAAATTATTCCCGGTATCACGATCCACACCCAGGTTGCCGACGTTCGCACCATTGGCACCACCGCCGAAGTTTTGCGGCAATTTTTCAAAAAACTGTTGCATCGAGGCCGCGCCAGTGTTCTCTATGGCTTCTTTGTCAAAGGTAATGACTGGAGACGGGCCTTCGACTGCAACGCCCCGGATATTGCTACCAACAACAACTATTTCCTCCGCCAGCCCCGCATTGGCGCTAGAAGGAGAGCGGCTCGCGTCAGCCACTTCGTTTGAAGCACGGGCGCTCTGTGCGAACACTGGTGTACTCGCATAAGATAGGGCAGCGATGCCAGCTACGAGCAACCTATTCGGCCTGATTTTCGGCATGTTTCTGTACCTTATTGATCAAAATTTCACATTGTTGGGTGTATCAGCTCGTTCCAGGTGCCTGCGACAAGTGCCGCACCAGAGCTACCGCTTTCGCTTTATTTGCTGCGATCCACCAGCGCTTTGCCCAGCCATCACCATAACGTTATGTTATAACATACCATGAAGGTAGTAAACACCATCGAATTCCCCGGAAATAAAGTGTATGCGCGTGTCCCCACGCGCGAAGAAGCCATGACCCCCGCTTCCATGTTGACCGCGTGCCCTGTCGTCTGCTTACGACCTGCACCAGCAAGGGCACTGAGTGGTTAAGATATGGCGATGTGGACCGCCTTCTTCGGGCACGATCTGTTGGGCGAAGCTGACGAGAAGATAGCCAGCGTGGCGGGGGCAGCGCTGATCGTTACCGGTCATCTCAAAAATCATCTCGCCTGCCGGAGAGATCATTGCCGCTGGCAAACATCCAACTGATGCGCTTCACTCGTCGGCACGACTGGAGCCAACCGCCGATAGGCTCCCGGGTTCTCCTTGCGAAGCACCGTCGGCGCGCCAACTTGGTGAACCATCAGTCGTGAGGATGGACGTGTATACAGGAGCCACTCAAGTAAATCCGTAGTAAGCAACGAGTCCCACACGAGATGAACTCGAGTATCAGGCCCTAAGTTACGCGCTGAATGCACGCACCCCTGGTTAAACAAATAAACCATGCCTTCTCGAAGGTGGTAGACATCACCATCCAGATGTACTTCGGCCGAGGGGTTTGTATCAATCGGCAAATGAAACCGAAGCCGTGCACCAACACCACCACTTTGGGTTCGGAACAACAAACACTCTTCATGTGGGGACAGTGCCGCCCCGGGCCCGAGGGTAGTAATTCTAAAATTGACCAGGTCCGGCCAGTCATTGATAAACTGACCGAGCACGGGGTAATGAGGTTCATCAAAGAACCATTTGTGACGACAACTCAGGTTGTGATCAGACGAGAAGTCGTCGCTGCGGCCCGAGTCATTCAATAGACTGTACTGCCTGACCTGCCCCGAAGATGACACCCAATTGGTCACATGTGCCTCGTCACTCACGACCGATGCGGGATTACACGCCCGATAGCGGCTGACCTCCCGCTGGAGTTCTGAAAAATAACGCGGCGCCAGGGAGAACACTTCAAGGCAGCGTATCCCGCCGCGATGCTGATCTCCCGCCAGGAGCTCCTCAAAAAAACGTGTCCGATCCATATCACCATCCTACTCCGCAATAAAGGGACAGGCGGCGAGAAGCCTGTCGGTATCGAAATAACGGGGTGCATCAATGGCAGCGCCGGAGATGGTTCGCCACCAATCTCCCTCCAGATTGAGCAATACCGGGCTCGGTTCGTCGATATCAAGTGACGCGAAATAGTCCAAAAACTTGGAGCGATCACCCGAGGGGAGTGGCCTCAGCTCCGACCATACGGCCGGTTTTCCATACGCATGAGCCACGATAATTCCATGAAGGGAGGAGGACACAATCAAATCACAACAACAAATTTGATCAATAACCCGCTCAACTGGATCTTGTATATCGATGCACAGAACACCTTCTGGCATGGTGTAACGGCCTTGCACCCTGGCCCTGTCAGAAAAGTGCAGAACAAGACCGATACGAGCCGGAGCGAGCGACGTCTCGGGGCGATAAAGGCGCGGCAGAAGCCACGCCGGGTCACCGAACACGGAGGGACAAGGCACGCCATTGAGCTCTAGCCGTCGTTTTGTCAACGGCCCTCGAACCGCTCGCACATCCAGCTCCGTCGCGATGGGCAAACTCCCAGTCATCACTCCAGAACCCCAAACGGTGCAGGGCGGGGAAACGTATTCCACGATACTGCCACTGATGGCCAACTTATGTTCAGGGGCGTCCGGCCTTCGAAACCTGGGATGCTGTCCAGTCAGTTGCCATATTAGCCAAGGGGTCAAGGCGTCACCAAAATTAGGTCGGCTAGGAATTTTGCACCAAAATGCATGGATTGGAGTAGTCACGTTATATTCACCCCTATGCCGTCGCAATGTCGCGGAGAACAGTTCGGCGGGTCGCGGGACTCACGCGTTCCCAGCTCCAAAACCAATGGCAGTATTTGGCCTCTGGCCGCATCTTCGCCACATCCACCCACTCGAACTTCTCTGGATGATAGCGATAGGCGAAGGCCCCCATTACGTTAAACTCTGAAAAGCCACGGGCCGGCTGCGCCTGAATCCACTGCTCCAACGTACACCCTTTCGTTCGCTCACAGAACTGTCGAACATCGGCGTATAGCCAACGGGGAAAGGTAAACGGCGGGTACTGCATAAAATCCAGTTCCGGCGTCCATCCCAAAAAATTCGTCGTGGGTGCTGTCCAGGGCCAGTGGCGAGGGAGCTCCTGCCTGGCACGAGTGTACACCGTGGGACGGCCACCGGGAGCCAGCGCTTCGGGGGTAACGTCCTGATGAAAAACGCAATCAGAATCCACATGACATATCAATTCGGCACTGCTGTATATGTCAGCGTAGAGTTTCGTAATCTGCTGACCGAGATAATCGTCGTCGTAGTCCCGACAATACTGCAAACGCACTCCCTGAGGGAGAGCCAACCGCGCCTCAATCCATGGTCGACTCGAAACCGGAGCAACCAAAACAACGTCAGAAAAATCCACACAGAATTTTTCAATGGCGGCCAAACACAGTTCCAGCCAGTCTAGGTCGCGCCAGTAACTACGAATAACAATATCGCAACGCATCACAATCTTTCCCAGTCCATTATTGGACATTACGGCCCGCGATACGGATCTATCCAAAAGCCTTGACGAAACATTCCCGTATACGGCAACATCCAACTAAGCTTATATTTAATTAAAACCAAAAGCCACTTCGTTCGGTCGACAAACATTCACTATTAACTGCCTATGCGCCATGGTATAAAAGGGAGGCGGCATATGTCGAAGAGCAATGACGAAAGAGCGGCTCACGCGGTGGATGTCTGGTCTGGCGAGAACCGCTGCGATCCGGTTGCCATGTTTCGCCACCACCCTCTTGTCGTTCCCGAAGAAGAACTCACTCAAGCGATTGAGTCCGAGCGTTTTATTATCCCCAGGTACGATGTCTTTGACGTAGAGCTCCCGACTCTCGCAAACTGGCTGGAATTCAATCTTCCAAGTTCGCCAATTTCTAAGGAGACAAGAGACGCACTCTTATCGGATATACTGTATGTCGCGCAACAAGTTGACACCATAAATCCAACCAAGTGGTTTCGACTGCGCATTTTTACCGAACGCCCAACGACGCGCTGCGGGTTTCACGTCGATACCGTACCGCCAGGAGCCCCGACGTGGGGGGCTATTAAAGTCTACAATGGAACGGGGACGCTTTGGGTGAGCCCGAAGGACGTCCGCTCAATGGATCTTTTCTATCGCCACCTTCAACGCCATGAAAACCATCGGCGCTTACAGCTCCCTGACCAGGGCCACTCACCTTGCGAAAACTTAACCGAATTCTGCCTGCCCTATGCGACCATCAATCACGTCGAGCCGGGAACCACGGCATTCTTTAAGCATATCAACGCCGACCGGCATGGATCGGATCACCCAACCGATCAAGCTTGGATTCACAGCTCACCCTCGGATGGGCCGAGCCGGTTAGTGGTAAACCTTTCCCCGGGCGCCAACCCGGCTCGGTACAGACCAACTTAGCTCGCCGAGGGCTCAATTTGCAACGGGCGCCGCTCTTCTATGCCGGGGTCCAAGGTTTTCAACAACCCCGCCAACGCCTGTTCAGCTCTACGGGGGCCAAAGCTATTCATGTAAGCGAGCCTAGGATGAAACCGCTTTGACATTATCTCTTCCGCACACGGCAACACATCGTGCTCACCCGAGAAAAAACGCCCGGACATAGCGGTGATGTATTTCCAACCACCGAGGATATTCTCATTCATGAGGATGGGTACATCCAGGCAAAGCGCCTCGGCAATGATTCTGGGCGAGGCATCGGCAACGTTCGGTACAAACAAGAACCTGCACCTGGACAGCAGCCCCAGAAACCGCTCATAAGGCAGCCAGGACTTTGTTGTCACCCCTTGAGGCGGCGTCCACCTCTTGGGGGCCCCGCCTACAACGACGCCCCGTAAACCCAGCTGGCGAGTAAAACTTTCGATACAAGCCTTCGCCATCGGCCAGTTCTTCGCTCTTTGCTTCCAAGGCTCTTGTGCCCCGATGTAAGCAAAATCAAAGACTTCCTCCCCCGGCTCCGCATTGAAGCGAAACGGACTTATCAACGAAGAGTCCGTAAAGTCCGACAATGACACTAGGGCGTGCGGGACCCCCCTCGGTATATATTGTTCAGGCTGGCGAAAGCAATGTGCCCAGGCCTCGCAGACCGCACCATAGTCTACGGCACCATCACAGCAGTTGGCGGGAAAGTCCATAAAACTTGTCATTCCCACAAACCGGCAACCCGCGCGCCGATAACGGCAAAACAAGTCAATTCTCTCCTCCGACTGAATCGGCGCGTGTAATATTACCCAAGGCGTCACCTGCTTTGAACGATCATAGATGACTTGAAAGGGCCATTTACCCCTGGGAATCTCATCCATTTTACCTATTTTACTCCTATCGAGGGCCTTGATGACAATCACCTAACACTCTCTGCTTCGCCCAGAGCTGGCACTATAAGCTAATCCCTAACACCCGCCCAATCAGCACGAACAAAATGAAACAACAGATTTAACTGCCGATGTTCAGAGCTGGCGGACTCGCGCCAATGCGGAATCTCGCAGCCACGAAACAGAACCCCATCACCACAGCCAAACTCGACCGATCGTTTTCCCTGCGGGGTGAGAAACCAAAGCGGCCAGGCCTTGCCATGCTCGGGACGCTGCTCATCGACCAGCAAGGAGAAGGTATAGTCGCACTGCTCCCGATCAAGGTGAGCATCCAGTTCCGCACTGCCTTCGTAGGCCGAACAGATCGAGTAGGTCGGTTTCAGCGCAACGCCCGCCACTCTGGAAACGAACTCGGAAAGCTGCTGATGCAGGAACTGTGCGGTACGTTCATTGTGCCAAGCGTATCGCCGCTCGACCTGAGCGTCGCCGAGCGGCCAATCGCCCGAGGCTATCATCTTTTTATAGTAGTCAGACAGAGCCTGACGAAGAGGGTCGCGAAGTACATCATTCAACTTACAGACACCCGTCCTCTGGAGATCAATGGCGGCTTCATCTGCGAGGCGCTTTCCGTAATGCTCACGCGACCGGTACTCCTGCGCTCGGACCAGCACTGCGGAACCGCATAGCTTTCTGCGCATGGCGGGGCCCAATGAGGGCTCAGTACCGCCAGGCCTCAGCCTGGTCACGGCAAAGTAGTCCGACCGCTCAAGCCAAACCGGGCTCCATACACGGGTGGCGGGGTCTTCAACCCACAGCAGGGGGAAGTCCTGAACGAACCGTTCTCGGTTGCGAACTTTTCTTAATAGCGTCAGAGGCGGTGAGTTTCCCGGCTGCAACAACAGTGAGGGGTTAACCACCTCGTCCCCTTGGGGCTCTGCCTCTTCAACAGAATCCAAAAAACAGGAGAATCTGACCTCAGTATGATTTTCCGACCGTTTCATATCCGGCGCCGCCCCCTGGTGAAGGTAACGGATCCGACCCGCCAAAGGCTGCAGCCCCCTAATCAACTTCGGGTAAAACTGTTCATTCGTCTTCCATTTGAGTGGCGAGGGATAGGAAACAGTCGTATCGGCAAGGGGTAGAGACGCATCGGAAGTAGCTCGCAGGCGGGTACCCGGGTCTACGTCCATAAACCGGCACAAGCGCGCTACCTGCCCCTGGGGGTCAGCCAACAGGTTTTCATAGGAAATCGACGTCCATCTATCCTTGGGCAGGGTATCCAAGGCGTCAAGAATCGCCTCGTTCGCGCTACCCCACTGAAAACCTGCGATCTCTGTGAGTGTCCTCCCGTTGTACTTTTCCCAATGTTCGGGTAAAAGAAAGCTCCAGTCTTTTCTATCCCACCCTGGCAGCCCCGGAAGGGATGTGAAGCCCGGCCGGTTCCAGGCTTCAACAATGGAGGAGATATTGGGCCTAAGGTCCCTGTGCAGGTAGATAAATAGCGCATCAGGAAACGCCTTCAGAAGAAACGGCACTCGCAAGGCATTCTCAATAGTCTTATCGATATAACGCAACCCCGAAGCACGAGGCCTCAGAGACTCCTCGCGCGGGCCCCGACTGGGCGTCGGTTGGCAGTCAAGCCAGATGCCGGCTCGCAGAGCATCAACCGTGTCGGAATCGGCGTCTTGCGCCTCAAGCACTTGAGACTGAAAGTTTTTGTTCGCCAAATGAAGGGAGCTAAGTCCTTCAAAAATGTACTGCGTTTCACACCCCAGTGACCATAAGCTGGGGCTTTGCGACAACAGGTCGAAAAGAAGCGTGCTACCCGAACGCGGCGCCGCGAGGATGAAGACTGGCCGATCAAAGGAAACCTCTTCAATCGGCAGGCTTCCGGCTTCATACGCCACAGCCGCCGAGCCTTCCGAGAACATCAGGCTCTCCGCCGCGGGATCCAGCGACAGCGCCCCGCCACGAAACTCATCCCGCCCTTCTTCCGAGTCAAACAGGTACCGAGCCCTGACTGAGTTCCGGGAGGCGCGAAAATAACGTGCCTGCAAGCCCGTAATGGATGGCGGCGGCTGCATGGCGCAGCGCTTTATCGGCAGCCACGCCGAGTAACCCGCACGCGTTTTTTTGAATGCATCAAGGTAAAAGAGCTTACGATTTCTCATTACGTTATCGGGCTTCGTGGACCCATCCGTTCAACGTAAATCGGCTGTCGGCAAACTCTTTTGACGGAACACGTACCGGCAACAGTTCATGGGGCATATCACTGGGGAATATGACCAAAGTGTTCTGCCTTGGTGTTACCAGTTGCGAACACTCCGCATGGGCTTTTCCTTCAACGTTTCGGTTGTCAAAAAGACGCAATTCTCCCCCATAAAACCGTTTTGGTTCAGAATGGAAGAAATATACAAAGGATAACTTCCGCGTGGAGTGCTCATCCGTATCAGTGTGCATGCGATAATAGTCCCCATCACCCGAGGCAGATAACTGAAGCTCGATATCTCCTATGGGAAAGCCTTCCAGTTCCATCTTTTTTAGTGCACCAGGTAGAGCACCTTTCAACTGTTCCACAAACGGCTTCTCAAGTTCGCCCAGTTCGTTCAGGGTCATTGCGCGGCGCATGTCCTGATTCACCACAGGCCTGTTGGTCTCCGGGTCCACGACGGTCGCTGTCCGGAACTTCTCCCGCTGTGACTGTACAAAATCAAGCATCTTATCAAGCTCAAAATCGAGGAAGTTGCCCAAGGAGACATAAGCGAAGCGCCGCCCGGATTCTGGAAAGGCCACAGCCCCGGTTCCCGTACCGCCGGGATGCCCCGCGGGCTTAGCGGCATGCCCCCCTCTCGCCAAGCCGATAATCTCAGGAATAACGTGGGGCGAACGCAACTCCGGTATCGCCGCCTGGTAAACGCTTTGATGATAGAGCGCATTGGCATACAGCGCTTCTTTTGAAAATTTTCCGGACAACAACTCGGGAAGAGACCGTTCCGAAAGCCTTAGAGACTCGAGCAGCTTTTTCGGGTTGGCTCGATAAGTAAAGTAGCGCTTCTTCTCCGTCAGAAACACATCATCCTCGCGCTCAAAGCCATACGATTGAAAAATATGATCAATGAGCAACGAGTCCTCTGCGGCCAAATAGCAGACCTCCGCCGTTTCACTGACGGCGATCGCCTCAAGGATCTCCTTGAACAGCGCCGCCATTAGCCCAACGTTGGTATTATCTTCATCATTGACGAACACCGGGCTGAGCGTCCAGGAGTCCGGCTCGACCGTATGTATCAGGCACACGGCACTGAATTGGCGTGCGCCTAGGCCCCATGGTGGCCAAGGTCGGTCTCGAACCGCCACGTAGACTTGGGCGTCACCCATGCTCAGAGTGGGTTTGAGCACTTCATCCACGTACCCCGGTAACCCCAACTCTCGGAAAAAGCTTCGAAGAGCGGCTTCGTTGACCGGGTTCAACTCCTCGAAAGCGTCAATGCGTGTTGAAAGGTTATTCTTTTCGTGAAAGCCAGAGTCACTAGGCTCAACATTTTCGCACAAATCATTATTCACGTGACTTCCCTCCACTTTTTGGTGATGAAAAAAATATCGATTGATTGTCAATTCACTTACATCGTAGCCGTAGAATACACCCTGTCAACTGGAGAAAATCGTAAAGTGGTTTACAGTTAACAGTATCCGTGAACGCTACCTCCGAATTCTTTTATCTGGCAATTAAAGTCGTGGACAAAGGCAACTTTTGACGTACGACTCCCGTTACTTTTTAGTTAGCGTGACAACGTGTTCCCCACTGAGTTTTGCTTATCGTGCCAGTTGGCACTCAGGTGCCTTCCATACGGTTCCCAATCCAGACCTCAAGGAGGCTTAAGATGACAACACATAAAACATCACGCCAACCATCCATTCAAGCAGGATACCAATCGTTTCTCACAGATCGCGACGCTCAGGGTGCAGGGCTGTGTTCGACGACTCCTTCAAAAGAAGACTCAGACGACAATTCTAAAGAAAAATCCCACGAAGCCTTCGCGTTGTTTGGATTGGACGACGAACTAGTGGCGCATGTTACGGGGCGAGCGGTGGTTGTCTCTGAATTTCACGCTCTGGACAGCAAATACCCTTCCATTCTGAAAGCCACGTTGGACACCGAAATCACCAAACTCTGGCCGAGTGACTCGCGCCTGCCCTACACGCTCTACGGCGTGGACACCACCGGCAAAGTCTGGGCGATTGAATTTGGCGCCAGAAATGACGACACCCCACACTCAAACAATCTATTCCCACAACCTCGCCTGACGCCCATCGGACACACGATAAAGGCACCCATTCGCCATGTTGTCGTACTTCGCCGGCAATTGATCCTGCAAACACAAAAGAGGCGAGGCGATTACGAGCTGTGGTCAGTCGAGCGTCGATCAGGGCAGCCCCAGTACCTTGGGGCATGGAATCTGGATTCTGACATTACGGCGCTTGACCCGACTGAGCATGACATTCTTCTGGGCCGCCAAAAGGGCGAGCAGGTCGTATTACTGCTTGAGCCCGACAGCGCCCGCGGAGAAGCGGCGTTGCAACGGTTCGACATGGGTCGGGTGAGCGCTACCACGGTACTGGATGGCTCCCGTGTGCTGCTCGCCCAAAAAGGGGGCCGACTTGAAAAGGCCGACTTGCGTATGGCCCTGCCGACCATCACCGACAAGCACGCCAGCCCGGTTGAAGGAGACTGCCATGTGCTTCGGGCGGTGCTTGAACGCTGTGGCTGCGACTGTTGCGGCGTGAACGATAAAGACGAGGGAGACCGGTCCGAAGATGAGCCACCGGACGATTGCGAAACACGCCATTCCGCGCAACTGGGTTTCACCCCGCACCGACTCTATCGCAACGGTTCACATTTACTCGCTGTCAGCAAAGGCGGCACGCGCATGGCGGTTCTTGACCGAAACTTAAACATCCACTTCGAACGCCGTATCAGTCGCGCGGGGGCGGAAGTTCAAGCCGGTCAGAGCCATACCCAAAACATTCTGGTACATCTGGCGGAAAAACATCAGGTCGAGACTTGGCGCCTCGACGACTACGTGTTCGAGCACAACCGTCAGCGACCCGACATTTGGAAGGAGGCACTGCGCCCCGCTCTACCGAGCGTCACCTATTGGGGAAAACGAAACCCACGTGCGGCGGTTAATCCGACACTGAAAATCGGCCTTTTTCCCGTGATTGATTCGGGGCAGACGTACGGCGACGACGATATGACCGAACTGATCGATCAAGTTTCCGCCAAAATTTTTTCGACGGTCGACAGTTACTACGACGAGTGCAGTTACGGCGAGCTATCCATCGACTTCGTCGTTTTCGGTCACCACATTGGGGGACGCCGAAAGCCGCTGGTACTTCCCCGACCCCAGGCCGATTACTGGTACGACAACTTTCGCCCGGGTGGCCTTGAGGCTGTCATGCCGGCACAGTGGACCGACCCCGTGTTATTTGACGGTACTGAAACGCTGCAGATCCAGGCCAATCCAAGGGCCGGGGCAGTCAATACCTACGACCTCCCCTTCGCCGCCCTGTGGACCTCATCGACTCTGGGAAACTTTCCGGTAACCCTCTCCTTTACCGGCAGCGAAACACTCGAACTGTCAGTAGAAACGCAAACCGGGGATTCACACCGGCTCAACCTGTCCTTTCCCGCCACGACGCTGACCGTCAACCAGGGAGGTGACATCGGCGACTTCCTTGACGAGCTCGCTACGCTCGTTACTGATGCTATTCGCGATGCCGAGAGCGCATTGCCAGACAGCCCTACCCTGATCCAGGACGTATCTTTCCGGCGAATCCGAACGTCCTCCAACGATTCTGTTTTTGGTCGACTACAAGGTCAGCTCCGCATTGCGCCCTCCTCATCGGCGGCCACACAGAAAGGCCGTATCGAGGTGTCGGGCCCAAGCATGCCGGCCGCACCTCTGGCGGCCATCGGCCTCTCTGCCGCAAGCATTCCCGGCGTGATGGATTCTCTGTCGAGCGTAAGCGATTACCATCGCGAATGCCTGCGCGCCGCCCAGGCGGACGCAGGAGAGGGCCCGGCCGGTGACACGGAATACTTTTATACGCAGGTCTCCACCGATTACGACAGTAGTGCGCAGACCGTGACCATTGGAATCAATCTGACAGCGGACACCGGGGGCAAGAGAGCCGACATGGAAGTCGTATCGAGCAGTGCACTGACCGGTACCGGCTGGGATACCGCCTCGCCCAACCCCGGCAGCCAAAGCGGGCCCAATAACAGGAACACGCTGCGTGACTCCATTGAGCTGGCCGACGATACGTTCACCGCCGCACTGGATCATCTTCGGGCAACCGGCAGTTGGAGCCGAACAGCTGCGGAAAGTATGTTTGAGAACTTTGATGTCATGATGATCGCCCACGTTGGCGCCCCACACCCCGGCATACCTGCCGCGGACCGCTGGGACTGCGACGCCCCAGCCGGGTTTAACCGAAAGCGCATGTACGCACGACGCCATTATGCCACCGACCAGAACGCGCCCTCGGGGGAAGAGCCGGTTCAGATGAATACCTCAGTGATTATTGGCCAAGAATTTAACGACTTCCGAAGCCCCGCAATGACCCATCATGCTGGCGTTATGGCCCATGAGATTGGTCATGCCATCGACCTTCCGGACCTCTATGAAGAGAACGGCTTTCGCGACGACGTCGCTTATGTGGACCCTTGGGCAATGATGGGCGGGGGAAACCATTACTTCCACCACTTTTGTGGTTGGTCCAAATGGAGCCTCGGCTGGATCCCGGACGAGCCGGACCCCGAGGTCAACCGGACGATATTCGTTGATCTACCCTCCCCTTCGGAAACCTCGGTGACAGAAGCCTGGTTGGTCCCCATCGAATACTGGGACGATGCCCTGGGTGATGATGTGCGCGGCGAAGTTGGCGACTCCGTTCCCATCGGTCAATTGATGAAGCTGAATCTCGGCAGTGACGGTGGCGTCACCGCATTTCTGGAGTTGCGTGCGGAAGGCTCCAGCTTTTCGAAAAACCTGACCCACGAACCGACCGTCATCGCCACCAACGGTCTCGACCCCGCCTCTGATCGGCACTGGGCGGTAAACGGGCTTTACCGTCGCAAAGTTCACTTGTTGAACAGCGGAACGGAGTTGCGCAATGTGAACGACAAATGGAGCTTTGCCTCAGCGCCAGAATTCCCCGTGAAAGGATGCACTGCGGAGGTAGCGGAAATCCGCTCGGTCCGTGGCAACATACCGATATACCGTTTGCGGGTTGAGCGCGAACAAGCCGAATACATCGATTTGCACTTCCAGGACCACGTCCCCAGCTGGAAAAGCCCCGATATCTGGGTAGATTGGCCCGGCGATAATCCCGACCCCAATGTTCCGCGCGAATACCCCGTAGGCACACCGATAGATCAAGGGGAGCCCGTGCGTTTTCCCGCCAGTGGTTCCGAGCGGCACTTTATGGTGGCTCGTGTTCACAACGCCGGTAACGTCAGTGCGGAGGACGTCAAAGTTCGATGGTTCGTCTGCGACCCTCCCGGCACCGGTGACGATGGACGGTGGGCGGAGCGCGACACTCAGACCATCGCTGAAATTGCTCCCGGCGACAACAACATCGCCACGTTCGATTGGCCGGTGGACAGCAGTACCAATGCTCACCAGTGCATGCGCATGGAAATCATAGACTGGAGCATTCCCACCCAAGTGGACCCGGCCACAGGCGATACCGTCGCGCTGGCCTCGGATGACGTGAAACTGCAGAACAACAACGCCCAACAGAATGTCTTTAACTTCGAGGCGCTAAGCGGCTCGCCCTACGCCCCCATCTCTTTTGCGATGCAGGTCCACAGCGACAGGCGTGAGCCCGAAGTCGCCTCGCTGGTGCCGGACCACCTCCCCCATGGGGCAAAGCTCACGATCAGCCCCCGGGAGCAGACCATTCCACCGGGCCAAGCGCGGGTGTTCAACTGCACTCTCACTCTGGATGAGGACATTATTCGACCAGGCTGCGACAACGACAGCGGCTTTCTTCTGAGCACATGGCGAAGAGGCGCGGAAGCCGACGAAATTTGGGGAAGCTGCTTCTACCACATTCGTCCGCGCCATCGGACCGCCATTGAAATCACACGAACGTCCTGGTTTAACTCGCAGGTTCAACTCTATGGCCGCTTTTCCATAAAGACCGATGCCTATATTGACTTGGCCGATTCCATGCCATTGACGGCCCGCATTCGGCTACTGCCGGATGCACCCGAATTGGAGCCCATTTGGCGTACGGCCGTCATTCAGCCAGACGGGAGTTTCACCCTTCAGGATGTGGTGGAGGTGTCCAAAAATATGACCGCTCAGGCCTGGTTCGACCGGACCGACCGCCTGGGCTCGGCGGTATCCAAGGTCGTTCATATCAAACAGGCGCTTTTGGAATAACCGCAGAGATTGAAGGGCAAGGAGGCGCGATCACCTAATCGTCTTTAGAGACGATGCCGTCGACGGTTTGATGGAGTTCTCTTTCAGAAGTAGATTTTGCGCCAAAATCGACAACTTCGAACTTAATTATTGGCCCAGCTTCAATAAACGTTCATTTTGCGATTTCTGGAATAAGAGTGATAGCATTGGAAACAAGGTTTTCATCGCACAGAACAGTGACACACCCGAGGATATGCCATGATCAGGGGTAGTGAATTAACGACATCCGAAGGAAGCCAGGCTCATCTGACCATAGAGCGCCGGGAGAGAGAGGGCTGGAGGCTACTCGACCCACCTCGTCAGCGCGACATTTTAAAGCGCTTGTACGGTGAGGTGAGGACGGCTTCAGCCGAGCTTTGTCAGCCGCTTGAGATTGAGGACTTCTGTCTGCAGGCGGTCAAGGAAACCAGCCCGCCCAAATGGCACCTCGCGCACACCACTTGGTTTTTTGAAACCTTTATTCTCCTTCCTCTGCACAACGGCTATCAGGCTTTCCACCCCGAATTTCAGCACCTGTTCAATTCCTATTACAACTCGGTGGGCGATCAGTTCGCACGACCAATGCGGGGTTTGCTGACACGGCCCACCGTGGATGAAGTGATGGCCTACCGGGCCTCAGTCGACACCGCAATGCTCGCCCTGATTGACGACTGCCCGGAGGCAGACTGGCCCAAGGTGGCTAAACTGTTGGAGCTGGGCTGTAATCACGAAGAGCAGCACCAGGAATTGTTACTTACCGACCTCAAATACGGCTTCTCTCTGAACCCGATCAAGCCTGCTTATCAGCGCGCCATATCTAAGGTCACCGCATCGCCTGCGCTGGAATGGCTGCCCTACCCCGGCGGGCTTTGTGAGATGGGGCATGCCGGTTCAGGCTTCTCGTTCGATAACGAACACCCTCGGCACAAAGTGTATGTAGCGCCTTATCGGTTGGCGTCCCGACCGGTAACCAATGGAGAGTATCTGGAGTTTATTGAAGCCGGTGGCTATGAGCGTCCGGAGTACTGGCTCTCGGATGGCTTTGCACAGGTACAGGCCCAAGGCTGGCAGCACCCGCTATACTGGCGGTACCAGGACGGCCAGTGGTTTCACTTCACCCTATCCGGAGAGCGCCTTCTGAATGAAGATGAACCGGTCACCCATGTCAGCTTTTACGAGGCGGACGCCTATGCCCGCTTCCGCGGCAAACGCCTGCCCACGGAAGCGGAATGGGAACTGGCGGCCGAAGGCGTTGCCATAGAAGGCAACTTCCGTGAATCCGGTCGGCTTCATCCGGCGCCCGCGCCGCGAGGCAACGCGCTCTTCGGGGATGTCTGGGAGTGGACCGCCAGCAGCTACAGCCCTTACCCCGGTTACGAGCCGGAAGCAGGGGCGGTGGGAGAGTACAACGGTAAGTTTATGGTCAACCAAATGGTGCTTCGCGGGGGCTCCTGCGTTACCCCCGCCGGGCACATTCGGCCCAGTTACCGAAACTTTTTCTATCCGCCGGATCGGTGGCAGTTCACCGGCATTCGGCTCGCAGAGGGACTCCGTCAATGAAAGCCACACAATTTCACGACTACTTGCCCAAAGAAGACAGTTTTCGCTCCGATGTGCTCAAAGGTCTATCACTCGAGACCAAAACTCTTTCGCCCAAGTATTTTTACGATCAGCGGGGCTCTGAGCTGTTCGAGCAAATTTGCCAACAGCCGGAATACTATCCCACTGAAACAGAAATTGGCATTCTACGAGCCAACCGTGCGGAGATTGCCAAGCTTTCCGGCACCGGGTGTGAGTTGGTGGAGTTCGGTTGTGGCGCGAGCAAGAAAATACGAGTGCTACTGGAGGGGCTGCGACCAAAAACCTACATCGGGGTGGATATTTCGCGGGATTTTTTGATCGAGTCCACCAACAAGCTCTCCAACGATTATCCTTGGTTGGAGGTGCATGGCCTGTGTGCGGATTTGTGCGAGCCGATCACGCTTGCAAACACACCAAAAGGGCAGCGCCTCGGCTTCTTCCCGGGTTCCAGCATTGGCAACTTTGAGCCCGATGAAGCCATTGACCTGCTGCGTAACTTCAAATCCCTGCTCGGCACTGGAGGCACGCTACTGATTGGTGTCGATCTGAAAAAAGACCACCAAACCCTGACCTCCGCATACAATGACTCGGCGAAAGTGACCGCTCAGTTCAACCTCAACGTTCTGGAACGGATGAGGGACGAGCTCGATGCCGTGGTAAACGTGAGTGCCTTTGAGCATCTCGCTTTTTACAATGGCAGACTCGGCCGCGTTGAGATGCACCTCGTCAGCACTCAACCACAGCATATCGAAATTGACGGCGAGGCATTCCCGTTCGAGGTGGGAGAAACCATCCACACCGAAAGTTCTTATAAGTACTCCGTTGCTGAGTTTCAGGCGCTGTGTTGGCGCGCCGGCTATGAGTCCCTCAGATGCTGGACCGATGAGGACGCCCTGTTCAGCGTGCATTTGCTGCGAGTCACCGGCGCCTAAGCATGACGATCAAACCAGGGAGCCCCGTTACGCCAGACTATCGCGTGGCCACCTTCGTCGGAACCGGGGCGCTGGGCACCGCTCACTCGGTGTTTATGCGGGAACACCTGGAGGATGCTCCCTTCCTCGAATTATCCCGCCATACCAGTGATACGCTGGTGGTGCTGGAGGCAAACCAACACAATGGGCCGCGAGGGGTCAAATTCTTTGCGCATGGCCATCCCGTGTTGCGCTGTGGTTCAGGGACGCTGGCGGCAGCGTGGGTATTGAGCGAGCATTGTGGCCACCACGCGCATCAGCCGCTGCCACTGCGCACGCCCCAGGAAACCATTCACGTGTTTAAAGACGCGGAAGGCTTTGGTTACGAAAGCACGCCCCTGGGGCAGCGGCCACTGCCAGATGAATCCCTTTGGCAACGCCTGGTAGGCATCCCCGTGCAAGGCGGCGCCCTTTGCGGCGGGGAGAGCGACTATGTGATTGTGGAACTTACCTCACAGAAGGCGGTGCGCTCAGCCATGCCGGATTTATCCGCTCTCACAAGCGCCTCCAGCCGAGCGCTAATCCTTACCGCTCGGGAGCGCAACCATTACGTTTTACGCTACTTTGCTCCCCAGTACGGCCAGCCGGAGGGAGGCGCCACCGGTTCCGCCAATACCCAGCTGTTGCATTACTGGTATCAACAAGGGTGTCGGGAAGCGATGTTCTCCCGCCAGTGTTCCACATCGGGGGGTGAATTTTGGGGCTCGCCGGGGGCAGCCACTGTACGCCTTTACGGGCGAGTAACGGCGGTGTAAAGGTGTACTGATGTGGCTTCCTGCACAGTGAATACGGGTTTTAAAAAAGGGGGGCACCGAAGCGCCCCGCCACATCACCCAATAGGCGCATTCACATTTAAGGGCACTGACTGACCATCATGGTACCGCCATCGAGGGTTTCGTTGAGCTGAAAGCTGAACACATAGTCCGCCGGCTCGGGAATACTGATCGTGGATTCGGTACCAGGGCCAGAAGCCACCGCCAAGGGCTGCTCCATACCCAGTTGCACCGCCGCGCTACCGGCCACGGCAAATTCGTGGCTCCAGTCGCTGTCAGCGAACTTGAAGCCGTAGCGGGAGTCCTGGGATTCGGTGACCACGACCTGGTACAGGTTGTCTCCCTTGTATCCGAACTTGCGGCTCATGGGCGTGGCCCCGAAGTTGTTGCCACCCACATAGCTGCCGCGGATATACATGGAGGTATTCAAAGGGCCGACCTCCGCCACATCCGGGTTGTCGCAAGCGGCCAGCGGGCCTTCGCCGACCGGGTCGTTTTCGTCATCACCACAGCCGGGACCGGCCTCGGTGGGCTCCTGAAGTTTGAGAAAGCGACCGGTGGTGGCGGGCACTTCGAAGGTGTACAGGCCATCGACAGCGCCGACGGTTTCCTCGCTCATCAGATCGGTCAGATCGCCCGCACTTCCCAGGGCGCAGGCCTCGAAGGTCGCCGTGACTGGTTCGTCGCTTACGTTCAACAGATACACGATGGCATCACTCTCATGGGACTTGTGGGTCACATAGAGGTCCGTCACCCACTCCAAGGGTACCGCAATCGGGGTGCGTTCGCCGCGATACAGTGCCGGTTCCTGTGCCCGAAGATGCATCAATTCGGAGAGGTACTGTCGCAGGTCGGCCTGCTGGGCATTCGTGCTGAATATTTCGTTATCAAGTCCCGACGGCAGCCCTTCAACCTTACCGCTGTTACGTGCTACGTGGTCATCACATAGCCCTTGATCGGCACAGCCAGCCGTCACCGGCTCGGCAAAACCAGCGACTTCATCACCGATCTCCTCACCGTAGTAGAGGGTAATGGGACCGGAGTAGGCGGCCATAAAGCTGTAGGCCGCTTTGTGACGAGCCCAATACCCGTTTTCGCTCGGATCGGCGATACCGCCCCGCTGCAGTAGATCTCCAAAACGCACCAGGTCGTGGTTGCCCATAAAACCATTGGGTACAGCGTGGTCGGGGTATTGAGTGTGCGTCACAAAGCCGGTATTCAGGCGGGCCGCCGAGGCATTGCGGGTACCGATCTCCTCCACCGCCAGCGCTTGTACCAGAGCGTACCGCACGGGGAAGTCGAAGGCGGAGCACAGGGCGGGGTTGTCTTCGGGGCCGTAGGCTTGCTCGGCGATGTCGCCCTCCCCTTTCCAGACTTCCGCCACCATGTAACCCAGCGGGTTGACTTCGTCACCGGCGGCGTTGGTATAGGTGACCGAGGCCGACGCCTCTTCAACGGCGGCCCGAATCTCGACCCAGGCGTCCAGGGGCACCTGGTAGGCCTGGTCCAAGCGCCAGCCGTCGATTTTCAGCTCTTCAATCCAGTAAGTCGCCACTTCCTTGAAGAAGTCCAGGTCCTCCGGGTAAACGGCCAGTCGGCCGGTACCCGCCACGCTGTTGCCGCTGGTAGTCAATGTCTGTTCATCGGGTGAGGCGTAAGCGTGGGCGTTGTTTTTAAAGTGTCCGAACACCCCATCGAAGAATACATAAAGCCCCATGGCATGAGCGGTTTCCACCAACTCGCGCGCTTTTTCCATGGAACCAAAGTCGGGATCAATGGCGAAGTAATTGCTCGCGTAGTAACCGGTGGCGTCCAGACGATCCGCCGCCAGGTTCTGATCCACCAGTGGCACGCTGTCAAAAATGGGAGTCAGCCAGATGGCGTTAAAGCCGAGACCTTTGATGTACTCCAGGCTCTCTATGATGCCCTGAATATCACCGCGATGATGACTGGTGCCGTAACCCACACCGTGGCCGATACTGGCATCGCCATTGATGAAGGACTCTGTCATTACCTGATAAATTCTCAGGTTCATGGCTTCGTTGTAGGTGGGGTTGTTGCAGCTCAGAGGTGCCGCTTCGTCATCAGCATCGTCGTCGTTATCACTGCCACCGTCATCGTTATTGCCGTCATCAACGACGTCGTCTTCAACCGGTGGTGTATCACCGGACGACGAGCCGCCGCAACCGGCGAGCAAGCCACCACTTAAAATCAGAGCGGCAACAATCAGTCGAGACCAATGGTTTTGGGGTGTTGTCATTATTATCACTCCTGGACGTTCTATCTAAGAATTATTCAGAGTGATAGTAGGCGCGGGCATGATAGGGAGCAATGAGCTGCATACGTATGCATGGGTATGAATACGTATGCAGCTCATTGTGCGGCTATTGGCGATCGGATTTTTCGTCCACGGGCCGGCTTTTCCAGTAGCCAGCCAAGAGCGAACCCGAAATATTGTGCCAAATTGAAAACAGCGCGCCGGGCAAGGCCGCCGTTGCGCTAAAGAATTGATTGGCCAGCGCCGCCAACGGCATAACCGTAAACTGCAGCACCATACCCAACAGAATCGGTTTGGGGGCGCGCGCTACCCGGAGAAAGTCATGATGAGAAAGCGTCAGCCCCATGGTGAACATCACCAAGGAGAGCAGCCCCTGTATGGCGGGCGCCAGGGACGTGAACCAATGAGGTTGAACCATTGCCACAATGGAGAATGCAATAGCCCAGAGAGGGAATAGTCGATTGATCGGCTCGAAAAACGGCATGATAACGCAACGCTGATTCAGAATGAAAAGCGAAGTCTATCATGCCGTAGTAGCGGTTTCGGAAAACGCTCACCCGAGTGCAAGCCCCGGGGAGCGCCAGACTCAATCAGTCACTATAATCCAACGTCCATAGCTGCTGATCACCCCCATTGAAGCTCCACTGAACAATGTTGCCCCCATTGGAGGTGTTGAAATCGTAGACATCCAGCGCCTTGCCGCTGAAGCGGGAAATGATGGCGTACTGGTTATTGCCCTGCGGTACCAGTTCCCACTGCTGGTTGTCGCCCCCGAAATATTCCCACTGGCGGATGTCACCGCCGTCCTCTTCGCTCCACTCGAATACGTCCAGGGACTTACCGCTGTGAGCGGCGCGAATGGAGTAGTAGCCATTGCCCAGGTCGGTTATATCCCACTGCTGGTTGGCGCCACCGTTAAGCTCCCATTGAACCACATTGGCCCCATCATCATGGCTGCCGGATTCGACTTCCAGTGCTTTACCGCTGAGCACGGAGGTGAAGGTGACGCGACCATCGACGATGTCATCCCCCGAGCCGCCATCGCCGCCGCTGTTACTGTCACCCAGCGTAAAGTTGCGATTGAAGGTGGGCCAGCCGTTCTGGAAGTTCAGCTCCAGAATGTCCAAACGCGAAGGCCAGCCGTCGGCGGTGTTGCCATCGTAATAATGGATGCTCGCCAAGTCCTGCCCATTGTAGTTGTAATAACCGAAGTGACCCGGCCCGATATAACGTCCTTCCGAGGCCAGTACGGTGGTGCCGCCACCGTGCCAGAGGTCCACGCCGTTGCGGTCGAGATAAGGGCCGGTTGGGCTGGTGGCACGGCCGGCAACGATGTAGTAATCACTCTGATTGCCCGCGCAACACTCACCCAAATTAACGAACATGTAGTAGTAGCCGTTGATGTACTGAACCTGAGCCGCTTCGTATTCATTCCAGCCGCCGCCGTTGCCCACGACGGGATAGCGACTATTGTTCATGCGCAGCCCCGTACTGGGATCAATTTGCACCAGAAAAATGCCGGCATAGTGGGAACCGTAGGCCATCCACACATCACCGTTGGCATCCCGGAAAACACCGGCGTCAATGGCATTAACCGGTTCATTTCGGCTGCTGCGGGGTTCGGTGCGGGTCGAGACGACCATACCCAGGTCCCGCCAGTTGGGGTTGTTCAGCGAGTCGGTCACCGCCACGCCAATGGCAGACTCCATTCCCCCGTTGCCACCAAAGGCCGAATAGTACAAATAATAGCGGCCGTTCATTTCAATGACATCCGGGGCCCAGAAGTTGCCGTCAAAGTTAGCCACTTGGTTGTTGATCCAGTTGGGCCAGGTGCCGGGCTGAAATACCGCCGCGCCGCCATGTTGCCAGTTGATCAAGTCGGTCGAATAGCGGCTGATGATGCCCTGGTTGCCGTCACCGGTGCCGAAGGTCCAATAGGTGTTTCCATCACGCATGATGGTAGCGGGGTCGTGTATTTCGGTGCCTCCTGTCAGCTCTAACGCGTTGGCTGACACACTTATCAGCACTAACAGAAGTAGAGAAACAAACGATTGGTAGAGATAATTCAGGCGCATAATGTCTCCAAGTTATTGTGACATGTTATTCGTGGGATACATCTAGCCTCATGACAACACGGTCATTTCCGCTATTGGTAATATAATATCATTAGACGGCACCACACTAATGAATCTAGTTCGCAAACTCCACCGAGCTCCTATATTTTATTGAAATATGATAAGATTTTTATATTTCAATAGCGCTCTTCAATCTTAAAAGGCCTTTCCTTTTCATCTCCTCCGATGAGCCTGAAAGGGGAAGGCGCATGGGCAGGGTTGAAAACCTTTGGCGAGGGTGCCATGTCTTTACCTCGTCCATTCGATCCTAGGAGAGTGATATGGCACAGCATTCGGTTATCCCTTCAATTGGTCTGGGGACCTTTCGCCTAAAAGGGCAAGAAGTGAAGGATTCCATTAAATCCGCCCTGGAGCTGGGGTATCGGCATATCGATACCGCCCAGATGTATGAAAACGAGGTGGAAGTCGGCGAAGCGATTCGAGAGAGCGGTATTCCCCGCAAAGAGCTGTTCGTCACCACAAAAACCTGGCACGAGCAACTGGAAGGCGACGCCCCTCTGACCAGCCTGCAAGAAAGCCTGGAGAAGCTTGGCCTGGACTACGTCGACCTGACTTTAATCCACTGGCCCTCACCGAATAACGCCGTCCCAATGAGCCACTACATCGGCAAGCTGAACGAAGCCCGGGAAAAAGGGTTAACCAACCATATTGGGATATCCAACTTCACCATGGCTCAAGTCGACGAAGCGCTGTCCGTACCGGGCGGGGAGCATATCGTGACCAACCAGATTGAGGTGCACCCCTTCCTGGCCAACAAGAAAGTCATCAAGCACTGTCAGGACAAAGGGCTGCAGGTCACAGGCTACATGCCTCTGGCGGTGGGAAAAGTGATGAAAGAACCCGTTCTGGAAGACATTGGCAAAATGCACAACGCCACTCCCGCCCAAGTCGCCCTTGCCTGGGTCGCGCAACAGGGTGTGGTCGTCATTCCCTCTTCCACCAAGCCGGAGCATCAGAAAGCCAACCTAGAGGCGATGAACCTGGAGCTGAGCGTGGAACAGATTCAGAAGATCGACGCTCTGGACGCCGGAGAACGCATCGCCAACCCGGACTTTGCACCGGTATGGGATAAATAGGCGCTTTTATCAACCGACAGGAGGCTTTCAGCATGGTCGCGATTACGGGGTTTGAGGTTCAAGCCATTGGCGCGCCCCCCACCGGTTTTGGCGGGGACGCGCGCAATATCGCCCAAGGCGGCCCCACCTACGCCAACGCGGTTCTCGAAATTCTGACCGATCACCCTGAGTTGCGAGGCACCAGCGTCATTTTCACCAACGGTCACGGGCTTAAAGAAATGTGTGCCGTTACCCGGGATGTGGCCAACCGGTTTCTACTGATGGAAGACTGGCTGCCCGCCCCCAGCGAACTGCACAAAAACGGCAACCTCGGCCGTTTCAGCAAACGCATGCTGCAGGACTCGGATTATAGCTGGCTCGGTGGTGTAGGCGTTTCCCGCATGGCGATCGGCGCGGTGGCCAACGCGCTTTGGGACTTGACCGCAAAAATCCAACAGGTGCCGGCCTGGGAACTTATTGTCGATATGACGCCGGAGGACCTGCTGGAGTTCATCGACTTCGAACCCATTGGCGATGTGCTGGCCCCCACCGAAGCCCTGGATCTGCTTGAACGAGCGCAGGCGGGCAAGCCCGAGCGCATTCACCAGATTTACCAGCAGGGCCTCTTGGCTTACAACACCGCCGGTTGGAGCGGAATCAGCAAGGAAGGGCTGGTCCACCAGACTCAGACAATGCTCAACGCCGGTTGGCCCCAAATCAAAATCAAAGTCGGCGCGAGCTACGCCGCCGCGCGAATGAAGGCCGATGAAGCAAAGCTCGCCTTGAGCCGGGAGGATATTGACCGCTTGGCCTTGGAGGCGGCGAACGATGACGCCGAACGCCTGCAACTTGTATTTGAAACCATCGAACGGGAGGACCAGCGCCCGGAGCGAATGAAGGTGGCGATTGACAGCAATCAAGTGTTCGACAATCGCTCCGCCTTTATCTTCGCCCATCAACTGGCACTCAAGCTGTATGAAGCCAGCCCCAAGTATCAAATCGAATGGTTCGAAGAGCCCTGTAACCCGCACAGCGCCATGGCCCACGTGGAGTTGCAACAGTCACTCAACCACGCCTTTAAGGATTATGACCCCCCGCTACGGGTACCCATCTCGACCGGTGAGCAGGGCGCATCGCCCACGACGTTCAAGGATTTGTTACACGCCTCGGATGTGAGGGGTGATGGCCACCAAAAGTTTGCCATTGATGTTATTCAGATGGATTACTCCCGTGTGGGTGGCATTGGCGACAACCTGGCGATCCTGTTAATGGCCCAAAAAGCCCGGGAGGAAGGCCGGGATGTGCGCATTTGCCCGCATACCGGCGGTATCGGTTTGTGCGAGGGTATGCGCAACGTTCAGGCCATTAAGCAAGCGCTGTTCGGCCCGGCCAACCTGGCGGGCGTACCGGATATTCTTGAGTTCGTTGCCGAGGAGGAGCGCAGCGTACACGAAGGCGTATTCACCAACCCCGCCATTGTTAAAAACGGTTACTACCAAATGCCCCGCGAGCCTGGTGTGGGCGTGGACTACAGCGCGCGCGGCAAGCGGGAGTACCGCCTTCCCGACGGCACGGCTTGGCAAGCCAGTGATCACTTCGCGTTGCTGGCACGTAAGTTTATGCAAACCCGATGAACGAACCTGGTGCCCGGAGCCCAACGTCTTACACCGGCCACCCCATACACGCAAAAGCAACGCAGTCTTAGAGGTAAAGGAGACACAGTATGAATATTTTAATGGTTTTAACGTCGCACGATACGTTGGGGAATACCGGTGAAAAAACCGGCTTTTGGTTGGAAGAGTTCACCGGGCCCTACTACCGTTTTATCGACGCCGGTGCGAAGGTAACCTTGGCCTCTCCCAAAGGCGGCCAGCCTCCGCTGGACCCGAAAAGTGATGCCCCCGATGCCCAGACGCCCGACACCGAGCGTTTTCGTGAGGATGAGACCGCCCAGTCGCTACTGGCGAACACGCATCGGTTGGCGGATGTAAAACCGGACGATTACGACGCGATTTTCTACCCCGGCGGACACGGGCCCCTGTGGGATCTGGCCGAAGACCAGCACTCGGTCAAGCTCATTGAGCATTTCTACGAGCACGACAAACCCATGGGCTTTGTCTGCCACGCCCCGGGGGTACTTCGCCACGCCAAGCGCCCGGACGGACGGCCATTGGTGGCGGGCAAACATCTGACCGGCTTTAGCAACACCGAAGAGGAAGCCGTTCAGCTCACCCATGTGGTGCCCTTCCTGGTGGAAACGGAACTGCGCGATCACGGTGGGCAGTACACCAAGGAAGACGATTTCAAAGAGCATGTGGTGACCGATCACAACTTGGTGACGGGCCAAAACCCACCCTCTTCGGCCGCCTCGGCGGCGGCACTGCTGAAAGTGTTAAAAGCCGCGTAAGCGACTAAGGCTACCGCGCCAACAGCGGCAGAAAGTAACGGACCGCCAACCCAATGCCGATGGTCAGCGAAAAGCTGAGGAAGGTGCCCATCATCATATACTCGGCTTTTCGTCGATCATCGGTGTCTTTAAAGCGAAAGGCCGTTTTCAGGGCTAACACAAAGCCAATAGCGGTGTATTCATCCAGCAGGACGAAAGTGAGAATCAGGATCCGCTCCAGGTAGCCGATTACCGCGCCGGCCTTGGTCAGGGATTCATTCTCACTCTCCAGCTGTTTAATCTCTTTGATCCAGGGCGCGAGCCCCAGGCTGACCACCACCGACAAGGGCAACAACACCACCAGGTAAGCCAGCAGTACCAATAACACCGGTGCGGACCAGAACGGCGCTATCGAAGCTTTCACATCAGCCCCCGCCCAGATGCCCCACAGCGCCACTAAAACCACCCAATGCAGCAGCTGGTCGAGCACAAACGCCCCAAGACTGGTCCGGGGCAGAAATGACTTGCCCCAGTCCGTCAGAAAGTGACTGACGGTGACGACCGACAGAACCAGACCGAGCCACTGCCAATCCCGGCCGGCCAGGGCCGCGAAACAGGCCGTGGCCCCCACCCCGTGCAGCAGCGCATGCGCATAAAGGCTCGGCGCCGCGGCGTGATCCCGATAGCGGGCCGCGACCCAGCGCCCGGGCTGGAAGGGGAAGTCGAGCAGAAAGTGCACCAGCAGTAGCGCCAGTAACAACTCATAGGCGTAATCAGGCATTGTCGCTCTCCATCAATAATCACCGTCCATCAACCGTCGGCTGTCGCGCAGGTAGCGATCGAGCAAATTGTACCGGGCTCGCAGCAGCGCCTGGGTCACCGTTGGGCGACTTTTGTCCAGGCGCCGGGCGATGGCGCTGTGCCCCCCTTCGGGCCGGCAAAGGTGTTCAAAGTAAACCTCGGCCTCGCTCGGCGTCCACTGGCACACAATATCGTCGGCAAACGCCGTGGCAAGATCCAGCGCCAGGCTCAAGTGGCCGCGCTCTGAGTGAAACCGTAAGGTTTCACGCTCCATCCGGTCGAGCCCCCGCCCGGACTCTGTGTAAGCCGAGCCGAAGCCCCCTTCCGGGCCTTTCGCCGAACCCAGGGCGACTGAAATCCGGGCGTCCCAGCGCTCGGAACGGCTGGGGCTGGCGCCGATGAGGCCGGCCCGCACTCTCAGTGCCACTTCAAAGGCCTCGCCAGGGCGGACGAGGCTGATCTGAAAGCCGTCCCCCCGGAAGGTCACTGTCTCCGCGCCGTAATGCACCTCAAGCCCCTTGAGAAGCGTTTTCAGACGCGCTGAAAACGCCTCCGGCTGATGCACCCGGGTGGAGTTGATTAAATCACCGGTCAACACCGCTATATCCGCCATTGCAGGGTCCTCGTGTTCGTCGCACTCAATGTAGCCCAATTACGCTACACTTTCATGATGTAGCCTATTTAAGCAACTTTCTTAAATGTTGTCCAGTTAGGCATCGGAACAACGAAAAAAGGGGGCCTATAAGTCCCAATCTCTTGGGCTGGCGTATCCCCATTAGCGCCCACGCTGTCCCCAGGGCGCTAATGGTGATGGGGACAACGTGAAGCAAGCTCGGACTGTGCTAGAGTTTTAAAATAGCCGTGACGCAAACCGTGCCCTAAAACCACAAAAAAAACCAAAAAAGCAGGAGTGAGATCCATGAAGCGTAGAAACTTTTTAAAGCTGTCGGCAGCGACGGCCGGCGCCACTTTCCTCCCTATTCATACCCTTCGGGCTCAAGAAGAGAAGCTCTCGCCCGACGACCCTCAGGCCAAAGCGCTGGAATATGTGGAGGTAAGCCAGACAGAGGGCGAAAGGTGCAATAACTGCATTCACGCCAAAGGGGACCTGGAAGCCGAGTGGGTCGGCTGCAACCTATTCCCCGGCAAACAGGTCAAAGCCGAAGGGTGGTGCAAGGTGTGGGCCGCCAGAGGCTAGCCGCCTCCTCCATCCCTAATGGGCGGGCGGTTGCCCACCACCGACGGTCCACCCCTTGCGGTCTTTTGCGTTACCATAGCGCCTCGGTCAATACCTACCAAGAGTGACGCTATGCTAACAACAGAACCCAATCCTCAATATCGTCCCAACCCTCAACGTTATGAGCAAATGCCCTACCCGCGCTGCGGCCACAGCGGGCTGCGCCTGCCGGCCCTGTCTCTGGGGCTTTGGCAGAACTTTGGCGCGGTGGACTCATTGAGTAACGCTCGCGAGATGATGCGTAAGGCATTCGATTTGGGCATCACCCATTTTGATTTGGCCAACAACTACGGCCCGCCCTACGGCTCGGCGGAGACGACGTTCGGACAGGTATTTGCCCAGGACCTGGCGCCCTACCGGGATGAGCTGATTGTCTCCAACAAAGCCGGTTACGACATGTGGCCGGGGCCCTACGGCATCGGCGGCTCGCGCAAGTACATGATCGCCAGCTGTGATCAAAGTTTGAAGCGCACCGGGCTGGACTATTTTGATATTTTTTATTCGCACAGCATGGATCCGGACACGCCGCTGGAAGAGACCATGCGCGCGCTGGATACCATTGTCCGTTCCGGCCGGGCACTGTACGCGGGCATTTCCAACTACACGCCGGAGAAGACCCGGGAGGCCATTGCGATCCTGAAATCCCTGGGCACGCCTCTGCTCATCCACCAGCCCCGCTACAATATGTTTGATCGTTGGATTGAGGACGGGCTCACGGACGTGCTGAAACACGAAGGGGTCGGTTCCATCGCCTATTCTCCCCTGTCACAGGGAATGTTGACCGACAAGTATCTGAAAGGCATTCCGGAAGGCTCCCGCGCCGCACGGAACGAGCAGATTTACTTCAACGAGAATGACATTAGCGAGGCCCAATTGGGCAAGGTCCAGGCACTGAACGAGGTGGCTCAGCAGCGAGGGCAATCCCTGGCGCAAATGGCCCTGGCCTGGGTGTTGAATAACGAAGCGGTTACCAGCACCATTATCGGCGCAAGCCGCCCGGCGCAGATTGAAAACTCCGTGGCCGCGCTGGACAACCTTGAGTTTAGCTCGCAAGAGCTCGACCAGATCGAGGGTATTCTGGGCGCGTAGGCGCGCCCTTTTGCGCTACTGGCTATTACTGGCGATATTGGTCGCCCAAGAGCCGCTCTCCCAACCAGCGGCTGATCACGGGGATCTGCTCCGGGCAGACTCCGTGCTCCACCGGGTAGCGTTCGTAGGCCACCGGGTAACCCCAGGCCTTCAGCTGCTCGCTGGCGCGCTCTCCCAGTATTTCCGGCACGACCGGGTCCTGTACGCCATGCTGAACCAACACTGGCATCGCCCGGTTGACGTCGCTACGCTTGACCTGATCAGCCCCCGCCAGATAGGCGGAAAGCACGAGCAACCCGGCCAGCGGCCGACTCGAGCTCAACGCCGTCTGGTAGGCGAGCGCACCGCCCTGAGAAAAACCCGCTACCACAATGCGTCGGCTGTCGATGCCCCGTTCGATTTCTCGCTCAATCAGCGCATCAATCTGAGCCTGGGAGCGATGTAGGGTTTCGGCATCCACCTTGCGTTCAATATCCATACTCAGCTCGTGGATGTCGTACCAGGCACGCATGACCATGCCCCCGTTGACGGTCACCGGAATGCGAGGCGCATGGGGAAACACAAAGCGGGTGTGGCACTGTTCAGGCAGCTGCAGTTGCGGCACCAGCGGGGCAAAGTCATGCCCGTCGGCGCCCAGACCATGCAGCCATATGACGCTGCTGTTGGCCGGTTGCGACGGCTCGACTTCAACGCAGGACAATTCGCTCATAAAAACTCCAGAAGATTTGCGACTTGTTAAAGGGTTCCAGTATATAGGGCTACCCATCGTCCCCCAAATGCCGCTACACTCAAATTAACGAGTTTTAATCGACATTCAAACATGGAAACGGCAACGTCTATGACCCAAACGACGCATCCTTATACCGGATCACTGACCGATATTCACAACACCACCGACACCATCGACGCGGTAGTCTCCCCGGTAGGGCCCTTGAAAGTGCTTTCAAAGGTTGAGATGGCCAAGCTGCTGGATGCCAGCCAAAGCGGGCTGTATACCTTGTTTCGCAGTTGCTCCCTGGCGGTACTGAACAGCGGCAATTACCTGGACGACGGCAAGGAGCTGCTAGAGCGTTATCGTGATTTTTCCATCCAAGTCCTTCAGGAAGAGCGCGGCATCAAGCTCGATGTGAAAGGCGCGCCCGCCAGTGCCTTCGTCGATGGCAAAATGATCCGCGGGATTACCGAGCATCTGTTCGCGGTACTGCGCGATGTGCTGTACGCCAGTGCCGAAATACAAAGCAACCCCAAGTTTGACCTGAACACTCAGGAAGGCACGACCGATGCGGTCTTCCACATGCTTCGCAATGCCGACACGCTGCATTCGGGAGTAGACCCCAAGCTTGTGGTCTGCTGGGGTGGGCACTCCATCAGCCGTGAGGAGTATGACTACACCAAACACGTCGGCTACCAGTTGGGGCTGCGCGGGCTCGATATCTGTACCGGCTGTGGGCCCGGCGCCATGAAGGGCCCCATGAAAGGGGCCACCATCGGCCACGCAAAACAGCGGATCCAAGGCAACCGCTACCTGGGCATTACCGAGCCTGGCATTATTGCCGCCGAAGCGCCCAACCCCATCGTCAACGAGCTGGTGATCCTGCCGGATATCGAAAAACGACTGGAGGCGTTTGTCCGCACCGGTCACGGCATTATCGTATTTCCCGGCGGCGCCGGCACCGCGGAGGAAATTCTGTACCTGTTGGGCATTTTGCTCCACCCGGACAACCGGGACATCCCCTTCCCGCTGATTTTCACCGGCCCGGCGAATTCCGCCGCCTACTTCGAGCGAATTCACGAGTTTATCGGGGTTACGCTGGGCGAGGAAGCGCAGCAGCGCTACCAAATCATCGTGGACGACCCCACCAAGGTCGCGCGCGAGATGCTCGAAGGCGTCAAGCACGTGCGGGAGTTCCGAAAGCACACGGACGATGCCTATTACTACAACTGGCAGCTGAGGATTGCCCCCAGCTTTCAGCGCCCCTTTGCCCCCACTCATGCCAATATGCGCTCGTTGGAGCTGCACAAAAACCAAGCCTCTCACGAACTGGCGGCTAACCTTCGGCGTGTGTTCTCGGGGATTGTGGCGGGCAACGTTAAGGATGAGGGCATCCGGGCCATTGAGGAGCATGGTCTGTTCGAAATCCACGGAGACCCGGAGATTATGAAGCCTGTGGATGAGTTGCTGACGTCATTTGTCGCACAAAGCCGCATGAAGCTGCCCGGACGCGCCTATAAGCCTTGCTACCGGATTATCTGACCTTTCCATTGAAAATCAGCATTGTTCATACAAGGCGAAGTCATATCGGGCCAATGTCGGATGCTTCGTCATCCGGCCATGGTCAATCTCCTACAAAACTTACCGACGTTGGCCACTATTTTCCCAGAGCGGTTTTCGAGAGAATACTTAGTAACAGGGAGGTACACAGGAAGTGACGTCGACCAAGGCAAGGTCAATGGAAGCGCCCTTTCCTTCAGAGCCAGGGAGGCTCGATAGGAGTTCGGTGAATGATTCACCCTCCAAGGATAGCGGAAAATACAGGCAGGAAGAACGCACAAGCAAGGACAAGCGCAAGGATGAACGAACGGCAGCAAGGAGCAGTATCAAGGACTGATTAGGACAAGGGAAGACCGGTCAGGGAGGCGCGGGATGGCGCTCGGGACCAAAGCCGTACTCTCTATTGGATTGAGAGGTTTCGACGGATCGAAAGAACAGGGATATAGGGCGACACGGGGGCCAATGCGTGGCATTGGCCCCCGCTCTTTTATGCACGTTTTACAGACGCCGGTGTTACCAGCGGCGGCCCCTGAGAGCCACCCTCGTTACTGGAAGTTCTCTTCCAGATACTGCCGAGCCAACCGAGCCGCGTCACTGGTGCCGGAGGCCACATCCCGCAACAGCTTCTCAGCCTGTTCGTCTTTCCCCTGTTGATGATAAACGCGCCCGAGTTTGTACTGTGCATCGGTGCGTTTGCGATCATCGGGAAAATCGCTCAGCAAGCGCTCAAACCACTTCTGAGCTTCGTCCAGGTTCTGATTCAACAGATAAATTTCGCCCAGCCAATAATGGCTGTTGCCGGCAAAATTACCCTTCGGGTATTCCTCCAGGTAGGCGTTGAACGCTTCAATAGCCTGGTCGACTTCCCGGTCGCGCAACAGCTCATAGGCCGCCCGGTACATTTCCGTCTCCGAGGTCCGGCCACCCTCTGTGGTGTCGCCGCCCGTACCGGCGCCTGAACCTCTGACGCCGACCCCTCCAGGACCACCGAGTTGTTGCGTTAACTCGCCAATCCGGCTGTCGAGGTCGAGATAGTCGTCCATTCGCTGTTGCTTCAGACGCTGAATCTGGTTGGCTTGCTGTTCCACCATGCCGCGCAATTCAAGCACCTCCTCCTGCAGACTCTGCAGTTGGAAGTACATTTGCGTCTGCAGGTTGGAGGTCTCCGCACTGGCCGTGGGGCTCGCCTGTGAACCCGCCAGGGGCTCGGATTCCTCCACCTTTGCCTGAGCATGCACCAGCGGTGCCACAACCGTGGACGCCGCCAAAATGGTTGTGGCGATTAATGGCTTCAACATGGCTATCAGTACACGATTTCAACACGACGGTTTTTGGACCAGGCAGACTCACCACTGCCCATGGCGAGCGGACGCTCTTCACCATAGCTGACCACTTCCAGGTCACTGCGGCGCACGCCTTGCAGCACCAGGAAATCACGCACGGCGTTGGCGCGACGCTCACCCAGCGCCATGTTGTACTCGCGCGAGCCGCGCTCATCCGCGTGGCCTTCCAGGCGAACGTCGGTGGGGTTTTCCTTCAGGCGCTCGGCGTGAGCCAGCAAGAGTGCGCGGGCATCAGGTTTAAGAGTAGCCTGGTCAAAATCAAAATAGACGATGGTATCGAGCTCTTCCATGCCGTCTTCGCCATCCGCGCCAGAGGAGGTCACCCCTTCGCGGCCCGCGGCGCCGGTGGTCACGCCACTGTCAGTTTGTGCATCGGCACCGTCCATGCCATCGGTATCCTCGGTTGTGTCGGTACTGGAACAACCGGCCAGAAAAGCCAGTACAAATGCCAGGCTCAAGCCCTGCTTTTTTACGTTCATCATCATCTATGACTCCATCATCAGTTGTTAATCTGTTGTTCCGCTCCCGGGGAGCGGCCAATCCTTACTGCTTTCAATAGCCTAGCAGGCCGCTATAAGTAGCCTGCCAGTCGAGCTGCTAATTAAGATACGGCGACCAGGCCGGCTCGCGTACATCCCCCTCCTCCGAGGGCAAAAAGTAGCGCGTGCCCGCGTCCAACGAGACGACCGCCAAGACGCCTTCATCGTTGCGATGGGTAGCGTACATTAGCATAGCACCATTGGGCGCGATGCTGGGGGATTCGTCCAGGCGGGTCTCGGTCAAAATGCGCAAAGTGCCCGTTTTCAAGTCCTGAGCGGCGATGTGGAACACCCCGTCGCGCTGATGCACCATCACCATCGTCCGGCCGTCTGGGGAGATTTGGCCTCTGGCGTTGTAATCCCCTTCGAAGGTTAAGCGCTCTACCCGCCCGTTGGCAAGGGTTACCTGGTAAATCTGGGGCTTGCCCCCACGGTTGGAGGTAAACACAATGCCCTCGCCGTCCGGCGTCCAGCTCGGCTCGGTGTCAATCGCAAAATGCTGGGTCAGGCGGGTGAACTGGCCGCTCGACAAGTCCAGGGTATAGATTTCCGGGTTGCCGTCCTTCGAGAGCACCAGCGCCAGCTTATCCCCGTCCGGGGACCAGGTAGGCGCGCCGTTGAGCCCCTTGAAGTCTGTTACCTGGCGGCGATCGCCGGTGGCTAGATTCTGAACAAAAATCGCCGGCCTACTGGTTTCAAAGGAAACGTAAGCGACCTGGTTACCGTCTGGAGACCAGTCCGGAGACAGAATCGGGTCGTCGGATTCCAGCAGCATGGTGGGCCGAGCGCCGTCGGCGTCCGCCAGCATCAGGCGAAAGGTATCGTAGATTTCGGCATCGCCTTCCTCGCCCCGCAACGCTTCCACGTACACAATTTTTGTGGAAAACACGCCGGGAATACCCGTCAGCGTCTCATAGACCCGGTCACTGATGGCGTGAGCGATGTCGCGCAACTGACGCGGCCCGCCCTCAACGGTCTGGTCGCTGAGCACCCTCTTTTCGTTCAGCACGTCGAACAAGTCATAGTGCACTCGGTAGCGGCCATCGACCTCTTCGACGCGGCCGCTAAGCAGGTATTCCGTACCCAGGGCCCGCCAGTCGCGGAAAAACACCTCGGCCGGCTTTTTGGGGAAAGAGAGCATGTCTCCCCGCTCCACCGCTGAAAAGAAGCCGCTGCGCTGCAGGTCCGCTTCGACAATTCGGCCGATGTCTTCCTCGAGCGGCTCGCCACTGGTCATCTCCAGCGGGACCACAGCTATTTTGGTGGGATCATCGACCCCCCGGGTAATTTCAATTGTCAGTTGCGCCTGTGCTCCCAGGCTGACAATCAACAGGCAGACTAACGCCAGACAATGTCTCACAGTCTTAAATCCTCTGGTTTGAATTCCAGCCGCAGCTGGCGAAAATGACGTTCAAAAACTTCCGAGGGCATATCCTGCACCTCTTCAAATCGGTCAATGCGTTTGACCGCCTGCTCGGCGGAACGATCAAAGGCGCCGTTGCCACTGCTTTCCACCACGGATACATCCACCACCTGCCCGGTGGGGACCAGCTGTATTTCCAGGACCACCTCCATGCCCGCTCGGGCCGAGGGCGGGCGGCTCCAGTTGTTTTCGATGCGCTCAGCAATCACATTCACGTAGCTTTGCGCCACCTCTTGGGCCTGTTGGGCCTCAAAAAATTCCTCTTCCTCGCTCAAGGCCTGTTCGAGCTGCCGTTGACGTTCGATGCGTTTGCGCTCAGCCTCCAGTTCCTGTTGTCGGCGACGCTCCGCTTCCTGCTGTTCGCGCTTCTTGCGTTCGGCCTCCTTCCGCTCGCGCTCGGCCTTCGCTTCGCGTTCACGCTGCTCTTTTTCCTTTTGCGCCTTGGCTCGGCGAGCTTCTTCTTGTTGCTGGCGGCGACGTTCAGCCTCCTGCCGCTCACGCTCCTGCTGACGCTGGCGCATGTCGATGACTTTCTGCTGCGCCGCCTGTTCGGACTGGCGCTGGCTTTTGGGCGTGAATTCTACAATTTTGGCCTGAATCGCCTGGGGCCGCTTCACTTCGCGGGTTTCCGATTTTGGGCTCCAGTTTGCGAACATCAACCCAAACACCAGCGCGTGGAGCGCCAGGCTGATAACCAACGGGAGTGTATAGGCCTTAACGGTCATAAGTCTGTGATCACTGTGGCGGTTCGGTCACCAGACCGACCGATGGGGCGCCCGCGCTTTGCAGTTCGGTCATCAGCTGCACCACGACGCCGTAGCCGACCTCCTGGTCTCCCCAGACCAGTACGGGCGTTTCGGGTTTCTGGCGAAGCACTTTACTGACGGTACTTTTGATTTCGGACAGGGGACGTTGTTGCTCCGGGTCACCACCCAGGTTGATGTAATAGCTTCCGTCTTTCTTGACGGATACGATCAACGGTTCGGTGTCGTCATCCTCCATGGCCTCGGAGGGGGCTTGGGGCAGCTCGACCTCTACCCCCTGCATCAACAGCGGCGCAGTGATCATGAAAATTACCAACAGTACCAACATCACGTCGATGTAAGGAACGACGTTGATCTCGGCCATGGGTTTCTTTTTGACTTTGCGCCCGAACGGGGACATGTCGTGAACCTCACTCTATCAGGAAGAGACCTGCTTGCTGTGCACCTGACGGTGCAGAATTGCGGAGAATTCCTCGGCAAACGTCTGGTAGTAGCTGAGCATGGATTCCGCGCGGGCGGAATAGCGGTTGTAGGCCAGCACGGCGGGAATGGCGGCAAACAGGCCCATGGCCGTGGCCACCAGTGCCTCGGCAATACCCGGCGCCACGGTGGCGAGGGTGGCCTGCTGAACGTTCGCCAGTCCACGGAAGGAGTTCATGATGCCCCACACGGTGCCGAAGAGCCCGATATAGGGACTGACCGAGGCCACGCTCGCCAAAAACGGGAGGTGCTGCTCCAGCTTTTCCTCTTCCCGGGTCAGTGCCACGCGCATCGCCCGCTGGCTGCCTTCCATCACCGCTTCGGAGCTGGCTCCGCTTTGCTGGCGCAACCGGGTAAATTCCTTAAAGCCGGCCCGGAAAATACTCTCCGCGCCTTCGGCGGTTTTGCCATTGCCCTGGCGGTAGAGATGGTTAAGGTCAATGCCGGACCAAAACTGCCGCTCGAAGCCGTGAAACAGCGCTTTGGCCTTACGCAGATACAGCCCCCGTTGAATAATCATGACCCAGGAGATCACGGAGGCGAGAAACAGGAGCAACATCACGAACTGAACCAACAGGCTCGCTTCGGCGATCAGACTCCAGATGGACATGGTTTCTTGAGGCATAGGATCGTCAGCTCTCGATTGTGGATGCGATTTTTTGTTGCATTTCCGTTGGGATAGCGCGCGGTTTGAAGCTCTGGCCGTCGACGCAGGCAATGCGAATTAGACCGTCACAGAGCTTTTCGTTCCCTCGCCAGACACTTTGATGAAACGTCACGTTTGTGCGGGCCAGTTTGTCGATACGCGCGGTGATGGTCAGTTCATCGTCCAAACGGGCGGACCGGTGGTACTGAATCTCGGCTTTATGCACCACCAACAGCAAGCCATCGTCCAGAATGGCGGGCTTATCATACCCTAACTGGCGCAGAAATTCGGTCCGACACCGCTCCATGAATTTCAAATAGTTGACGTAGTACACAATTCCGCCGGCGTCGGTGTCTTCGATGTAGACCCGTACCGGCATGGAAAACTCGCCGGTGGCCGGATTTTTTGGCTCAGTGGCCACGGTTTTGTCAAATGCCATCGCGCTAAGAGTCCTCCCGCAAGCGTTTGGGCAAGTCCACTCCAAAGTGCAGATAGGCGTTGGCCGTGAGAATGCGACCCCGGGGGGTGCGAGCCATAAACCCCTGCTGAATCAGGTAGGGCTCGATCACATCTTCAATGGTGCCCCGCTCCTCGCTGATGGCCGCCGCCAGACTCTCGACACCCACGGGGCCGCCATCGAAGTTATCCATCAGCGCCAACAGCAGGCGCCGGTCCATGTGATCGAACCCACGCTCGTCCACCTTAAGCATGTTGAGCGCCAAATCGGCCATTTCCGAGGTCACCACGCCGTCACCCCGCATCTCGGCATAGTCCCGCACGCGGCGCAGCAGGCGATTGGCCACCCGTGGCGTGCCCCGCGCCCGCTTGGCCACCTCGACCGCCCCCGTTTCATCCATGCGTACGCCGATCAGCTCGGCCGCCCGGAGCACAATGCGGGTCAGATCCGCCACGGAGTAGAACTCCAGCCGCTGAACGATGCCGAAGCGATCGCGCAGGGGCGAGGTCAGCAGGCCCGCCCGAGTGGTGGCGCCCACTAGGGTGAATGGCGGCAGGTCGAGCTTAATGGAGCGAGCGGCGGGGCCTTCGCCGATCATGATATCGAGCTGAAAATCCTCCATGGCCGGGTAGAGAATCTCTTCCACCACGGGGCTGAGTCGGTGGATTTCATCGATAAACAGCACATCCCCGGGCTCAAGGTTGGTCATCAGCGCGGCGAGGTCGCCGGCCTTCTCCAAGACCGGGCCGGAGGTGCTTTTGAGGGCTACTCCCATTTCGGTGGCGATGATGTTGGCCAGGGTGGTTTTGCCCAGGCCGGGGGGGCCGAATACCAGAGTATGATCCAGTGCCTCGCCCCGTTTCTGGGCGGCGCCGATAAAAATTTCCATCTGCTCGCGCACGGCGGGCTGGCCGATGTAGTCCGTCAGGGCCTTGGGCCGCACGGCGCGGTCAATCACATCTTCCCGCTCGCGCGGTGCCGGGTCGATCAGGCGATCTGTCTCAATCATGGGCGTTACTCAGTAGCTCGCAAACCGGGCCACAGTCTACCAGACCTGAGGGAGGGCTCTAACCTTATCGACGCGCTTGGCTCAGGCGCTCGATTACCCCCTTAACCCTGGCTGAGGGCTTTTATCCCTGGCTGAGGGCTCTCAACGCCAAACGAATTAGCTCCTGGCTGCCGGCGCCGGGGTTCTGGCGGGCGGCGGCGGTGATCATGCGGGTGGCTTCGGTGGGTTTGTATCCCAGGGCGACGAGGGCGCTTTCGGCCTCTTCTTGGTGGTCGTTGCCAGCGGGACCGGGTTCGGGGATTAGGTCGCCGGCCAGGTCTTGCCGGGGCATTTCCCAGCCTTTGAGGCGGTCGCGCAGTTCGATGACGAGTCGTTCGGCGGTTTTTTTGCCGACACCGGGTACTTTGGTGAGGGCGTTGACTTTGTCTTCGCGCACGCAGCGGGCGACGTCGTCGGCTTCCATCCCGGAGAGGATGGCGATGGCCATTTTGGGTCCGACGCCGCTGACTTTGATGAGGGTGCGAAATAGCCGCCGGTCGCGTTCTTCGGCGAAGGCGAATAGTTGATGTGAGGTTTCGCTGACGGCGAGGTGGGTGTGGAGTATGACTTCTTCGCCGCGCTCGGGGAGCCGGTAGAAGGTGGTCATGGGGGCTTGGACTTCGTAACCGACTCCACCCACGTCGATGAGCAGGTGCGGTGGTTGTCTTTCCAGCAGTGTGCCTCTGAGCCGTCCGATCATAGTGTCCGTTACCCCAATTATTTGGTCTATTTCGTGGTTGGACCGGCCCAACGCCTCAAAAAGGCACTATCCGTATCCCCACTTTCTTGTCTACTCTGGCGCTTTACTGAATATAAAACTGTGGTGCATCTGATCGAATCCGGCCCAAGGCGGGGTGCACCCTTCGTGAACCCGCCGTGAACCCATCCAGCTCCAGCTAGTCCGGCCCGATGCCGGGTATAGCCTTCGGGGACCCGCCGTAAATCCATCCCTGGAGGCTTCTCATCGGCATCCATGCCTCAGAGAGTCCCCGAAGGCTATACCCGGCACCGGTCCTCAGTGCCACCGATTTAACTTAAATTCCACCACCTCCGTTGAAAGGAGAGGGGGAGGCGAACGTGGTATTCACGATCTACAGCGTTCGTAGGCTTGGTGGGTGGTAGGGGGGTCCCAGACCGTGGAGCGCGGGATTCGCGATTCGAGCCTACAGGGATGTATTCACGGCGTGTCTGGGACCCCCCTACCACCCACCAAGCCGGACTCTCCGCAACCTCTGTAGTGTATGGAGGTTATACCACCCTGCCCCGCCGAAAGCTTCGTTTGCCGGCCAGCGCGATCAATTGATCCTGGGTATTTGCATGGCAGAGTGCCACCGCCAAAGCATCCGCCGCGTCCTCTTGGGGGGTGCCAGCGAGCCGCAACAACGTTTTGACCATATGCTGCACCTGAGTCTTATCCGCCGCGCCCGTGCCCACCACCGACTGCTTCACCTTGCGGGCCTCGTACTCATAAACCGGCATATCCTGCACCACGGCGGCCGTGATGGCCGCGCCCCGGGCCTGACCCAGCTTAAGGGCCGAGCTGGCGTTCTTCGCCATAAACACCTGCTCAATAGCCACCATATCCGGGCCCTGTTGCTGCACGATCTGAGTGATAGCGTCGAATATCACTTTGAGCCTGGACGGCAGGTCGCCGTCCGGCACGCGGATAACGCCGCTGGTGACGTAGGCCACTTTGCCGCCCAGGCGTTCGATGACGCCGAAGCCGGTTTTGCGCGAGCCGGGGTCGATCCCCAGTATGCGGGTCATGGCCACCTCTGGGGGCGTCGGCCCCCTATGCGTTCAACTCTTCCATCACCGCGTCGGGGATGTCGCCGTTGGTATAAACGTTCTGCACGTCGTCCAGGTCTTCGAGCATGTCGACCAGGGCCAGCAGTTTTTCGGCGCCGTCCTTGTCCAGCTCAATGGTGGTGGACGGCAGCATGATGATTTCGCTGTTGCTGGGTTCGAAGCCCGCTTCGATGAGGGCTTCCTTGACGGCGAAGTATTCTTCAAAGGGGGTCCGCACGTCCAGGGTGCCGTCGCTGTTGGTGACAATATCCTCGGCACCAGCCTCCAGGGCGGTTTCCATGATGTCTTCTTCGGTCACGCCTTCAAAGCTGATCTGGCCCATGCGGGTAAACAGGTAGGCCACGGAGCCGTCGGTGCCGAGGTTGCCGCCGCGTTTGCTAAAGGCGTGGCGCACTTCGGAGACGGTGCGGTTTTTGTTGTCGGTCATGCATTCGACGAGCACGGCGACGCCGTTGTTGCCGTAGCCTTCGTAGGTGGTTTCTTCGTAGTTGTCGCCTTCACCGGCCCCTGCCCCGCGCGCGATGGCCTTGTCGATGGTGTCTTTTTTCATGTTGTTGGCGAGGGCTTTGTCCATCGCCGTGCGCAGGCGGGGGTTGTCTTCGGGCGCGGCCCCGCCTTTGGCGGCGACGGTAAGTTCGCGAATGATTTTGGTGAAGACTTTACCGCGCTTGGCATCTTGGGCGGCTTTGCGGTGTTTGATGTTTGCCCATTTACTATGGCCAGCCATAAATGGTCTCCATTTACCGTTCTGTTATTGGATTGTTTGTCTTTTGCTCTTGAGCTAATGGTGGTGGCATCACGTCCGGTCCGGTGTGGGGTACACCCTTGCCGGACACGCCGTGAATACGTCCCTGTAGGCTCGAGTCGCGAATCCCGCGCTCCACGGTCCGGCAAGGGTGTACCCCACACCGGACCTCTGTACTGGCGTAGCAACTTGCCCCAAGATCTCGCGGTGATGGAGTACCTTACTTCCTGCCACCCTGCGCCTTCGCTAACGGGGCCCCGCGAAGTGGCAACGTTTCTTGCGAAGTGCCGCAGTGAGCCAGGGGTCGGGGTAACGCTTCCGGGACCGTGAGCCGTGGGACTAGCGCTCTCGAGCTTACAGGGACGTACTTGCAGCGTGTCCCGGAAGCGTTACCCCGACCCCTGGCGCTGGTTCACTGCCTTACTGGCAAATAAACCTACTCGCTCGCCGGCTTCTCTTTCTTGCGCAGGCGGATATTCAGCTCTTTCAGCTGGATGTCATCCACCGCGCCCGGAGCGTCAGTCATGACGCAGGCGGCGCTCTGAGTTTTCGGGAAAGCGATCACATCCCGAATGGAGCTGGCGCCGACCATCAGCATAACCAGACGGTCCAGACCAAAGGCCAGGCCGCCGTGGGGTGGTGCACCGTACTTCAGGGCGTCGAGCAAGAAGCCGAACTTCTCGCGCTGCTCCTCTTCACCAATCCCCAGAGCACGGAAAACCGCCTGCTGCATGTTCTGATTATGGATACGGATAGAGCCACCACCCAGCTCGGTACCGTTCAGAACCATATCATAAGCACGGGAGAGCGCCTCGCCCGGGTTCTTTTCCAGCTCTTCCGGGCTGCAGGAAGGCGCGGTGAACGGGTGGTGCAGGCTGTTCAGGGAACCGTCGTCTTCCTCTTCGAACATGGGGAAGTCGACCACCCACAGTGGAGCCCAGTCACGAGTGTACAGGTCCAGGTCTTCGCCCAGCTTGCAGCGCAGCGCGCCCAGGGCTTCGCTCACCACGGTGGCTTTGTCCGCACCGAAGAAGATCAGGTCGCCGTTTTCCGCCTCCACGCGCTCCAGAATGCCTTTGCGGGCCTCCAGGGGCAGGAATTTGACGATGGGCGACTGCAACCCTTCTTCCAGGTCATTTTTGTCGTTGACCTTGATGTAGGCCAGGCCCTTGGCACCGTAGATGCTGACGAATTTGGTGTAATCGTCAATCTGCTTACGAGTGAGTTTCTCATTGCCGCCGGGCACTTTCAGAGCGGTGACGCGGCCTTTGGGGTCTTTGGCCGGGCCGGAGAAGACTTTAAAGTCCACTTCGCCCATCAGGTCCTTCACATCGACCAATTCCAGCGGGATGCGCAGGTCCGGCTTGTCGGAGCCATATTTTTTCATGGCCTCGGCATAGGTCATGCGGGGGAATTCGCCCAGGTCCACGTCCTTCAGTTCGGTGAACAGCTGGCGCACCATGCCTTCGGTGATCGCCATGATCCCGTCCTCATCCATGAAGGAGGTCTCGATATCAATTTGGGTGAATTCCGGCTGGCGATCGGCCCGCAGGTCTTCGTCGCGAAAGCACTTGGCGATCTGGTAGTAACGGTCGAAACCGGAGACCATCAGCAGCTGCTTGAACAACTGAGGGGACTGCGGCAGGGCAAAGAATTTGCTCTCGTGGGTACGCGAAGGTACCAAGTAGTCCCGCGCGCCCTCTGGGGTCGCTCGGGTGAGGATCGGGGTTTCAATGTCCAGAAAGCCCTGCTCGTCCAGGTAGTTGCGGACCACATTGGTCAACTTGGAGCGAAACCGCAGGCTTTTTTGCATTTCCGCCCGGCGCAGGTCCAGGTAACGGAATTTCAGACGCACATCCTCGCCCACGGAGGAGTGGGAATCCAGCGGGAAGGGCGTGGTTTCCGCCTCGTTGAGAATGGTCAGGGCGGTGCCGTAGACTTCGACCTCGCCCGTGGCCATATTGGGGTTAACCGTGGCGGGGTCCCGCGCCCGCACCTTACCGGTGACCTGCAGCACATATTCGCCACGAACACGATCGGCCAGATCGAAGTGTTCACCGGTATCCGGGTCGAATACCACCTGAACAATACCCTCCCGGTCCCGCAGGTCGATAAAAATTACACCACCGTGGTCCCGGCGGCGATCAACCCACCCGCTGAGGGTTACTTCCCGATCGATGTCTTTGGCTGTCAGTGTGCCACAGTAATCACTGCGCATAAGGCGTTCCCGTTATTGTTGCGATCTCAATTCAAGGTTACCGACCGGCCGTCAGCCGGTCGCCGAGCTGGAGGATGACGACGTGGCGGCTTTACTCTCGCCGCTGGCGGCGGAGGCCTTTTTGTCACCCGCAATGTTTTTCTGATTGGACTTTTTGAAGTCCGTCTCGTACCAGCCACCGCCTTTCAGGCGGAAACCGGCGGCCGAGATTTTCTTTTTCAGGCTAGCCTGGCCACAGGCCGGGCAGTCCACCAGGGGCTCGTCGCTGAGCTTCTGAAGCGCTTCCATTTGATGCGCACAGGATTGGCACTGATATTCATAGATGGGCATTGTGATGTTCCTCAATCAAACGCTCGTGCGAGCGATCAACGTCTTTGGCGACGCCGGCAATGCCGCACAGGGCCAAAAAACGCGCGATTATAACCCAATGGGGCGCCAGCGAGAACCGGGTTGGCCGTTTTCCGCGGGGAAGCGGAGGCTTTCCCTATTTAGGGGCACGCCGGCGAATTTAAAGGGGCGGGCCTCAAAGATCGACGCCCAGGGTGTTGCCTTCATAGACGACGGGGACAAAGCTCAGCGGTCCGACACAGCCCTCGGGGCCGTTGAGAGCCTGCCCGGAACGCAGGTCAAACTCAATGCCGTGGGCCGGACAGCGCAGGCGGTCACCGGCCACGCTGGCTTTGTGCAGCGGAGCGTCCATATGGGGGCAGCGGTTGGTCAGAAGATAGGTTCGCCCGTCCTCCTGGAGCAAAAGCAGCTCACGACCGGCGACCCGGAAGACCCGCCGGTAGCCATCGTGCAGCTTGTGCAAGGTTTCCAGCGCTTGATAGGCCATGGGTGTTCTCCTCAAGCAATTCCGCCCCGTAACGCCGACGTAGGTAGTTTCTAAACAGCCTGCTAGACTAGCACATTGAAACTGACCCGGGGCCGACCAGCACTATTTAGGGCCCTAAATAACGCGAGCCCCTCGAATGCGCACCCAGCCTTACCTGGACACTCTGAAAACCCTTTCCAACCGGCTGGTCAACCTTCAAAAACCCATCCGTATTCTCGACGCCATTAAGTGGACTCCGGAGATCGAGCAGGCATTCAGAGCCAGCGGTGGCCGCGCCCTGCCCCGTGTCGATGCCGACTACTACCAGAAGCAGCCACTGGGCTTTGACCCCGAGCAGCTCGACCGGGAACTGCTAGAGCTGGATAGAGACATTCGGCGCCAGCTGGGCCGGGGAGACGCACTGGGGAAGATTCTGCAGGCCACCGTTGAGCAATACCAACTGGTGGTGCAGCTATTGCGCCACCGGGGCCGCCCGGAGTTCGGAGATTTCAGCCGACAGCTATACGGCTCGGCCAGCGACCATATCCGTGGGGACCGCAAAACCCTTCGCACTCTGGGTGAGCGCCTGTGCGAGGTCTTTTCACTACCGGCGGTGGAGCACCTCAACCGTCCCTATCGCAGTGATATTGACGCCGAAACCGCCGTTACCATGCTACGTCAACGTATGGACCGGTATTTTGGGCGGGGTCAGGTTCGGGTGGCTATCAGCGATGATATTGTGTCCGATGCCGCCGCCGGGGGCGATGGCATCAAAGTGAACCGCCGGGCGCACTTTTCCGAGTTGGATATTCAGGTGCTGGAGGTGCACGAGGGTTGGGTGCATATCGGCACCACTCTCAATGGCCGGGAGCAGCCCTGGGCTACCTGGCTGAGCGTGGGGTCGCCGCGTATTACCGCCATTCAGGAGGGGATGGCGGTGTTGATGGAGACCCTGACGTTCAGCTCCTTCCCTCAGCGCGCCCGGCGCGTGAGCGACCGCGTGGTGGCGGTGGATTTGGCGGAACAGGGGGCCGATTTCTGCGAGGTGTACCGGTACTTTTTGGATAAGGGTATCAGTGAGCATGACAGTTACCGGGTGACTCAGCGGGTGTTTCGCGGCGGACAGGTGGCCGGTGGCCGGGGCTCGGTGTTTACCAAGGATATTTCTTATGTGAGGGGGTTTGTGGAGAATGTGAATTTCATCCGCAGCGCTATTCAGTCGGGGGTACCGGAGATTATTCCGATGTTGTTTGTGGGGAAGGTGACGTTGGATGATCTTCCCGTACTGTACGAACGCTACCTGGAGGGTGTAATCTCCGCTCCCCGGCATGTGCCGCCTATGTTCCGCGACCTGAACGGTCTTTATGTGTGGTTCGGTTTTTCCAGCGGTTTGTCGCTGATGAATATTGCCCGCATACAGCAGCATTTCAGCAAGCTGTTCGACTCTATGCCTTCTACGGCTCCGTTGTACGTCGGCTCTAGCGGCGCTGGGCGGGATGCCGAATTGGATTGATGCTTTTGACTTATGATGCACTACAAGATTGTTCTGACGGGCAGTGGGATTTTGGTGGACCATTACGGCAGTCCAGAACCGGTAATGGGGTTTGTGACGGCTCGCTTGGTGAAGGCGGAGTCGGAGGATTTGGCTGTGGCAACGGTGAAGCGGGATGTGTTGGTTCAGTGGAATCAGAGTTTTAACGCGGATCGTAAGGCGGGGCTGCCAAAGTTGACGATTGAGCAGGTGACTCCGGTCCGTGCGCTGCTGGCCCGCAAGCCGAAGCATGATTTCTATTTTTACATCTCGGAGGAGCAGCGCGAGGAGCACCTCCAGGAGCTAACCCAACCCAAGCGGCGCTGGTTCAAGAAGAAAAAGTAGCTCGTGGCTTCGTTGGATACCGGCTCCAGAAGGGGGATGGCCTCGGTGCCACTCCTAAAGTTTTGTCGACGCGTAGGTCGGGTAAGTGAAACGCCACCCGACAAATCACCCCTCCGGCAAACACCAATCAATCGGCGTCTCCCCCCGACTCGCCAAATACTGATTCGCCTGAGAGAAATGCCCACACCCAATAAACCCCCGATGCGCCGACAGCGGCGATGGGTGCGGCGCGCGCAAGACCAGGTGTTTTTGCCGGTCCACGAAGTGGGCTTTTTTCTGGGCGTAGCTGCCCCAGAGCAGAAACACGACCCCTTCCCTCTCGCGGTTGATGATGTCGATGGCTTTGTCGGTAAACTGCTCCCAGCCCTGGCGTTGGTGGGAGCCGGCTTTGGCTTGTTCGACGGTGAGGGTGGCGTTGAGCAGCAGGACGCCCTGGTCCGCCCAGCTTTGGAGGCTACCGTGGCTGGGGCGGGGGCAGCCGAGGTCCCGCTCGAGTTCTTTGAAGATGTTTTGCAGCGACGGCGGTGCGGGCACGCCGGGCTGGACGGAGAAGCAGAGGCCGTGGGCCTGGTTTGGGCCGTGGTAGGGGTCTTGTCCTAGGATGACGACTTTGACTTGGTCGAGTGGGGTGGAGTTGAAGGCGTTGAAGATGTTCTTCGAGGGCGGAAAGATGGTTTTGCCCTGCTGTTTTTCCTGGAGCAGGAATTGTTTGAGTTTTTGCATGTAGGGCTGTTGGAATTCGGGCTCGAGGTGGCTGAGCCAGCTGGGCTCCAAGTCGATTTTCTTTTGCGCGTCCGCCATAACCTTTCCCAAGTGTGTGCGTTTAGTGCCTCAATTTAGCATTGATTGTCACCCAGGAAAACCTGACGGACCCCGTCATCGAAACATGTGATGTCGAGACCAGAAACCTTGGGGGTAGCATCGCGTTCGGTCCGCTGTCGGGTGCAATTACGGCGGGTGCGCTTCGCTTACCGCGCCCTACGGGTAACTCAGACGTAGAGCGCGGATTAGGCAAGGCTAGATGCAGTACTCTTTCAAGGGTGGGAAGCCGTTGAACTCCACTGCGCTATAAGAGGTGGTGTAGGCGCCGGTGGAGAGCCAGTAGAGGCGATCGCCGATGGCCAGGTTCAGGGGCAGCGGGTATTTGTGGTGCTCGTACATAATGTCCGCACTGTCACAGGTCGGGCCGGCGATGACCGCATCCTCCAGCTCGCCCCGCTTCTCGGTGTAAATCGGGAACTTGATCGACTCATCCATCGTCTCGATCAACCCCGAAAACTTGCCCACATCCGCAAACACCCAGCGATGCAACGCCGTGCGGGACTTGCGGGAAATGAGCACCACCTCACTGACCAGAATACCAGCATCGGCGATCAGCGAACGGCCCGGTTCGATAATGATCTCCGGTAAGTCCTTCCCAAAGTCCTCCTCCAGAAAACGGGTAATCTCCTGAGCGTAGGTCTCCAGATCATTGGTCCGGGTCATGTAATTCGCCGGGAAGCCGCCGCCCATATTGATCATCTTGAGCTCAATGCCATCCTCTTCCTTCAGGCGCTCGAAAATCACCTTCACTTTGCCCAGGGCCGCGTCCCAGCTGCTAATTTCCCGCTGCTGGGAACCGACGTGGAACGAGACACCGTAGGGTATCAGACCCAGGTCGCGCGCCAGGATCAACAAGTCCATGGCCATGTCGATTTCGCAGCCAAATTTGCGAGACAGGGGCCAGTCCGCCGTCAGGGTGCCTTCGGTCAGAATCCGGACATAGATTTTCGCCCCCGGCGCGGCGCGAGCGATGTTGCGCAGGTCCGCTTCCGAGTCGGTGGCAAACATACGCACGCCCTTCTCGTGGAAGTAGCGGATGTCCCGGCTTTTCTTAATGGTATTGCCGTAGCTGATGCGCTCCGGGGTCACGCCACACTGCAACACCTTGTCCAACTCGTAGATGGAGGCGATATCGAAGTTGGCCCCCCGTTCCGCCAGCATCTGGAGGATAGCCGGTGCCGGATTCGCTTTAACCGCGTAGTAAATATTGGCGTAGGGGAAGTTGGCTTCCAGCGCCTGGTAGTGATGCGCGATGGTTTGGGTGTCAATCACCACAAACGGTGTGTCTTTGCTGTCGGCGAATTGCTTCAACCGTGCAAAAGTGGCTTCGTCGTAGTAGTCCCGAAGCTGAATCGGCGAATCGGTCATAACACCCCCTTGGGAGCAAAAATAGGCGTCAACGCGCTCTGTGCTGTCGATCGCGGGCGCGATTCAATACAAGTTTTAAGCACTTGGCAAGCGGTATTTTAGACGCTCTTTCGAAAGAGGGAGGAGACCGTGTCGGGAGGGGGAAACGGGCCCGCGCGCTGGGAAGCACGGGCCCCGGTTACGCGGCCTTTAGCTTTCTTCGCCGGTGATCATTTTGCGCTGTTTCTCCACCAGGGCCGCGAGCGAGTCGCGCACGACCTGGAGGCCTTCGCGCAGGATGTCTTCCTCGATCAGCAGCGAGGGCAGGAACTTCAGCACCTGGTCGTCAGCGCCGGCGGTTTCCATGACCAGGCCGCGGGAAAAGGCTTCCTGAGAGGCTTCGCTCGCCAGGCCGGTGGCCATTTCCAGCCCCCAGACCATACCGACGCCGCGCACCTGGGGTTCGAGCTCTGGGAAATCTTCCGCCATCTTCTTCAGCTCTTCTTCGATGATCTGACCCTTGTACTCGACCACCTTACCCATGTCGTCATTGTCCCAGTAGCCCAGGGCCTGGGTGGAGGCGACAAAGGCCAGATTGTTGCCGCGGAAGGTACCGGTGTGCTCCCCCGGGGACCACTGATCCAGTTCCGGACGCATCAGCAGCAGCGCCATGGGCAAGCCGCCGCCAATGGACTTGGACAGACAGACCATGTCCGGATGGATACCGGCACGCTCAAAGCTGAAGAAGGTACCGGTACGACCGTTACCGACCTGGATATCGTCGATAATCAACAGGATGTCGAACTCGTGACAAAGGGCTTCCAGGCGCTTCAACCACTCAACGCTGGCAACATTGATGCCGCCCTCGCCCTGAACGGTTTCCACGATGATGGCTGCGGGGAGGTCGACACCGCTGCTGCCGTCGGAAAGAAACTTGCGCATGTACTCAATAGAGTCGACGCCTTCGCCCAGGAAGCCGTCAAACGGCATAAAGGCGGTGTTGGCGCGCGAGCCATAAGATTCGTCTTTGTAGAAGTAGTTGCCGGTAACCCCCAGCGCCCCCATGGTCAGACCGTGGTAGCCATTGGTAAAGGCAATGATGTTGGAGCGACGCTTGATCATCCGGGCCAGCTTCAGGGCGGTTTCCACGGCATTGGTACCGGTGGGGCCGGTGAACTGCATTTTGTACTGCAGGCCGCGCGGCGCCAGAATGGTATCCCGGAACTTGGTCATGAAGTCGCGCTTGGCAATGGTGGCCTTGTCCAAACCGTGAACAATGCCCTTGTGCTGTAGGTATTCGATCAACGCTTCGGTGATTTTCGGATTGTTGTGGCCGTAGTTCAGGGTGCCCGCACCGGCAAAGAAGTCGATGAAGCGGTTGCCGTTCTCGTCAAATAGTTCTGAACCTTCGGCTTTGTCAAAAACGACCGGGAAGGAACGCACATAGCCACGAACCTCGGACTCCATCTCTTCGAAAATTCTCATTGAAAATTCCTCGTTGTGATCAAAAGGTGAATGGCTTCATCCGGCGGACCCGCCAGCGGCGCCAATGTCTGGAACGCGCTACCGTCTTGCCGTGCATCCTCACCCGAGGGGTGGCTGGACAGCACCGAATGGACCAAAAACGGCCACATACTATAGAGAAACTTAGAGTTCAAAGCAAGTTGAGCCCGCCCCAGAAATGCTCTGAAAGCCAGCCCTGACGGGGAGTCCGCAAATTTTGCGCAAAAAAAACCCGGCTTTAAAGCCGGGTTTTCCGCGCGTGCCTTGGGGCCGTTTACAGCTTGCCGCTGTTCTCGCCCAAGTACTTGGCAACGCCCTCCGGAGAGGCGTCCATACCCTTGTCGCCCTGCTGCCAACCGGCCGGGCACACTTCGCCGTGATCCTGGTGGAACGCCAGCGCGTCAACCATCCGCAGCATCTCGTCAACGTTACGACCCAGGGGCAGATCGTTAACCACCTGGTGACGCACAACGCCGTCCTCGTCGATCAGGAAGGAACCGCGGAAAGCGACACCGCCTTCAGACTCTACGTCGTAGGCTTTACAGATTTCGTGCTTAACATCCGCCGCCAGGGTGTACTTCACTTGGCCGATACCACCTTCGTCGACCGGAGTGTTGCGCCAGGCGTTGTGAGTGAACTGGGAGTCAATGGACACGCCAATCACTTCTACGTTGCGCTTCTTGAATTCCTCGACGCGATGATCGAAAGCGATCAACTCAGAGGGGCACACGAAGGTGAAGTCCAGCGGGTAGAAGAAGATGACCGCCTTCTTGCCCTTGATAGCGGAGTGCAGGTTGAAGTCTTCAACGATCTCACCGTTGCCCAATACCGCTGCAGCGGTAAAGTCGGGTGCGGATTTGCCTACTAATACGCCCATGTTCAATCTCCTGATTTAGTGGACATTTAAGGGTGAAAAATAGCCCCAACGCTTACTGTCTGGGCCTTCGCTATGCCGCGAAGCAGACAATAAACATTTGGCCAAACAAAGACTTAGCCGCCACCTTGGAGGGTTCCTGGTCACGGCTTCAATGTATTGAGTAACAGGTCGGTATCATACAGCCCGAACGGTTTCGGTTCTATTGAATTTCTAAATCATCCTGACAGCCAGAAACTATATAAAGCCAACCTATCAGCGCCAAAGCAAAGATAGCTATACGAATGTTAATTGTTCTCAGATATTGTTGACATAAATTCTCATTAGCATTACATTGGTTACATCTTGAGCGCTACCGGAGTTTCCCGCATGTACGTTTGCGTGTGCAAGGGCATCACTGACCACCAGATTAAAGACGCCATTTACACTGGCGCCACCACCGTTGGCAAGCTGCGCAAGGCGCTGGGCGTGGCCAGCCAGTGCGGTAAATGCACCTGCCTCACACGTGAACTGATTGACGAGACGCTTCAAAATCGCCAGTACGCCGAAGCGGAGCCGCTCTACTACGCCGTCGCCTGAGAAACACTTGGCGGCACCGCCTAAAGCGCATTGAAAATCAGTTGTATTACTATTCATTTTTCGTTATATATCAAGCACTTAGAAAAAAAGCGCCGCTTGACACCCTCCCCGTCTACGCCCACACTTTAACGTTGTATCGAGGGCACCCCTGCGTGCCCGCTGTTCAATCGCCCACCCATCGATGGAGACGGTTATGAAAGGCGACGCTAAAGTCATTGAAATCCTGAACAAATGCCTCGGAAACGAGCTGGTGGCTATTAACCAGTACTTCCTCCACGCCCGCATGTACAAAGACTGGGGGCTGAAAGAACTAGCCGACCATGAGTACGAAGAGTCCATCGACGAGATGAAACACGCCGATATGTTGATCGAGCGTATTTTGTTCCTGGAAGGGCTCCCCAACCTGCAAGATCTGGGGAAACTGCTCATTGGTGAGAACACCGAGGAGATGCTGGCTTCCGACCTGAAGCTGGAGCTGGCTGGCATCCCGGACCTGCGCGACGGCATTGAGTACTGTGAATCGGTACGGGACTACGGTAGCCGCGACCTCCTAAAGAATATCCTCGAATCCGAAGAGGAGCATGTCGACTGGTTGGAAACCCAGATTTCCCTCATCGACAAGGTCGGCATTCAAAATTACCTACAATCCAAAATGGGCGGCGGCGAAGAGTAACTGCCGCCTTTCGGTCCGCTCCCTTGGGGGCGCGGACCCTTTAAGCCCCGGTTGTTAGGCTTAGTTCAGCAGGCCAAAAACCCCAAGCGAATACGAGCGGTTCTCGCCTCCCCCTTTCAACGCCTCGGGATCAATAACGGAACCGACGGTTAAAGTCGCCTTCTGGAAGCGCGTATCCCCCGTACCGCGATCATATCCAGCGGGCACCGGGCCAGAGAAACCGTACGCCATGACATCCCCTGGCTCGACCCCCACGGTCACCGGAAAGTTTAAGCGCGCCTCTCCGCTTTGCTCAATCTCAATCGGCGGGCTTTGCCACACAATGACGAGCTTGTCGTCCTCCACGGGACGAAGGACGCTCACTGTCACCTCTCCCTTCGCTTCAAAGTAGCCCGCCACGCCCGTCAAAGTACCCGGTCTGGGAATGGGGTGGGCCAAGTCCACAAGGGTCAAGGCTTCATCATTTCGCCGCGAGCGGCTGACCAGTTCGCCGCCGACGTAATCCAACAAATCGGCCTGAAGTAGAAATTCGCGATAGCTATCGATCTGGCCCTGCACAAACTCCCGCACCAAGCCCCGCAGTTCGGCGGATTCCTCCACCCGCGAAGACTTTTCCGTTCTGAGCACATTGATCATTCGTTCGCGCTCCTCAATCTCCTTTTCCAGTTGATCCTCGCGCTCGCGGAGAACGCTAACCTTATCGCTACTGCGTTCGAGCTCGAGTTCCAATTGGGCGTTTTCCTTGCGCAACTGCTGCATGTCGGGTTGATTAGCGCAGGCTGTTAGTATCAGCGGGGCTAGCGCCATGAGTACAAAAGCCATTAGCGGGCGTTGCAAGACCGTCCTGTTCGTCATGGAAATTCCTCGCGTAATGCTGTTTGGGGTAATCAATCACTGACTTGAAAGGAAACCGAACTCAACGTCCGATTATCAGCCACCAAGTCGAGGTGGTAGTGGCCCTCGGCGAAGCCATTCACCGGCCGCTCTATCCGGAAAGAAGCCTCTCCTTCGGAGCCCTGAACAATAACCGGGACTTGAGCGACCTGTACCTCACGAGAGCCGTCATAAAGCATAGCTTGTATGACCGCACTTGTCGTGTCGAAGTTTCGGTAAGTGAAACCCACATGCAACACGCGCCTGGAGGAAATAACACTGGTCTGCTCGGCGGGCAGGCTCTCCAGGGGCTGCGCACTTATACGGGTCCGGTTTATCTCCGGTTGAATTTCCCATTCTTGTTGGTCGCGCCATTGCACTTCCAGTGCAAGCAACTCTGCACTGCCCGGGTTGCGTTCACGGGCTTGCATCAACCGCTCCCCGGCCTCTTCGAGACGACCGGCGGCCAAGTCTTCCTCAATCGCCGCGACCTCCTGGGCCAAGCGCGAAGCTTCTTCCGCTTTTGCTTTGTCGGCGGCGGCCTTTCGACGCCGCCGTTCCCGTTGTTCACGCAGTTTTTCGTGCCGGGCCATCAGGCTCGGATTGTCGGGGTAAGTTTGTAACCCTTCCTCCAGCAATGCCAGTGCGCCGGTATAATCGCCTTGGGCGCCGAGTTCCTCTGCCGTGCGTGTCAGTCCCGCGATGGCCTCCTTTTTCGCCGCCTCGGCTTCAGCTTTCTTTTTTGCCGCTTCAGCTTCTCGCTTCGCGGCGTCAGCCTCTTCTTTAGCCTTGGCAGTCTCGGCCGCCGAAGGCGACTCTGAGGGGGGCTGTCTCGACATCTCCTCCGCTTTCGGCGGGGGCGTCAACGGAATAGGCTCGGCGAGAAGCGGTTCAAAGACGGGGCGCCGCGGGGTCACCTCTGTCGTCGCGACCTCCAAACCTGACCTCTCGTTGGTCGCCTTCTCAGTGTTTTGTTCATCCGACTTGGACCCGGCAAAAGGCAGCGCGGGGTTAACGTTACTCATCACCTTGAGACCGCCCTCCCCACTCTCGACCTGGCCATTCGGCAGTTTGTCGTCCGCCGAAACCATCGCTGGCACATTCTCGGCCACACGGGCCACCCATGGCATAACGTGCGACTGCCAAGCCGCTCTGAGGGGCTCCTGCCATTGGTACAGAGCCCCGAGCCCTATGGTGGAGAGCAGAATTACGCTCCACAACCCTGCGCGTCGCCGCCCTTCCCGCGAGCTATCCGAAGCGGCCTGGGGCGGTGGGCGTGAAGGCCGATCCTCGCCGTTAACGGACAACTGCTCCATCTGCCGAATGTCGGCCTCTCTTAAGTCCCCCTCGTGTTGCGCAATGACCGCTTGGGGTTGGTGTAGCGTGGGCGAGTCCCCCCTGCTGGAGGGCCTGCCGCCGAGCTCTTCATAAAGGGCGCGCTCCCCCTCCTGCTCCATCGCCACCAGCATTTCGGGCGTCAGCTGATCCAACGCCTCGATAAATTTCTCACCGCTCTGATAGCGCTCATCCGGACTCTTAGCCAAAATACGGTCAATAATGGGCTGGAAGGCCACCAAGTGGCGGGGAACCCGTGGAATTTCTTCGGAAACGTGTTTAACCCCAATTGAGACGGCCGAATCCGAGTCGTAAGGCAGGCGCCCACAGAGCAACAGGAATAACACCACGCCCAAGCTGTACAAGTCCGAGCGAGTATCCACTGGTGCGCCGCGCGCGTGCTCGGGGCTCATGTAGTGGGGAGTGCCGACGGTGGTGCCGGTCTGGGTCATGGAAGAGGTTTGGTCGATGACACGCGCGATACCGAAATCCATCAGCACTGCCCGGCCGTCATCATTGTGCAACATGATGTTGTCGGGTTTGACGTCACGGTGAACACAGCCATTGCTGCCCGCGTAATCAAGCGCGCGCGCCACTTCTTTAACGGCCCTTACAGACTCGGGCAAGCTCATTTCGAAGCGCCGGTGTTTTAAATCACGTCCGGACACGTATTCCATGGCCAGGTAGTGATAGTCTTCGTGCACGCCCATGTCGGAAACCGTGACAATATTCGGGTGCACAAGGCGACTGACGATGCGCGCTTCGCTCATGAAGCGCTCGCCAAAGGTGGGGTCTTTGGACAAGTGTGGGTCAAGGACTTTGAGCGCGACTTCCCGCTCAACACTTTCTTGGATGGCAAGGTACACTCGGGCCATCCCGCCTTCGCCCAAGGTGTCGATAATCTTATAGCCGGGTATCTGCATGCGATGCCAAAGTGTTTGGACTAAGTTCGTTCATCCCTAGACTAACGGTCCGGGCATAAAGCTCCAGGCGCTAAGGGGGCCGAAAACTCAAAGCCTACCGCAAACCGTCATCGCTCTTCGAGCATTTTTACCAGATTGCGAAAAGTTTCACGGTTTTCGCGGTTCAACCCCATAAGAATCTTGTGGGCTTCGAGCACTTTCTCCTTGACCTGCTGCTCTTCGGGGGCTTCCGCTTCCAGAGGCTGGGCCGGCGTAACGGGCGCTTCCAAGTCGTTCACAATGTTGAAAATTTCCTGGAACCCCATGGTGTAGAGCAGCCGATTAATACTGTCATTGTTGGAATAGACGACCGGAGTAATATTTCTTTCATCCTTCCCCTGCAGGGCTATCTTGGCCATCAACCCAAGCGTGGTGCTATCAATGGCTTCCGCTTCGGACAAGTCGAACATTACTTCGCAAAAATCATTCTGACTAAACATTGTGTCAATAAATTGATCGAATGAAATACACAGTGTAAGGCGTACGTCACCGACCATTTTGATGACATAAACTCCTCCGTGATCGGCTACCAGAATCTGACCGGGTCGCATGTGGCATTACCTCTTGATAATCGTCAGAATCGCGATGTCATCGGGTGTTTCGCTCACACCTTCCACCCCTAGGGCGGAGCACACCGACGCCATACTCGATCCGTTGTCGCCCACCAGCGACAACAATTGCGCTTCCTTGTCTTTCAACGCTTTCGGGGGAAGCACCTCCAGCACCCCGTCCGAAAAGCACACCAGAGAAAACGTCTCAGGCAACGAGCAGCGGTAAATGCGCCACTCGGGCTGAGCAAATATTCCCACGGGTTTTCCCGTCCCCTCCAGAAACTCCGCGCCTTCCGGCGTCACCAGAATAGGCATTGGCAAATGCCCAGCGACCACATAGCGCATTTGCCGGGTATGCGTATCTATTACTCCGACAAAGAAAGTTAAGTGGTGGTTCAGACGAGTTTCGTTCAGTTCTCGGTTGATCTGCTCAAGCATCTGTCCCGCGCCTTCTTCAAAGGACTGGGCGTCGCAAAAAAGCCCCTCTTCTCTCACCATACGGCTGACCAAATGTTTGAGCCAGATGGTCACAAACGCCGAGGACGCGCCATGCCCCGAAACGTCCGCCAGATAGAAAGCCACATAGCGTCGAGTAAGGTAGGCGTAATCCACGAAGTCGCCGCTGAGATAAAGGGAAGGCGCAATGTGGTGCGATACGTGGTACCCCTCGGGGGTGACCATGGGCTCAGGCAACAAGCGCTGTTGCACGCGCCGACCGGCTTGCTGGTCCCGCTCCAATACGCGGAGGTTTTCGCGCAGCCCCCGGTTGGCAAATTCGAGTTTATCGCGATAGCGCTGGTTTTGTACCAATAAGTCGCATCTTTCCAGGGCCCGGCGCACCGAGTGCACCAGCATTTCCATATCGACGATGGGCTTGATCAGGTAATCGCTGGCGCCGAGCCTGAGGGCCGACACCACATCCCCCATAACACCGGCGCCAGAGACCACAATCACCGGCAAGTCGGGGGATTCTTCATGAATGGTTTTGAGCACCTGGAGCCCGTCGAGACCGGGCATTCTTAGGTCAGTGATCACCAGCTCCGGCGCGCTTTCACGAAACGCCGCCAGCCCCGAGGGGCCATCTGTGGCTTCCAGCACCTCGAAACCGCTATCTTCGAGGTAGGCCACTATGCTCTGGCGAACCGGCGCATCGTCGTCGATGATCAGCAGTTTTCTGCTCGCGTCGGTCATCTTTGGATCGGTCCGGGTACCGGGAAAGTCGTGGGTTGCATAAGGCGCAATACACTACTCCCTTCTCGGAGAGCGCGCAAGCTGTTCAAAGCGCGTTTTTTGGACTAACTTTAAGGCACCAGGAACCGAGTAAGGCAGGGTCTTGAAAAGGGTTCCTGCCTCGCCACAACCACTTGGAGAGCCCGAACATGACGGTCGAAAGAGCGCAGCAGGAGAAGAGAGACTTCATCCGCATGAAGATTGACACGCCACTACGGGCCCAGATTACGGGAAACGGCATTGCGGCGGAGGGTCTGTGCCATGAGCTCAGCGGCGGCGGCATGAAAATTGCCACCGAACACTACCTGGAGCCCGGCACCGAGCTAGAGGTCACCATCACCTCTGAGCACGGCCACAGCCCCACGCTGAGGGCCAAGACCAAAGTGGTGCGAACGGAATCGGACGGGAGCCTTCATCGCATAGGCCTGGAGATACTGGAGATCCTCCACTAGGGATCCCAGCGGCCCGCGGACCGAGTAAACCGGCAATCATCCAGTCGAAAGCAGCGGGAGCGGGCCGAACAGATGAAACCAAGAGTCGCGACTCAGAAAGGGTCGCCCTCTTCCTCGTCGAAATCGCCATATTCGGACATATCCATGTCTGAGCCGAAGCTATCTTCCACCTCACCGTCCTTAATCAGGTACTCCCGGCGCTGTAAATAAGCGTCGCGAATAAAGGTGTAGTGGTCTCCGGTTAGTTGCTCTTCCAGGTCCATCAGCTGGGAGCGACGATTGATGTAATACATGGCCAGCGTGCTGTTCTGGGTCGGAGTGTGGTCGATATGGTAAATAGGGGACATAAGCGACTGCACCGGCAGGCCCACCGTGTCCCGGACGGTACTTGAACCAAAAAACGGCAGGACCACATAAGGGCCGCGATCAAACCCCCACAAACCCAGCGTCTGGCCAAAATCTTCCTGACCATCACTTGGCAAACCGAGCCGGGAAGCGACATCAAACAACCCCGCAATGCCCACCGTGGAATTCACCAGAAAGCGTCCCGAATCGCGCAACGCGGACCCCGGCTTGCCCTGGAGAACGCCATTCAAGGCGCTGGGCACCTCACTCAGGTTTTGGAAGGCATTGTTGACCCCGAGCTCCACCACCTCAGGCGCCACAAACCGGTACGCCTTGGTGACCGGTTTGAGGAAAAAGCGGTCAACCGTCATGTTGAATCCGTGCACCTTGCGGTTGAAGTCCTCCCACGGGTCTTCAAATTCGTCCGCATGCGCCGGGACCATGACCATCGACAATAACGCCAAGAGCATGGCAACCTTAGTCCATGGTCTGTCAACCAGGCGGAAGGTGATCACTAACACTACCTCGATTTAAGCCGGCGGCCGGAGGCTCGCCTGTAAGACATTTGATTCAGGGAGGGCCGGGTTCGTATCGTCCTTAGCGCGGCGATGACTCGGGCACAACTCCTGTACGCCAGTGTAACGGGGGATAATAGCATTGGTCTGTTAAAAAGTGTTAGCCCCGGGACAGGTCACTACGCCCCGGGGCCGACTCCGCCGCTAGAACTTGAGCTCCATGCCTACGCCCAAGTAGTCATTATCGCAACCGACGCCGCCACAGCCCCAGTCGTTGGTTTCGTTGGTGTAATAGCCAAAGAGCTTGGTCTTGGCGCTCAGACGGTAGTCCGCGCCAAGGCTGACCGACTCGCCCCCGCCGTTATTGATATCCGAGCTGCCCGCCTGAGCCTTCAGGTCCCAGTTTTCATTCAGGTCCCACAGAACCGAGACCAGAGCGCCATCTTCATCGATAAAGCCGTCATCGTAGGTCTCAAACAACGCGCCGACGTGAACCACGGAAATTGAATATCGCGCCACAAAGCGTGCCACGTCCGCATCGGGAATCACGGCCCCCTCTTCCATCACCACGTCCCGGTCCACTGCCGCGGCCAGATACAACGGCCCCCGGTCGTAGCTCACCGAGGCGGAAATACCAGGGTCAACACCATCTTCTTCATAGGTGATGTAGCCAATAGCCCCGGAGAAGTACTCCCCCACCACCGGGCTGCGGTACTGAACCTGGTTGCTGCGGCGATTTTCACCGGCGAAAAGGTATTTAATATCCCCTTCCAAGTCATTAAACAGGTCCACCTTGTTCTGCGCCTTCTTCAAAGGGGTGTCAATCCGCCCGGCCAGCAAGGTACCGGCCTTGCCCCGCAGTCCCACGTAAATATTCCGCTGACTGAAGGTTTCGCCATCACCACCACCGTCATCGACGTTGGTTTGATACTCAAACTGGAAAATGGCTTCGAGCCCCTCTCTTAGGGATTCGGAGCCCTTGACTCCGATTCGGGAGCTGTTGCTCACCAGCTCTGCCTTGCTGTTGCCTGTTTCATCGGCGTGCTGTAAGGCCACATTGCCCTTGCCGTAGACTTGAACATCAGCCACCGCCACAGCGGGAAAGCTGGCGGTCAGTACCAGGGGCACCAAAACTTTTTTCATGAAAGCTCCTATTTTCTCTTCAGTAAGGGCTTATCGCGCCGAAAGCCGATAAGTAAACGGATGGGACGCTCGGACGAGGGTCTCCTCGGGCCGGGCGTATTTTACGCAACTCGGGCCGAACATGTCATTTGGATGTCGTATTTGTGTCCACCAGGTGACTATTCTATGTCTTTTAAGTGACATTTTTGTTACAAAGCCCTCTCCGCCAAGGCTGGCGCTTACTTTGGAGGCGACGAGCAACCTTTCGCGTTTTCCCGGGTAAGCAGCTACAGTAATAACGAAGGAGGTGACGAAGGGTTTTTCGGGCTCGACTCATAGGCAGGCCTGTGTAAAATGGATAGCTTGGGCTAGATTACCAGTCTCCGTCGACACTTACGGACCATGCATGGCTAAACCGTTGAAAGTACTGTTCATTGAAGATTCAGAGGCCGACGCCGAGTTGACCACCGCCGAGCTCATGCGAGGCGGATTCGCTCCCCAGTCCCTCAGGGTGGAAACGGCCGGGGAGCTACAGGAGGCGCTCCGAGAGCACTGGGATCTGATTATCTGCGACTACCGGCTCCCCCGCTTTAGCGCCGAAGACGCCCTCGCCACCCTCAAGCGAAGCGGCCTCGACATCCCTTTCATCATTATGTCGGGCGCCGTTCAGGCGGAAGACACCGTCGCCCTGCTCAAACAGGGTGCGCACGACTTCATGGACAAGTACGCCCTCGCCCGGCTGTTACCCGCCGTGGAGCGGGAGCTGCGCGAGGTAGAGATACGGCGCAAGCGCCGGCGGGCCGAAGAACGCGTGAGGGTGCTGTCGCGCGCCGTGGAGCAGAGCCCGGTGTCCGTGGTGATCACCAACCCCGAAGGCCAGATCGAGTACGTCAACCCCCGTTTCGAGCAGCTAACCGGCTACACCGCCGGAGAGGCTACGGGCCGCAACCTAGGGTTCACGCTGCTCGACCAGGACAGTGCCAGCGCCCTGACCGAGCTGTGGTCCACGGTCAGCAGCGGCCGGGAGTGGAGCGGTGAGTTTTGCAGCGCCCGGCGCGACGGCCAGCTACTTTGGGAACAGGTCAGCGTTTCCCCCCTGACCGACTCGGATGAGCAGATCACCCACTATGTGGTCATCAAAGAGGACATTACGGTGCGCCGCAGCTACGAGGAACAGCTGCTGCGCCAGGCTCACTATGATCAGCTCACCGGGCTCGCCAACCGCGTCCTGATGATAGACCGGCTCAACGTGGCGCTGGAGAGCGCCAATCGCAATGGCCACAAATGCGCCCTGCTGGTCATTGACCTGGATCACTTCAAGAACGTCAACGACAGCCTCGGGCACAGCATCGGTGACAACCTCTTAAAAGAGTCCGCCGGTCGATTGAGCGGCTGCATCGGCGGCGGCGATACGCTGGTTCGCATGGGGGGAGATGAATTCGTGGTGATCCTCCCCAAGGTAGAATCCGCCCGGGAGGCCCAGCGCGTGGCCGAAGCCATCGTTCAGCAGTTCGAGCGCCCGTTTACCATCATTGGCAAGCAGTACCGAGTAACCGCCAGCGTCGGCATTGCCTTTTACCCGGAAGACGGCAAAAACCCCCACCTGGTGCTAAGGAATGCCGACCTGGCCATGTACAAAGCCAAGGACCTAGGGCGTAACCAATATCACTTCTTTACCGAAGACATCAACCGGCAATTGATCGAGCGTCTCGAACTGGAAGAACGGCTTCGCGAAGTTTTGAAGCGAAACGAGCTCGTACTGTATTACCAACCGATCTATTCGTTGCAGCACGGTTTTATCACCGGGCTCGAAGCCCTGGTTCGTTGGCGCCAGCCCGATGGCACCATTTGGGCTCCCAACCGGTTTATCCGAGTAGCGGAAGAGATTGGCGTGATACAGGCGATGGACAACTGGGTGCTGAAAACGGCGCTACGCAGCATCGCCCCCTGGCTGGCCAGCGGCGGAAGCGACTTGCGTCTGTCTCTAAACATTTCCTCCCAGCAACTTCAGGTTCCCGACTTTCACCAAAATGTAGAGGAGCAACTAGCCGCTCACGGCGTCGCGCCCCAGCAATTGGAGCTGGAAATTACTGAGCGTATGCTGGTGGATAACTCCAGTGCCACGCAGCAAAATATCGAGGCGCTTTGCCAAATGGGAGTACGCTTATCGATTGATGATTTCGGCACGGGCTATTCTTCCCTTGGTTATTTGCAGAACTACCCTTTCCATACCTTAAAGATCGACCGCAGTTTTGTTTGCAACATCGGGGTCAATAGCAACACCGCCCGGCTGATTGATACGATTATTACTATGGGACACGGTTTGGGGATGGAGATCGTGGCAGAAGGTATTGAGTCAGACCAGGAACGCCAGTTTCTGAGCGCTCACGGCTGCGACCAGGCTCAGGGGTATCTGTTCAGCCACCCTCTTCCCATGGACCGGCTACGCCCGTTATTGGAACAGTCGATTGAGGCCACCCCGATGTCCAAAGCCGGGCAGGCCAACGAACCCTAAAAAAACTCCCGCTTTTGGCGGGAGCTAAAGGGTCGCCTTTGCGACAAGGTTCACTATTTATCAGGTTCTACCTCACATCGGCGCCATCACTCGCCAACCCATCGCGCGAGCTCTCGCCTCCAACTCCCGAGCGCCATTGACGACCGTGGGGCAGCCCACTGCTCGCAGCATGGGGAAGTCGGAAATATCATCCCCATAGGCATAGCACCGCTCGGGGTTACACTGCCGCTCTGACAGAAACTCACCGATGGCTTCCGCCTTGCCCGAGCCGATGGTTTGCGGAGACAACACCTCTCCCGTATAAAGCCCTTCGCGTACAACCAGCCGGGCCGAGAGAATGTGTGGCACTCCTAATTCCCGGGCGATCGGTTCAAGCAGAGCGGGAAATGACCCCGAGACCAGAACAATCTCACGCCCCTGGCGCTGGTGCATTTGCAGCTCCGCCAGCGGCCGTGGGTGATAGAAGGGCGCCGCCAAATGTCGCTGGTGCTCAAACCATTCCTGGCCCATTGCCTTTACCCGCTCGGGGTCCCTACCCGAAAAGTGCTGGTAGTAAAGGCGGTTGAGGAACTCCCTGGACGCCCCCGAGTGCGAGTGCTGACGTAAATCTCTCTCGTAGCGGGCTCGCCCGAGCTCATCCCCCATCCGGTCATACCAGAAGGTTTGAAAGCTGAGCATGCTTTTGACGGAAATCAGCGTTTCATCCACATCAAAGAACGCACAGGTACCACCGATGCGCTTTTCTTCTTCATATTTCATGGCTCGACTCCTTATAGGTTCTCTACTTTCTGAATGTCCAGCTCTTGGTTTTCCAAGTTGGCCGCCACTTCACGCATAAAGTGAGCTTGCGTCTTTGACGCCATCATGCCTTCGCGCTTATTGATCCGAGAACGTTCCATGGCTGAGAACGACATAGTGAACTCTGAGACGGTTTGCCCGCACTGCTTCACCACGGTTTCAGCCGCAAAGTGCAGCCGCTTGGGGTTGTCGGTACTGCACTCAACCATCTTCGCTTCAATCACAGCACCCAGCGGGAACGTATAGTGGCTGTACTGAACGGACAGGGCCTCAAACACAAAGGAGTAGTCGATGCCATTTTCTGGCATAAGGTAAGCTTCCGCGATGGCCAACATCCCTTGACGCGCGGCTTCAATCAACACCATACCCTGAACGTGTTGGCCGCTGAGATGATCGCCCATCAGTTCACAATCTTCGTCCACCATTAGGTGCATTTGAAACTCGGTGGCATTCAACCGAGTTGGGGTGGAAACCAGAACGTTTTCAGGGCGGTGCTTGTGCGTAAGCGCTATGGGTGCCCGCTTGGGCAGGTTGTGCCAGAGGCTGAAGTCAAAATGGGAGAGATTGGGGGACTGGCTTGCGTCCTCCAATAGCTGGCTAACCGCCTCCTCATTTAGGCCCTGGCCTGGCACCAATACGGTGCGGCCTTGGTGGGACAGCAGAGGGATAGAAAGCGTCAACAAACCCCGCAAGTTTGACAAGGTAATGACATCTTTCCCACGGGCGTACGCCGCAAATTTGTCACCTACAACCAACAGAATACGATTAGACATAATAGAACACCTCAAAAATTAACAAGAATGAAATAACACGGCAGCGTCAAAACGCTGTCACGCCCTTGCATTCTTGCAAAAAAGCGTCCTCTAAAGCCCCAAAACGGCACTTCACCCCTCACCCCACCGGTCTTTAGGCGTCAAATTTACGTCTAACCCCATGAATTAATTGGCTTTTCCTTCGTTGAAAGTGAGTGGAAATTAGCCGTTAAATGATTGCGCGAAAATTCGCAGCGAAGACCTTTAAGCCTTATACTATTCGTCGTACTCATTGATTCAGCGTTACCCCCAAAATCCGAGGGAAACGGCCCCACGAAAGACACTGCTAATAAGTCGTGGAACGCGTGAAGTAATACAGAAAAATATGACAACTCGGAAACGGAGTGCGTTAATGCACATTTATAATACATATATGCGGGCCTTACTTTTATCGCTCCCTCTACTCGGCCTTTCCAGCCTGGGTCATACTGAACCGCCGGAGCCGACCGAAGGCAAAACTGTGACCTTCGTCACCATTGACGCGGTACCCTGGGCCGCCAAGCACCCTGAAACCGGTGAACCCTTTGGCGCTTTTGTGGAAATTGTCGAGGCTCTGGAACAACGAACGGGCCTCAATATCGAGACGGCACTGACGCCCTTTGCCCGCATTGACCGGGAAATGGAAACGGGCAGCCATGACTGCGCCATGTCCATACCGCGAGACAAAAGCCTTGTGGTTCATGGCGAAACCCTGGTCACCCACGACATTGGGGTGGTATCGCTTAAAAACTCTCCGCTGGGGACTCGCTCGGCCCTGCGCAACAAGCGCCTGTCGATTCCCCGGGGGTCATCGATTTCCCAGGTACTGGAGGGCGATTTTAATTTGCAGGTAGAGCATGACACCAATTACCTCATTGCCCTACACAAACTGCAGCGCGGGCGAGTCGATGGCGTCGCTGGCGCCGTTCCCACCATTTTTTATATTGCCCGCAAGAACAATATGTACGACATGTTGGCGCCGCCTGTTAAACTATCGGACGTCCCGCTGATGCTCCAATGTTCTCGGAAATCAGACAATTTGGACCTCCTCCCCGTGCTCAATGAAGCCATTCGCTCCATGGGCAAGGATGGCTCACTCAAGGCGATTACCGACAAGTATGACTTCTAGTTCAGCATGATGTGGCAGTACTTCCGCTATATATCTCTTTCCGCCTATAAGGGTCTGGGAATAGGGAAACGATTATTATTTCTAATCATTTTCTTTAGCTCCCTCATTACTCTAATCGCGACGGGCATTCAGTTATACACTGACTATCGTCGTGATCTGGGCATTATCAAAACTCGGCTTAATGACATAGAGAGCAGCTATCTAGTGCCCGTCCATAAACGGCAATTTTTCAGATAGTTGCCGGTTTTCCTCATTGGCTGTCAGCACTACGCTGCTCCCAACTTTGGGGGCGGCGACTCTTCCGCCACAACTGCTCAAAACGCATCCAATTTGACAAGTGCAACGCAGCCGTCTCCCTGCCAACCCCTTGCTGACCACTCTTCCCCGGCGCTATTTAAATCAGTCGCAACGCTATCCGCTGCTCAACCTGACCAACCTCGTCAGGTTGTAACTGATCACCGATGCCCAGACAAATGACATAAAGCCGTCTTCGCCTTTCCA
>NZ_JBDLLG010000019.1:0-107501 GCF_039822625.1 Marinimicrobium locisalis
TAACCCTCCAATCGATATTTTCCCTGTATTTTCAGTGGCTTACTCGTTTATGGACGGGCACTAATTAGATTCAGATCCCGCTTTAGCCTAGATATACATTCCAAGGCCCTGCCGTACTCCAAAGCTGATAGCCCGCCTACTTTAGAAATGAAAACCGGATCAAAAATAATCTGGACATTATCCAGTATCTCCATAAAATTAGAAACTACTCGCCATACAAAACTTAAAGCGCCCGAAGACTGAGATTCATCGGCCCAGAGAGACCATCCAAAAGCAACAGGTCTACCACATGACGGACATGGGAATCCCGTCGTTTGAACATTGCCAAAGTCACCTGTTTCAAATATATTTATCGATTCGGACGGCACTACGTACTCTTCCGAGCAGTGGCCGCATCGGAAGTAAATATCTCTATCTAAACAGAACAAAGCAGTTTCTCCCGTCCGTCTAACGCCGCCAGCACGCGGCTTTGTAGTGAATGCGAAGCCGGAATGTAAAATCCGTCGCCGTGCCTGGCGTGTTAGTCCTTTGAGGGTCGACCCATAATGCCAATCTGGAAGTCATCGATCATTCCTCTCTCGAATTGCGTCGCTCCAAACCTCATCAAGTCAGGGCGTCTTAGGGAGTTCACAATTACATCCAACCCATCTTGACCTGAAAAAACCTTTCTGTCGGCCAATGATTGGGCAATCTCGGAAGGTAAGCCATATTCTTCTAGCGTTGAGAATGCTGTCGGCTGGAATAAATGCTCAATCTGCGCCGCGAAAGGAATGTAGTTTGCCGCAGAAACCCCTCTTTTTAGCAAAATAACATTCGCAATTTCATTCAGTGACGATAAGTACTTCGGGTAATTGAAAGATGCCCAGTTTCTTAGGAAAGCGAGAACATTCTCTACGGCGTCATCAGGCTTTTTACCATTCTGTATTTGACTTACGATCATCTGACGTCGGAACTTGCTGACACTCCTGGATCTGTAAAGCTCCCAAAGCCAAAAAGTCATCATCTTATGGGAATAAATTGCTGATCTTTTTGCCGACACGCTCCCCCCCAAGTACTCCCAGATGATCTCTGAAGTTACCTTTAGATCGTCATACTGAGGTTTGTTTGACCATGAAAACGCAATAAGCTTCTGGATAGGAAGTTCGTACAGGTAACGAGCTGTATCAATAACCATTTCGGGCTCAATCCCCGACATTGCCCTAAGTTGGTCAAACTCTATAAAGCTATTGCTTCTGAAATCTTGGTACTTAGGCATTAAGCTTTCTGGGATATCAGATTCGTTCATTTGAATAAGCAAACTACTTGGCGTCGATTCCGTAGGGTTTATTGCGGGAATATCGACAAAGGGCAACTCCTCCTGCGGAGGTGTCTCGAAGTAGTAGACGTTTCCAATAAAATGCTCAAACATACGCCCAGAGCGTCCTCTAATATTATTGAAAGTAAAAAAATCCAAGAGGTGTTTTTTCGTGTTTCCTCCGAGTTTATTGTCGAATACGACTACATTCTTTGCTGAAGTATTTACCCCCTCTATCAAAGTCGAAGTACACAGGAGGATATTAATAAGCCCGCGTTCAAAGGCTCGAACCATAAAACGAGCCAACGATCGAGGAAGGCGGCCATGATGAATGCCAATACCGTGTTTAAGAGCAACCGAAACAAGCCACTCCTCATGAAAGTTCTTGCTAGTCCAATCAGCGGCTTCCAAAAGTTCGGTGTTAGTGGTTACGGGAACTTCACGTAGCTCCAAGTACTTCGCCAGGACTTTTCGTGTACTCGACGGCGATTGGCAATACACCAGCGTTTGACCCTCAATATTATCAAGCAGACGTGCTAATGCTTCATCCTTGTTTGGCTTTTTTGAAAGCGCAACCAGTTCTGTTACGACGGTCTGGAAACGTTCAGCAATGAAACGACAGTTTAGTCTTTCGCTAGCGACATCTGGTATCGCGTGAATTGAAGGACCAAGCATGAAGAACTGAGGAGAAAGCCGCATCAGATGCAACAAAGCTTCGTTTAGTTGGGTCGAGCGTGCTCCGTCATCCGAGATCGATAACTTGTAAAATTCATCAATTGCGAAGAAATCGACGGTGGTAATTTCATTTCTCATTGCCAAATATCTTTCTTGCGTGAGCACAAAGATATTTTTGTCAGACAGTTCCTGATTAGTTGCCGTGATAATGGAATATCGATGTGAAAATCGAGCCATCCTACGGCGGGTTTCCTCCACAAGGGCTAACGTAGGAACCAGTAGAACCACGTTTTCAAATTCCCGGGAGGCAATTGTTAAATCTATTAATAAGCTTTTGCCAAAAGAAGTGGGCGCGCTGAGCACGACTGATTCGCCGGCGACCAGATACGACAGGATCTTTGCCTGCGCGGAATGAATGACGTATCCCTCCATCTCTCCAGTTGCTTCGTGTGCTGCACGAAGCAGAGCTGTGCGCGCCGACAACTCTTTGAGATTATTGACAATATATGGATGAAGGCCCGTATTGGCGGTAATTTCATCCAAAATCGGTCGGTACTGTTCTGAAAGGAATTCACGATTATTCAATGCTCGAATCGTTAGCTCTCGCCCAACATCTGGATCGCGTGAGACGAAACTGGAGAGCTGCGCAAGTAACTCAAAAGGAGAGTCTGCCCAGCCAGCCGTGCTAAGTTTATCGCGAAGCGCACCTGCTGAAATCATGCTTGGAGCCCCTTGAGCTTTTTATCCAAGCTCTGTATAAATGAGTCTTTGTCCGCGAGAGGTATAACGAGCACATGGAGCGTTATACCAAAATCTTCTTGGTACTTACCTTTGTATTTCTCACAGAGAGATGTTCGCAGCCGGGCGAACTCTGAAGTCAGTTCATTTTCGATTTCTTCTAGATACTTCTGATCTATTTTCGTGCTTCCGGAAGTCGCAGGGCTTTCATACGTCAAGAGGACTGGGATGCACATAGAGGAAAATACTTCGTCGATTGACGATGATTGATCAATCAATGCATTTAGAGCCTCTGCTTCGGGCCAACTCGGGTCAACTTTGTTGGCAATGAAGATGAACTCAGATCGCAAATAGTCGGTTTCCAGGTGGTCTACGATTTCAGAGACGACGTCTCTGATGGCACTTTTTAAGCAACGATAGAATTTAGTTTCGCCTACCCATAGCTCTAGTCCCGATTCACCTCTAACCACATGGACAGCATCAAACCCTTTGACGGTCTCGTTAGCAGATGTTTTGTAAAATATCTTGCTAATTGCAGGCAGGGTGTCGTATAACTGGCGCATTGCGATATGCAGCATAATTTCACCAAACTCCCCGCGCTTCTCATATTTTTCAGATTGATACACCGTCTTGGCCGCGCGACGGATTAACTTCATTGCATTGGAGTGGCTCAGGTCTTCCAATTCGGAATGTTTAAGTGCAAATTCAGGAAGCCATTCAAGAACGTGATCAGCTAATTGGTCGGAGCGCCATTGTTGCCGTTCAAAACCGGCACAAAGAGCTCTGTCATCACCTAGATCTACGACTTGGTGAAAGATCTCTGTAAGAAATGGCTTGGGACTATCCATGACGAGATTCCTAGTTAATAGGGCCAGCGCCCGCAATAAACGGCGCGAGGAACGAGCGTCCGGCGACCAAAGGGAGCCATTTAATTGCTTGGTTATGTACCAACTGCTAAATACCTTGAACAAGGATATCCACAGGAAGCTTATAGGCTTTCAATGAGATCCCCCATAATTCGTTGCTTTGAGTGCTTCCACCACAAACCAGAGCGACTAGCTCTCCATCTTCACTGATAATTGGTGCACCACTACAACCTTTGAACTGCTCATGCCCAGGATGCGCGAAAGGCAACTTGAAGTAATGGTAGTCGCCGTCAGTTCGCAAATATTCCAGTCCTGTGTAAACGCGCACCTCGGTGACCAAGCAATTTTTCCCGCCGTATTGCTCCAGTGAGGCCTGAACCAGTCCACTAAAGCCATACGTTGTGTGACTATAAGGCAAGATTTCTAAAGAAGGAGAAAGCTCCGAGATGAGCTCTTCTGAAATTATCCTGAAGGTATGCGGATCAATCTCTTGGCGCTTAGCGAATGTTGTTTCCGGTACCTCAATGTACGAGAAATCGACATCCATCACCTCCGCTGTGTGTATATTCGCCTTCATCAAGAAGTTGATGCCACCTAACCTGTACAATTCTGCGCCTTTGTTCGGAACATACTGCTGCTGAATAGCCCATACGGCGCCATTACCAGTAGCGTGCTGGACGGACAGCAGTAACTTCTTACCGCCATATCTTACAAAACACCCTGACGCGATTCCGGTTGGCGTCCCACCAGCATTAGTAGACACAAGCGGAACTGTGGAGAGCCAGAGCCTCCTCTCAAAATCATCAGTCATCAACGAACTTCCCTTGGCAGATAACGTTAAAAACAGCGGCGCGTTTACTCGTCCGACTGCTTTTTCTTGTTAGATTCTGACGCTAAATCGTCTGCTATCTTGTTAATATTTACACCCAGCCCAGCAATATTTGGCTGTAAAATTAAGTACCTAGTTGTTAGTCCGAACAATCTCTTTAACGTACTTAATAAATTGCTTTTTCCTTCTAGCTCACCAGTTTTATATAGTAATGATATTTCTGAAACCAGCTTTGATTTTTGTTTTTCGAAAACTGGAGCTAACAGAGAGGCCTCACTCAAATAACCCAAAGACTTCTCGATCATGTCTTTCTGTTTAAACGCTATACCAATAGCAGCATAGGTAAATATATAATCCAATAGCTCTGATTCAGATAATTCAGAAAGGTTCTTTTCTACTTCCCTGATTGTGCAGATTGCACCCTCATCATTTAACTCAATCTGCGCTTGAGACAGGAAGACCTTTACTATTTCTGAGTTCTCAATTTCTAACGACTTTCTGTATTGCTCGATAGCCTCTTCAAACTTCTTAATGTGAAATAGAGACTTCCCAATTTCAAAATGTATATCGGCTATGCCTGAATCTGTCCACGAATGATTTTCTAAAAGAGCTTCAAACTCTTGAATTGACTGCACCTTTAACTTGGCAGAATGCTTTAGATCGGCCAATAAACTTATTGCCAGCGCATGCTGCATGTGTCCATATGAATTATCACTACTCCAATCTGTCAATTCATAATTTTTTATAGCTTGTTCAATTAACTTCTCAGATTCTGACTCATCGCCTATACAAAGATATTTTATAGCCTTGACTACAGTATATTGAAGTTTTTCCGAAGGCTTTTCGATTAGAGAAATAAGCCTTTCTAAGATATCTATATTTCTTTTAAACGGAAGGTCGTCAGAGCAAAAATGAAGATATAGCTGGATAATGTCAGCATCACTCTCTTCATCTAGAGGCATTAACTTTTTTACCTCCCTTCTCCCTACTTTTTCAGACCAATGATCACCTAGCGAAGCTATGACCTGAAAGTACGTAATCTTTCTTTGCCAGCGCACATCAGAAATATTACTCCTTAATCTTTCTAAGTCATATTCAAATGATTGATAGTCATTTAAGCCTCGATAACAATCGAGTAAGGATTCAGTCAATTCAGTGAGAGCTTTAATATCAATATCTAATAGCCACATTACACCTTCATTATTGCTGGTAATATAAGGAGCAGTATTTGTCTTATGTAGAATTGTGTAATTGGTAATTCCGTGCCTAACGTATTTGAGCGCCGTTCGATAATCTTTCCTAATCATCAAATCTCTAGCGAAGTCGGTCATTTTTCCACAAGCAACATCGTTGTCGCCGAAACAACAACGTTTGAATTTCAATCCTGATCCACACAAACATTGAGAATTTAATGCTGGTTTATATCTAACACGCCTCACTGGCATAGTTCTCCGTTGAATCTAACAGCTATATATCCAGCCAGCACGCTTTTGCGCCGAAGGAAGAGGCGGGATAACGACGTTAAGATAATGAAATTCAAGCATTTTTCGACAACTATCCATTTCACCTTGGGGGTAAAAGTGTGCTGGCGCGATTTATCTTGATTCTCGGCACGCTTATTATTCCCCTGGCACCCGTAAGTTTTTGATTTAACTGGTTTTATGGTTTTCGTAGGAGCAAAAGCGAGCGCCACCTTTAGGTAAAGTGTGCACTATTTTTTCGGGGATTTAAATATATAGCACAAGTTGGCTACTTTTTGACCAAAACAACTGAAGCGTATTATGAATGAAGGCTGAGCGAGCCGCTAAATTCCTTGGTTAATTGACGGTGCTGGACGCTCTCTAAGGTCGACCAGTCGGCGCAGCTATACACAGGGCGGGAAACGGGCGGTCAATACAGTCGAGATGTTCGACCTGGTATATATCGAGAGTCATTCCCATGGCACTTCTGAGAAACGAAGACAAACTAAACTCCTTTAAATACAAAGAGATAGAGCGATCAAGGGTTTAGATTGTCTTCGTTTTGTTCAAACTGTCTTCGTTTTAATTCCTTCAGTTCACCTAAACATACTGCCCCGCGCAGTACCCACTGGCCCAGGCCCATTGAAAGTTGTAGCCCCCCAGCCAGCCGGTCACGTCCAGCACCTCGCCGATGAAGTACAGGCCGGGCACCGTTTTCGCTTCAAACGTTTTTGAGGAGACGGCATCGGTGTCGATGCCGCCCCGGGTGACTTCGGCGGTGCGGTAGCCCTCGGTGCCGGGCGGGATCAGTTGCCATTGATGGAAACCCTCGCAGAGGGCGTTGATCTCCTTGCGGCTGAGCTCCGCCAGGGGCTTGTGGTGGATGGACGCTGGGAACATCGGCAGGCTGAGCCAGGTTTCCACAAAGCGCTTGGGCAGCAGCCGGGCCAGCCGATTTTTCAGGCTGGTTTTCTGGCCGTCGCGGCGCCATTGCTCGATCCGTTGCTCCAGGGATTCGCCGGGCAATAAATCGATGGTGACGGTATCGCCCGGTTTCCAGTAATTGGAGATCTGCAGGATGGCGGGCCCGCTCAGGCCCCGGTGGGTAAACAGCAGGGCTTCGGCAAACCGCTGCCCTCCGCATTCGGCGGTGACCCGCAGCGATAGCCCCGAGAGGGACTGGGCGATCTCGAGCCATCGGCTGCCCAGAGTGAAGGGCACCAGGGCGGCGTCGGTTCTTGTGACCGGCAGGCCGAACTGCTTTGCCACTTCGTAGCCGAAGCCGGTGGCGCCCATGGTCGGGATGGAGAGGCCGCCGGTGGCGATTACCAGGGACTGGCACTGTATCAGCCCCTCGCGGGTGGTGAGTTTGAATCCGGGTGTCGGCTCCAGGGGTTCAATGGCCTCCACGGAGCAGCCGGTGCGGATCTGTGCTCCGGCCTTGTCGCATTCGGCCAGGAGGATATTCAGGATGTCTTTGGATTTATGGTCGCAAAACAGCTGGCCCAGGGTTTTCTCGTGGTACTGCAGGTCGTATTGATGCACCAGCTCCAGAAAGTCGTAGGGCGTGTAGCGGCGCAGCGCCGAGATGCAGAAATGCGGATTGCGGGAAATGAAGTTGTCCGGGGAGACATCGTAGTTGGTGAAGTTACAACGACCGCCGCCGGACATCAGGATTTTTTTGCCCACTTTGTTGGCGTGATCCAACACCGCCACACGGCGCCCGCGCTGGCCGGCGGTGGCCGCGCACATGAGGCCGGCCGCGCCGCCTCCGATAATCACTACGTCGTATTCAGTCATAGGGCGGGGTCGGCTCGCTTGCGGGCTTTTGCCTCGGCACGGCGTTGGCGAAAGAAGTCGGTGAGCTGTTGCTGGCAGACTTCCATCAAAACGCCGCCTTCCACTTCCATCAGGTGGTTGTAGTAGGGGGTGTGGGCCAGCTGGTTGCGGCTTTCCACCACGCCGGCCTTGGGCTCTGTGGTGCCGTAGACCAGTCGGCCGACGCGGGCATGAATCAAAGCGCCGATGCACATGGTGCAGGGCTCAAGCGTAACGTACAGGGTGGTTTCCGGCAGTCGGTAGTTCTGCGCTCGCCGGGCGGCCTTCCGAAGAGCGACCACCTCCGCGTGGGCGGTGGGGTCATGGGCACTGATAGGTTGATTAAAACCCTCGCCGATCACCTCGCCGTGGCGCACAATCACGGCGCCCACCGGTACTTCTCCCAGCGCGGCGCCCTGCTCGGCCAGGGCCAGGGCTCGTCGCATCCAGTGTTCATCGGAGGTGGCCAGGTCGCTCACTACTGGCCCGCCCATAGGTCTTCTTTTTCCATGGGCGCTACAAAGGCAAAGCGCGGAACAGTCTCTCCGGCCACCTCCACGGATTCGGTAAACATCGACAGCGGCCGTACCCATAAGCTGTAATCACCGTAGAGGCAGCGGTAGACCACCACCGTCTCGCCGGTTTCGCTGTGGGTCGCCACATCCAGCACCTGGTAATCTTTGCCTTTGTAGTGACGGTACCGGCCCGGCGTTAGGGCCTGCGTCGATGTGTCGTCTGGTTGCTTCATGGGGTATCTCACTTTGAACGCTTAAGGCACCAGAATAATTTTGCCGATGAGCTGGTTGGACTCCATCAGTTCATGGGCTTGGGCCGCCTCTGCCAGGGCGAAGCGGTGGTTAACCTGGGGTTTGATTCTTCCCAGGGCAATGAGGGGCCAAACCCGCTGCTCCAGTTCCTTGGCAATGGCGGCTTTAACGGCGGCGCCTTGCGCCCGCAAGGTCGAACCGGTGAGGGTCAGCCGTTTGAGCATCAGGGGCATAAAGTCCACCTCTGCCTTGCTGCCCTTGAGGTAGGCGATATTGACAATGCGCCCCTCCGGGGCGGCGGCTTTGAAGTTACGCTGAATATAGTCGCCTCCGACCATGTCCAGAATCACATCGGCTCCCCGCCCTTCGGTAAAGGCTTTCACTTCCGTGGCGAAGTCCTCATCCCGGTAGCAGATGGCCCGGTCGGCGCCCAAGGCACGGCAGGCGTCGCACTTCTCCCGGCTACCGGCGGTAACGATAACGGTATGATCCAGCGCTTTCCCCAGTTGAATGGCCGCGGTTCCGATGCCGCTCGCGCCGCCGTGAATCAGCAGAGTCTCCCCGGGCTGTAATTGCGCCCGCTGCCAGAGGTTGTGCCAGACGGTAAACAGCGTCTCTGGCAGGGAGGCGGCCTCCTCCAGGGAAACCCCCTCCGGCACCGGCAGACACTGCGCGGCGGGCGCGAGGGCATAGTCGGCGTAGCCGCCGCCGTTGACCAGGGCGCAGACCTCATCCCCCGGGCGCCAGCGGGTGACCGACTCACCACAAGCAACCACACGCCCGGAGACTTCCAGCCCCAGCACCGGGGAAGCATCGTCCGGTGGCGGGTAGACCCCCTTGCGCTGAAGCACGTCCGGGCGATTGACGCCGGCGGCGGCCACTTCAATAAGTACTTCATCGGCGCCCGGTTGCGGCCGGGGGCCCTGGGCAAGCTCCATTCGGCTCGCCTCCCCCGGCTCGGGAAGGTCTATATAACGAACGAGGGTATCGCTTTCACTCATTAAGGCTCCAGGCGGTCGATTGCCCAGTTTCCGTCGGGCTGCAGGTTGTACTCGAAGCGATCGTGAAGACGGTAAGCACCGCCCTGCCAGAACTCCACCTGGTGGGGGCAAACCCGGTACCCGCCCCAGAACTCCGGCAGCGGCACTTCTCCGCCCTCAAAACGCTGCTCAACGTTCTTGTAGTGAGCCATCAGCGCATCCCGGGATTCGATGGCGCGGCTCTGGTGCGACGCCCAGGCCGATAGCTGGCTTTCACGGGGCCGGCGGTTGAAGTAATGCTCCGCCTCCTCCCGCGACAAGCGCTCTACCCTGCCGCAGACATCCACCTGCCGTTCGAGGATGTGCCAGGGAAAGTGCAGGCTGACTTTGGGGTTGGCATCGAGTTCATGGGCCTTGCGGCTGCTGTAGTTGGTGTAGAACACAAAGCCACGCTCATCCAGGTCCTTTAAAAGCACAATGCGCTGGGAAGGCTGCCCATCTGGAGCGGCGGTCGCCAAGACCATGGCCGTAGGGTCGGGGATGTCCGCCTCCACCGCCTGCTCCATCCAGCGCTCAAACTGCTCGATCGGGCCGGCACTCAAATCTTCAAGGTTAAGCCCGCCGCGTAGATACTCGCGCCGCAGCCCCTGCAAATCAAAACCCATGCTATTCACTCCGTATCACTGGTTGGCACCGGGGCCTCCCCGGGTAGGTTGACGCGGAAAACAGTCGCGCTCTCCACTGATTCCAGCGTATAGTACTGATTATTACCAACGCCGTTAAGCAAGACTATGACACATGATAACCCAATCCTCGGTATTATCCTCGCCGGGGGCCTGGCCCGCCGAATGGGCGGCGGCGACAAGTGCCTGCTGCCCCTGGGGGGGCGCACCCTGCTGGACCGCGCTATCAGTAAGGCGAAACCGCAGGTGGACGAGTTACTCCTCAATGCCAACGGCAATCACCTGCGTTTCACTCGCAGTGGCCTGACCGTTCTGTCAGATGAGTTCCCGAACTTCCCCGGACCGCTGGCCGGCGTGCACGCCGGCTTGGAATGGCTGACGCATCACCGCCCAGACATCGAATGGTTGGTCAGTTTTGCCAGTGACACCCCGTTCTTCCCCGACAATTTGGTCCAGGCGCTGCTAGAGCAAGCGCTCGATACCGAGGCGGATTTGGCCGTGGCAAGCACCGATGGGCGGCTCCACCCCATTTTTGCGCTCTGGCATCGCCGCCTGCTGCCCGCCGTAAGGGAAACGCTACAAGCGGGCACGACGCCCAGGCTGCAAGATTGGGTGCAAACTCAGCGCTGGGTGGAGGTTCCGTTTGAGCAACACGACTACGACCCCTTCTTCAACATTAATCAGCCGCAGGACCTCCACAACGCCGAGGCCTTCCTCCCTAAAGGGGAGGATACCCGCAAGTGATGGGAAACGTTTGTTGTAGCCCCCAATTTTTTGATGGTACTGTGCAAGAGGTATGACTCGCTTCCCCGAATGGTGGTATCTGTTGTGTCGGTGGCAATTTGCCCTACTGCTAGTGGTCTATACCTATATGGGGCTCACCACCTCCTCTGGGCCGCATATTCCGCAGTACGACGATAAAATGATGCACTACCTCGGCTACCTGGTGGCGGGGCTATCCATTACCGGCGCCTTTCCCGGCTGGCCCTGGTGGCAGCGGGCCCTGGTGCTACTCGCCTACTCGGGGTTGATCGAAGTCCTCCAGCACTTCTTGCCGCCGCGAACGCTCAGCCTGGGTGACATGGTGGCCAATGCTCTCGGGGTCGGTTCCGGCCTGCTGCTCATTGAAGCCTTCCGAAAGACCTTTCCCCGCTGGAGCCACTTTTTGTTTCGCGGGTAACCAGACCGCCACGCCACCCGGAACGTTTTCGCCACGGGCGGCACTTGCCCACAATCAAACCCCCGTACATAAAAAAGGCCAGCAAAATGCTGGCCTTTTTTATGAGCGACAGCGCCGCTTAGGGCTACCCCATCAGAGCAACAGGCGACGAACGTCCGCCAGCACTCCGGAGAGATAGGTAAAGAAGCGGCCCGCGTCGGCGCCGTTGACGGCACGGTGATCGTAAGACAGCGAGATCGGCAACATATTGCGCGGTACAAACTCACTGCCATTCCACACCGGTTTCATCTGAGCGCGGGAAACGCCGAGAATACCCACTTCCGGTGTATTCACAATCGGCGTAAAGCCGCTGCCACCCATGGCACCGAGGCTTGAAATGGTAAAGCAGCCGCCTTGCATTTCCGCCGCGGTCAGTTTGCCATCGCGCGCCTTCTTCGCCATGGTGCTCGCCTCTTCCGCCAGCTCCCACAGGCCTTTCTTATCCACGTCGCGAATAACGGGGACGACCAAGCCGTTGGGCGTATCCACCGCCATGCCGATATGAATATACTTCTTCTGCACCATGTGCTCGCCGTCGTGGTGCAGCGAGACATTGAAGCTGGGTTCCGCCGCCAGGGCCGAAGCACAGGCTTTCAGCAGGAACGGCAGAGGCGTAAGCTTGGTGCCACGCTTCTCCGCTTCGGCCTTAAGCCCCCGACGGAAGTCTTCCATTTCAGTGATGTCAACATCGTCCCACTGGGTCACGTGCGGTACGTTCAACCAGCTGCGGGTCATGTTATCGGCGGTGAGCTTCTTGATCTTGCTCATCTTCACCACATCGACCTCGCCGAACTTGGCAAAGTCCACCGGCGGAACACGAGGAATGGCGCCACCAGCACCGGCCGCGGCGCCACCGCCGGACTGGGAGGTGGTGACGATATTCTTCACGTAATCGCGCACATCGTCTTTGGTGACACGCCCGCGCGGACCGGAGCCCTTCACCTTCGCCAGGTCCACGCCCAGTTGACGGCCCAATTTGCGAACCGCCGGGCCGGCGTACACATCACTTCTATTGATAGCCTGTTCACTCGCCGCCGTTGCCGTAGCCGGTGAACCGGACTCGGACTGCTGCTTCGGAGCCGCTTCCGATTTTGACGGAGCCGGTTCCGACTTCTTGGGTTCAGCGTCCTCTTTGGAGGCCGCTTCCGCCGAGCCACCGCCTTCGGTTTCCATCACGCCGATCTTGTCACCCTGGGAGACCTTGTCCCCCTCTTTCAGGGCAATGCTCTTGATCTTGCCGGACGCGGGTGAAGGAATTTCCATCGAAGCTTTGTCCGTTTCCAGAACGATCAGAGAGTCACCTTCAGAGACTTCGTCGCCTTCGCTAACGCACACCTCGATGACCTCAACGCCCTCGGCGCCCCCGATATCCGGAACGGGCACGTCCTGCTCACCCCCGCTTTGAGCGGCGGCGGGCTTTTCTTCTTTCTCAGAGGCTTCACCCTCGGATTCCTGAGCGGCTTCCTCACCCCCGGCGGACTTCATCTTGCCGATCAGATCCCCTTGGGACACCTTGTCACCCTCTTTCAGGGCAATGCTGCTAATGGTGCCGCCCTGCGGGGAGGGAATTTCCATGGACGCCTTGTCGGTTTCCAGCACGATCAGCGAATCGCCTTCACTGACTTCATCACCGGATTTGACGCAGATTTCGATGACTTCCACGCCCTCGGAACCACCGATATCGGGCACGGGAATGTCCACTTCACTGCCGCCGGAGGAGGGCTTGGCCTCTTTCTTGGGAGCCGCTTCTTTGGACTCGGGCTTGTCTTCCGATTTCTCTTCCGACTGACCCTCGGACTTCGACGCTTGTGTTTCCTCCTCGTCACCGGCGCCTTCGCCTTCAAGTTCCACCAGCGGGGAGCCTTCAGAGACTTTGTCTCCCTCCTTCACCAGTACCTTGGCGATTTTTCCGGCCTTCGGACAGGGGATGTCCATGGAGGCCTTGTCGGTTTCCAGGGTAACCAGCGTATCTTCAGCTTCAACGGTGTCCCCCACCGCGATGCCAATTTCAATCACTTCAACATCTTCGGAGCCGCCGATATCGGGGACTTTGATGGTTTCTGTGGCCACAGTAACTCCTCACTCATACTCTTGGTGTTCGACCCACCCCCGGGGCGCACGCCCCGGGGGATACCCTCGTGCTTACACGGTCAGGGGGTCGGCCTTGTCCGGATCAATACCAAACTGTTTGATGGCCTTGCTGACCACATCGGGCTTGATCTTGCCCTGATCCGCCAGGGACTTGAGCGCGGCAATCACCACGAAGTGACGGTCCACTTCGAAGAAATGGCGCAGTTTTTGACGGCTGTCGCTGCGACCAAAGCCATCGGTGCCCAACACGGTGAAGTCGCCCGGCACGTAGGGGCGTAACTGTTCCGAGTAGGTCTTCATGTAATCGGTGGCAATGATCACCGGCCCGTCTTGACCTTCAAGCTGCTCGGTCAAGTAGGCTTTGCGCGGGGTCTCCCCCGGGTGCAGCATGTTGTAGCGAGTGGCGCGCTGACCGTCGCGGGTCAGCTCGTTCACACTGGTCACACTCCAGACATCCGCTTCCACGCTGAAGTCTTTACGCAACATCTCGGCCGCCGCGCGCACCTCGTTCAAAATGGTGCCGGAGCCCATCAGTTGAACGCGGTTTTTCTTCTTGCTGGTGCCTTTTTCGAGTTGGTAAATCCCCTTGATGATGCCCTCTTCCACGCCCTTGGGCATTTCCGGGTGCTCGTAGTTCTCGTTCATCAAGGTCACGTAGTAGTAGCAGTTTTCCTTGTCCTGGTACATACGCTTGAGACCATCCTGAACGATGACCGCCACTTCGTAGGAAAAGGTCGGGTCATAGCTGCGGCAGTTCGGGATGGTGTTGGCCATAATGTGGCTGTGGCCATCCTGGTGCTGCAAGCCTTCACCGTTAAGCGTGGTACGCCCGGCGGTGCCGCCGAGCAGGAAGCCACGCGCCTGAGCATCGCCAGCCAACCAGGCCAGGTCTCCAATGCGCTGGAAGCCAAACATGGAGTAGTAAATGTAGAACGGCAACAGCGGCGTCTGGTGGTTGCTGTAGGAGGTGGCCGCCGCAATCCATGCAGACATGGAGCCGGCTTCGTTAATGCCTTCCTCAAGGATCTGGCCTTTCTGATCCTCTTTGTAGTACATGATCTGGCCAGCATCTTGCGGGGTGTACTTCTGGCCTTCGGCCGAGTAAATCCCCACCTGACGGAACATGCCTTCCATACCAAAAGTACGGGCTTCGTCGGGCACGATCGGCACCACTTTGTCACCGACTTTCTTGTCCTTAATCAGAGTGTTGAGCACCCGGACAAAAGCCATGGTGGTGGACACTTCCCGGCCGTTGGAGCTCTCAATCTGCTTGGAGAAAGCCTCCAGCGGCGGAATTTCCAGCGCTTCGAAATCCGCCTTGCGCGAGGGCAAATAGCCGTTCAGCTTTTTCCGGCACTCGTGCAGGTACTGCATTTCGGCACTGTCTTCCGGCGGACGGTAATAGGGTATTTTTTCAAGCTCTTTGTCTTCAATGGGAATATTGAAGCGGTCGCGGAAGGTTTGGAGGCCTTCGAGGTCGAGCTTCTTCACCTGGTGGGCATTGTTCACCGCTTCACCGGTGGGGCCCATACCATAACCTTTTACGGTTTGCGCCAGAATTACCGTGGGCTGACCTTTGGTATTCACTGCGTTGTGGTAGGCGTTGTACACCTTGTGGGAGTCATGGCCGCCGCGAGCGAGATGCAGGATCTCATCGTCGGTCATGTCTTTTACCAACTCGAGCAGCTCCGGGTATTTGCCGAAGAAATTCTCGCGAGTATAGGCCCCGCCGTTGGCTTTGTAGTTCTGCATTTCACCGTCAAGGACTTCGTCCATGCGCTTTTGCAGCAGGCCGGTCTTGTCCTTCTCGAGCAGCTTATCCCACTGGCCGCCCCACAGTACCTTGACCACATTCCAGCCGGCACCCCGGAAGACCCCTTCCAGTTCCTGAACGACTTTGCCGTTACCGCGTACCGGACCGTCCAGACGCTGCAGGTTGCAGTTGATCACAAAGATCAAATTATCGAGTTTTTCCCGGCCGGCCAGGGAGATGGCGCCCAGGCTTTCCGGCTCATCACACTCACCGTCACCGAGGAAGGCCCAGATTTTACGGTCGCCTCGTTCAACCAAACCGCGCTGATCCAGATAGCGCATTACATGGGCTTGGTAAATCGCGGCGATCGGGCCCAGGCCCATGGAAACGGTGGGGAACTGCCAGTAATCCGGCATCAACCAGGGGTGCGGGTAAGAAGAGAGGCCCTTACCGTCCACTTCGCGGCGGAAGTTGTCCAACTGGTCTTCGGTCAGACGCCCTTCAACATAGGAGCGGGCGTACATGCCGGGAGAACTGTGGCCCTGGAAGTAGACCAGGTCACCGGGTTTATCGCCGTCATTGCCCTTGAAAAAGTGGTTGAAGCCCACTTCGTATAATGTAGCCGCGGAGGAGAAGGAAGCAATATGCCCCCCCAGCTCGTCGGCACTTTTGTTCGCACGCACCACCATGGCAATGGCGTTCCAACGGATGATGGAACGAATTTTGCGCTCAATGTAGGCATCGCCTGGGCTCTGCACTTCTTTCGACACCGGAATGGTGTTGCGGTACGGCGTAGTAATCGCCGAGGGTTGATCAATTCCGTGATCGACCGCGTCTTCTGAAAGTTGCTTGAGCAGGAAGGTGGCCCGCTCTTTGCCTGCGTGGCGAACAACCGACTCAAGGGCATCCAGCCATTCTCTGGTTTCGAGGGCATCGATATCTTCTTGCATTAAATTCTCCTCAGCCGTGCACGCATTGGCACATCTAATCGTTGCATTCAATCAATTAGGAATTGAAAAAACAGGTGTCTCTGCACCGCTATAGAGCCCTTATGTGGGATGTTATATAGGGTTATAGCCAGTTTGGTAGAGCCGAAAAATCAGCGAATTCTTACATATTCACGCGTTTTTTACCAGTCTGCCCGTCGTGCCTCACATTGGGGCAATATCGAGGCCCCATCCGCGCGGGATTCACGGGCGCAATCACGGGTAGACCAGCGTCTCCAGCGCCTTCTGGTAGGCCGGTATTTCCTCAATCCAGTGGGGCTCGGGAGCCTCCCGTGCGCGCTCCTCGGCCCGTTCCGGTGCCGGTGGCTCACCTTCCGGCGCGGCCACACCTTCCCCGAGCTCGGCCTCGGAGCCCTCTTCCAAGGCTGAGGCTGGCGCCTGGTCGGCCCCTTTCCCCGGCGGCGGCTCGCGCTCCGACACCACCCATAAACGCCTCTCGGGATCGTTGAAAACACGTTGGTAGTAGGCCTTCAGAGAATCGGGGGTAACCTCCTCTACCCGATCGGCCAGTTGGGCACGACGATCAAACCCACTGTTCCCCAGGATTAGGCTCTCCCAATAGTACGAAGACTGCTGATAGAGCGTTTTGGCCGGCTCGCGCAACTCCCGCGCCAACGCCTCTTTCGGGTCGGCCAGCCGCTCCGCCAAATCGTCTTCCGCGGCCTCCAGAAAAGCATCGATTTCGCGCCACAGTTGCCCACTGCCCGCCGAGGGCGACTGCACAACCATCACCGTCCCCGGAAGATCCTTCAGTGCCAAAGGGAATACCGTGGCAATGTAACCCAGCTGCTTCTCAGTGCGCAGCTGATGGAAAAAGCTCGGCCGCAGAATCCGTTGCAGGAGTTGCATGTGAGCCTCATCCCGCCGATCACTCTCCAGGCCCTGCACATATAATAGCGTTACATTATCGTCGTGCTCCACGGGGTAGTAGTGTGCCCAGGGCCCTTCGCTTTTAAGGCGATAGACGTTCGCCGCCGGCAATTTGCGCCGGGTCTGCTCTCCCAGCAGCTGATGTTCGAGATAGGCAGCCAAGCGCACGGCCTCTTGGCGATACAAGTTTCCATACAGCAACGCTTCCAGCTCCGCGTCCTTGAGAAGCGTGTCGGAAAAGGCATGAAGGGCTTTAAGGTCGGTGCCTTCCAACGCTTCAAGCTTGTCCGCTCCCAACCAGTAGGGGGAAAAGTGCAGCCGGGGGATTTGCCGGGCCAAAACGCCGTAGGGTTCGGCCAGCACCTCGTTGCGCCAGCGTCGTAGAAGCTTGCTCTTTTGGTCGGCGAACCGGGCGGGTTCAAAACGCCCGTGACGCAAGGCTTGAACAATTTTTGTCAGCAACAGATTCTGACGACCGCTGTAACCGAATATTTCGATGTCCAAACCGCGCGTGTTGGGCTGGAGGGAGAACTCAAGGCCGGCCAGCTCAGCGGGGTAGGCGAACTCATTCAACTGATCACGCACCAGCATAGACAGCAGCTCGGCGTGGGCCGCGCCCTGCACGCCAGCCGCAACGGCGGGTAACTTGAGACGCAGGCGCATGCTGGTTTTGGGCACGTTAAAGGTACTGTCCCACTGGAACCACACTTTCATACGGGGCTGATTACTCGCCAGCACCGGTAACTCGTTCCTTTCGGAGGCGCGCCCACCGGGGCTGGGAAGCAGCGGTGCTTCTTTCACCGCCAGCCGGGTGGGGATAAAGTCATTGGGCTTTGGCAGCGAGAGCCGTTTTTGCACCCGCGCCTTGATATCGGGCTGCTCGGTGGGTTGCTCAATCACCCGGTAAGGGGTTTGGTAGTAGGCGGAGGTTTTATAGCCTTCGGCGCTTTCCTGTGGAGCCACCCGTGGGGCAACCAAGCTGACCAACACGTTTTCGCTGTTCAAATAGTCCAGGTAACGCTTGATCATATCGGCGTCGTAGCCGGCATACAGGTAATCGCCTTTCAATACATGGCGGGGTTGGTAAAGGTGCATCCTATGGGCCAGCCCCCGGACGGTAGCAAGGGGCGAACGTGGCTCTTGAAAACGGAAATCGATGGAAGCCATCTGCTGCAGCTCCTCGTAGCGCCAGCGCTCCACCCCTTTTTGCTTTAGCGTTTCAATCGTATGAAACACCAGGGCAACAATCTGATCCGACGCACGCACCCCCAACTCCGTCAAGTCCACGGAGACCTGAAAAAGGCCGGAGTGGCGCCCCTCCTGGCGGCGGCCGGCAACCAGCCCTTCCGCCCAGCCCAAGTCTTTCAGTAAGGAGAGCAGGCTCCCCTCCCCTTCGTGACCGAGTAAATGGCTGATGTAGTGCAGCGGCTTATGCGTGTATAGCTCATCGTTCACGGGGACCGGGAATAGGAGTGAGAGCTTGCGAATTTCTTTTGTCGGCTCAATTTCCACACGTAGGGGAAGCTGGCCCTTCTCAAACAAGGGCGGGTAGGACTCCGGCAACTCGACCTTCCGACGGGGAATGGCTTTAAACCGCTCGGTCACCTGTTTCTGCAGCTTATCCAGGGGCGCGTGCCCCAAGACCACCAGTTTCATTAAATCCGCCGAGTAATGGCCTTGATAAAACGCCATCACATCCTCTCGCAGTGGGCGCTCTTCGGTGTTGGCGAGTGTTTCCAAGTTACCGACGGAAAAGCGCGAAGCGGGATGTTCCGGATTCATGAGTGCGCGATGAACCTCTTGGATTCGCCGAGCGTCGTCATTGAGCCTGGCTTTAAACTCGGCGTGCACCGCGTGACGCTCCCGCTCCACATACTCCGCATTAAACAACGGTTCGGTGAAAAACCGGGCGAACCGGTCTAATGCCGGCTCCAGGTAGGCGGGGTCAATATCAAAATAGTAGTTGGTGTACTCGGCCGAGGTGTAAGCGTTGTGACTGCCGCCGTGGGCATTGATATAGCGCTGATACGCACCGGGCTCGGGGTAGGTCTCGGTCCCAAGGAACAGCATGTGTTCCAGGAAGTGAGCCAGCCCCGGCCGCTTCGGCGGGTTCTGGTGGTGGCCGATGTGAACGGCGAGCGCCGCCGAGGCTTTTTGCGCCTGCGGGTCCGAAATAAGCAGAACGCGAAGACCGTTTTCCAACGCCAGATGACGGTACTCCCGGTGATCAACCTCCCCTTTGACCGGGACCAATGCCTGCGCCGCACCAGCCCACACCCAACCGCCGAGCAATAGACCCCCGACCACTTTCGCCCAAGTCCGCCGCATCATGTTTCACTTTGTTCGCTGCTGTGCGGGTCTTGGCTGTGGGCCTCTTTGACCCCAATCGGCCAAGCGTAAAGAATCGCCTTAACCAGCGTGGCCAGCGGTATGGCAAAAAACACTCCCCAGAAACCCCAAAGCCCCCCGAATACCAATACAGCCAATATAATGGCCACCGGGTGCAAATTAACCGCTTCAGAAAACAGCAGGGGGACCAATACGTTGCCATCCAGCGCCTGCAAGACACCGTACGCAAAAAGCAGGTACACAAACTCCGGCCCCCAGCCCCACTGGAAAAAGCCGACCAAAGCCACGGGAATGGTGGCAACAGCGGCGCCGATATAGGGCACCAAAACCGACAGCCCGACCGCAATGGCAAGCAAGGCACTGTAATTGAGGCCGAAGAGCACAAAAACGATGTAGGCCACAGTACCGACAATCGCAATCTCAATCGCTTTGCCACGCACGTAGTTGGCAATTTGTTGGTTCATTTCCTGCCAGATTTTACTCATCAACGGCCGCTTTTCCGGCAGGAAACCCGCAAACCAGCGCATAATGGACTGGCTGTCTTTCAAAAAGAAAAACACCAGGATCGGCACCAGCACAAAATACACCAGCACCGTGGCGAGCACCGGCAAGTTCGATACCGAAAAACTGACAATGTACTGCCCGACATAACCCAACTCGGTGCTGGTGATGGACATCATTTGCTCGACTTGGGCCTCGTTAATCAAATTAGGGTAGCGTTCCGGAAGTAACAGCATCAGTTCTTGCCACTCGCGCAGCATGCGAGGCAGCTCGGCAAAAAAACGGGTGGACTGTTGCCAGATAACCGGCACCAAACCGAACATAATCGCCGCGCCAGTGGCCACCAGCACGAGAAAGGTAATCAGAACGGCCAGCCAGTGCGGCAGCTTCCAGGCCTTCAGGCGGACCACCATGCCCTGCATCAGAAACGCGATAATCAGGCTCGCGATCATTGGCGCCAGAACCGCCCCCAGCGTTAGAATCACCACCAGCCCCCCGGCGAGGAGGAACAGCAATAGCACCGCCTCCTCATCGGACAGGTAGCGATCAATCCAGCGGCGAATAATCTTCAGCATAAGGCTCCTTTTGCCCCAAGTGATCCGGCACCCCAATTGCCCCGGCCTGGAGCCCCAGCGGGCCCGGCCTAGGCGCAACCAAGTACCCGGTTAGTGCGGCCAAGCCGCTTCAGGATTTTACCAGAATATAGACATAGACGCCGTCGGGCCGGTCTTCCCGCTCCAACCCGTGGCCCGCCAAGTCGGCGAAAGCCCGAAAATCGCGCACGGAGCCCGCATCGGTGGCCAGCACCCGCACGGCCTGCCCGGGGTCGATGGTTCGCAGGGCTTGTTTCGCCCGCAGCAGCGGCAAGGGGCAGCGTAACTCGCGCGCATCCACCTCTGTTATCACTTCCGGCCCGTTATCGAGACGCGTCATAGTACCCCCACATAATGAACCTGACGCCGCTTGCGCGGTCTGAATCCCCGAAGCCTCCGCCCTTGAGGAGGGCGGTAAATCGCCTCTAGCGCTAGCCGCAGGCGGAAGGCTACACTGTGCGACACTGATTGACCACCGGAGTCTGAAACGACGTGAAACATGCTGTCACCCTTGTTCTGAGTCTGTTGCTCGCCACAAGCCCCGGGGCCAACGCCAACCGGGATCTGCAACTGCCCGTGCTTGGGGATACCAGCTCGGCCGTCAGCTCGCCCCTGGAAGAGGAGCGACTGGGGCGCGAAGTTCTGCGATTGTATCGCAGTCAGATGCCTACGTCCTCAGACTACCAGGTTATTCAGTACCTGGAGACCCTGTTGAACGAGCTGGCCAGCCACAGTGATCTCAAAGACCCTTCTCTGCAGTTGGTGGTGATCGAGAACCCCACCATCAACGCCTTCGCTGCCCCCGGCGGGATCATCGGCGTCAATACCGGCCTGATGAGCTACGCCGAAAATGAGCATCAGCTGGCCTCGGTTCTGGCTCACGAACTTGCCCACCTTAGCCAACGGCACTACGCCCGTCAGAAGCAAAAGCGTCAGCAAATGAGTGCCCCGTATTATGCGGCGCTGATTGGCAGCATGATTCTAGCCGCCACGGCCGGCTCGGATGCGGGAATCGCCGCCATGATGAGTACCCAGGCCGCCGCCCTCGACGCTCAACTGCGCTTCAGCCGGCAGTTCGAACAGGAAGCCGACCGACTGGGAATGCAGACCATGAAGCGGGCGGGAATGGACCCGAGCGCCGCGGGCGACATTTTCGAGACCATGCTGCGCGCCACTCGCTACTCCGAGCGCCCCCCCGAGTTTCTGCTGACCCACCCGGTGACCGAGCGCCGTATCGCTGACACCCGTAGCCGCACCATGAACCTTGAGGACCGGGAGTACGAACAGAACCTGGAATATCATCTGATGCGCGCACGCATTCGAGTGGAGCACGCCTCCTCGCCCCAGGTCGCCGTACAGCGGTTTAACGATGCCTTGGAAGCAGAACGTTCCCCCGTGGCCGCGCAGCGGTATGGTCTGGCTTTTGCACACCTAAAAGCCAGCCAGTTCAAAGACGCCCAAGCGGCGATCGCCCCGCTGTTGGCGGAGGAGCCCGAGCGGTTGACCTACCAGTTGCTCGAGGCGGAACTCCTTACCGAACGCGGTGAGCACGAGGCCGCGCTGAAAAAATTGAGCGCCCTGCATCAACAGGAGCCGGACCACTACGCGGTCAACATGGGTTACGCCCTGGCATTGATGAAGGCCAACCAGTTCGAGAAAAGCACCGCGCTGCTGCGCAAGTTTTCCCGCCAGCGCCCGGAAGACCCCCAGGTTTGGTACTGGCTGGCGGAGGTGAGCGGTCTGGCGGGAGACATTTTGCAGGTGCATGAAGCCCGAGCGGAATACTTTGTCCAGGTAGGCGCCTACAGCCAGGCACTGCGCCAGCTTAAAAACGCTCTAAAGCGTGCCGATGAGGGCAGCACTCATACCCGGATTCTGTTGCGCGAACGCATCAAGCAAGTGGAAGAGATGCAGAGGACAGCGGCGCGACTCTTTTCCTAAGCAGCTTCACTGACCGTTTTTTATAGGCTCTTGCCGCCCTGTTCCACCTCCTCAGGGCATGGCAAGCAGGGCGTTGGTAGGCCGCTCCACCCAGGCGGAGGAGGCCAACCAGTCGGCCAGTTGATCGCTCGGCATGGGGCGGCTGATATGGAACCCCTGGGCCAGATCACACCCCAGCGCCGTCAGCCGCAACAGTAAGGCTTCTGACTCGACCCCTTCGGCCACGACATTGAGGCCGAGGTTGTGGGCCAGATGAATGGTGGAGTTCACAATAATTTCATCCTGCTCGTCGTCCAGCATCTGACGGACAAACGAAAAATCGATTTTCAGGGTTCGTACCGGCAATCGCTTCAGGTAAGACAGCGAGGAATAGCCGGTCCCGAAGTCATCAATGGAAAGGGACACTCCCAGCTCGTGCAATCGCTCCAAGTTTGTCATGGCCCGGCGTGGGTCGGTCATGATGGAGCTTTCGGTGATTTCCAGCTCCAGCGCCCAATGGGGAAGCTGATACTCGCTCAGCAGCGTTTCAACCTGCCGGGGCAGCGTGTCATCCATCAGGTTGCGCGCCGATAGGTTGACCGCCACGCTCAAGGGCACGCCGGCTTCATGCCAGGAGCAGCAGGCCTTAATGCTGTGCTCCAACACCCAAGTCGTCATCGGATGCACGAGATTGGTGGCCTCGGCGATTGGAATAAACTCTCCCGGAGAAACCATTCCCAGGGTCGGGTGCTGCCACCTCAGCAGCGCTTCCAGCCCATAACAGCGCTGGGTCGCCAGCTCGATTTTGGGCTGGAAGTGCAGGCACAGTTGATTGTCCCGAATCGCCCGCCCCAACTCATTCATCAGGGACAGGCGCTTGGACGAGTGCGGGTCTTTCTCCGCATCGTACAAGGCGACCCCTACCATCTCCGACTTCGCGCAGTACATGGCGATGTCCGCATAACGCATCAGTGTGCTGACATCCGACGCTTGTTTCGGTGCGAGCGCTATACCAATGCTGGCACTGATCTCGATCGCATAGCCTTCCAGATCAAACTCATTGCGCAGAGCATCCAGCACGCAGTGTCCGAAAACCAGCGCCTGCCGGTGGTGGCGAATATTCGGGAGGAAAATGGCAAACTCATCGCCCCCCAAGCGAGCGATCAGCCCCGGAAGGTCACCCAACTCACTGCGCAGGCGCGGGCCGATCTGAGTCAGCAACTGATCCCCCACTTGGTGACCGAGGGTATCGTTAATCTCTTTGAACCGGTCCAGGTCAATCAACAGCAGCGCGGACTGTCGGTTTTGCGAGTCTTCCATCCAATCGGTGATTTCGCGGTACAGGCCGCTGCGGTTTGGCAACTGGGTCAGAGCATCATGAGTGGCCTGGTACTCCAAGCGTTCTTCATAGCGTTTGCGCGCAGTGATATCGCGACTGGTGCCCCACACCCGCTGAAGCGCGCCGCCTTCCACCTCTCCCACGCAGGAAATCTGAAAATGAATCTCCCGGCCTTGACGATTGCGGCGGACGATTTCATGGTCAACCAACTCATAATTCTGGGCGATGAAGGTCGCCACATCAAAGCGGTAATCTTTTGAGCCGGCTTCCACCAACCCACTGCCCAGGAGTTCCTCCACCGAGGAAGCACCCAAAATTTGCGCCAACACCCGATTGCCCTCGCCCAACCGAGCTTGAGTGACAATCGCCCGTTCCTGCTCCTCCCGGGGCAAATCCACCGGCACCGGGGGCTCCATGTCGTAGCGCCAAATGGCTTCGGAACTGTTGGCAATAAACGCCCGGTAGCGAGCCTCGCTCTGGGCCAGTGCACGCTCGCGCATGACGCTGTCGGTAATATCGTTCATGACCAACAACACGCCGTTTACGTAACCCTGGCTGTTTTTGGTGGGAATTTTATCCACCGAAAACCAGTGCTGCGTCCCATCGGTTTGGGTGCTTTCAATGGAATTGAGCATCGCCTGACCGGAGCGAACCACCTGCATCATTTCACGCTGACGTTCAGCGGGATTATCCCAATAGGGCGCGATTTCCAGAAAGCTTTTGCCTTTCATGGAAGACTGGCCAATCCAGGAGCGAGCCAGTTCGTTAAAGTCCTTAATCAATCCCCAGCGATCAAAATACCAAACCGCCGAACGCATCGAGTCCAATAGCAGCCTCAGCTCCTGCTGCTGGCTTTGCAGCCGGTGTTCAATAGATTTCTGGGAGGAAATATCGGTCATATTCTGACCGATGCCACTCAACTGTCCGTTCGGCCCTTCAATGGGAAAACGAACGCAGACAAATGTGTGGGGCTGACCGTCCGGCCCGGGGATGACTTCCTCGGTTTCGGGCAACGGTTCTCCCGACTGGAGCCGCAGGTCCTGGGCGCGAAATCGTTCGGCCACGTGGGCCGGAAACAAGTCCGCGTCGGTTTGACCGCAGAGCTCCTCCGCGTCCCGGCCAAACCATTGGGCGAAGCCCTGGTTCACCAACAGATAGCGGCCTTCTTCAGCGGATTTGATGGAAATAAGATTGTGAGAGTTGTTAATTAGCTTGTACAGCAGCTGGTCCCGATGCTTGAGCTCCAAGTGCGCGGACTCTTCGCTACTGCGGTCCTGGCACTGGATCAGCACCCGAGTGACGTCACCGAAGCGGTCACGCATGGGCAGAAAGCTCACCTTGATCGGCACGTGTTGGTCGAGATAAAGCTGGTTGCGGTGCAAATTGGCCAGCGGATAATCCAGGTCAAAGCACTGAATCTCACCGCGCTGGAATACCCGGCGCACTCGCTCCAGGTGCTCGGGATTTTGACTTAGGACTTTATCCCTAAGGACGCGGTAGGAGCCAATACTTGAGGCCACTTGACGTGGAGTGAGCTGAAACAAGTGCGCCAGGGCGTGGTTGATCTCCAGCATCACCCCGTCGGGGTCCGTCACGAAGCTGGCGATGGGGCTTTCGGCAAACAGCCGGGAGAGCATGCTCTGAACGTATTCCGGCCCCGGATTGGCGAGCCAATGCTGGGCGCTGATAACCACGCCCACGAAATGCGGTGGCTCGGCTTCTTGTACGGGAAGAGGGCGGCCGATAAAACGCAGACGCGGTTGGCTGGCCAGTCCCGCCAGGCAAACTTCACAGGAGGCGGGGTCACTGGCAGCACGGCCTTCCGAGAAGGCTCGCTGAAACAGGTACTGATCCGCCGGAGGCATAAGGGCGAGCAACTGTTCTTCACAGTTGATCGCGCCCAGTTCCGGGGCCCACTGGTAAAGCGCTTCCGACAGACTCAACTGCCGGCTGCGTAGATTCAACCTCCATACCGCGATATCGGACGCCGCCAGCGCCGACCCGAGCAACTCGTAGTCGGACAGCGGAGCGTCGGTGGAAGTGACGCTGGATTGTCCGGTGGTTCCCTGCCTCATTGTTGCGCGCATCTACACTTTATTAAATCAGTGGGTGACCCCAAGTGTAGACGATAATAGCCGCCAAAAAGTAAAAAGGCGCAATTGGCGCCCTCCGGCCGCTCTCCTTGTGTGAGAGCTCCCCACCGTTAGTAGTGCGGCGGCCGCTCATTCACCGGGTTGCCGCCGCCGGGGCCCTCCTCCAAGGTATCTCTCAGATCGCGGTACTTTCCGGCCAGCGCGCGCAGTTGCTGCTCAAGCCGATCAATTTGCTCGGCCTGGCGGGCCACCACATCGCTGAGTTCGCTCACCGCCTGCTCTTGAAACGCCAGGCGCGACTGAATGTCTTCCCAATCCCGCTGTTCACTCATGGGGCATCTCCCAACACATCATAAAGGGCATCAATCAAGCGTTGAGGCCGGGAATCAATCAATAGGCTCTGGCCCATTCGGCCAGTCACGTAACCAAAACCAATGCCGTACTCCGGGTCGGCAAACCCCAGGCACCCACCGGCACCGGGGTGGCCGAAGGCGCCGCGCCCACGGCCGAACCGGCAGTCCGCCCGCTTCTGGGACAACATAAAACCGTGCCCAAAGCGCAGCGGCAGCCCGAGCACGCGGTCTTCCTCAAAGGTCAGTTCCTCGCCACAGAGCGAGAGTGCTTTTTCGCTCAACAGGCAGTGGCCCTTCAAACGACCGCCATTGGCCAGGGCGCCGTACAATGCGGCCAGATCCAGTGCACTGCCGTGGCCGTTGGCCGCCGGTATTTCCGCCGCCCGCCAGTCCTCACTGTTGCTGGCGGTCAGCAAGCTCATGGGGTTGCTGAATGCCTTGTTGGTAACCCCGCGCGGGTCCGCTTTCATGATCCGGCCCAGAGACTGGCTGTCAGCCCCAGTGCCGGCACCGCCCAAGGCCCGCTTGAGCGGCCGGGACTGGGCCACCGGCACCCCATCCCCCGAGGCCCCGAAACCCAACGCCAACCCCAAAGGGCGGGCAATTCGTTTCTCCACTTGGTCGGAGAAGCGCTCCACACCGGCCACGCGCCGCACCAACTCGCCCAGGGCCCAGCCAAACAGGAAGGGCGAATAGCCCTGCCCCTGGCCGGGCTCCCACCAGGGCTCGGCCTCTTCAATCCGCCGGACCATGGTATCCCAATCAAAAATGTCTTGCTCTCCCACGCGTTCCTTAAGGGCGGATACCCCTGAACGATGGCCGAGCAAATCCCGCACGGTAATCGAGGCTTTCCCCGCCGCGCCGAACTCGGGCCAGTACTCCGCCACGGGGCTGTCCAGCGCCAGCGTCCCTTCGTCCACCAGTTGCAGGACAGCCAGCGCCACAATGCCCTTGCTGGCCGAGAATAGGTTCACTTGGGTGTTTTCCGTCCAGGCGTGTCCGGGCTCTGCCTCGCCGGCCCAAATGCTGATAACCGGCTCCCCCGACCGGTACACCGCCAGGGCCGCCGCCTCGTCGCCGGCTTCTGCCCTGTTGTAGGCAAAGGCGTCCACTACCGGTTGCCACCGTTCGCTCCAATGGCCCTGGATCTCACTCATCGGCGCTCTCCTTAACACTGGCCTTAACACTGGCCTTAACACTCGCCTTATTAACCCCGGCCTTGGCCGGCACGCTGGCAAAATAGGCACTAAGGGCCTCAATCGCCTGCTCGTCCAGGTTGCGGGCGATGGAGTTCATCATGGGGTTGTCCCGCTCGCCACTGCGGAAGGCCTGCAGCTGCTCTGAGAGGTACGCTTCGGAAAGGCCCGCCAGCGAGGGGTAGGAATTCACTTTGGAGCGCCCTTTCGGCCCGTGGCAGCCAAAACAGGAGCGGGCCTGACGCCGCCCGGTCTCGATCAGTTGTTGTTCGGGGGTCAGGTCTTCTTGCGCCGGCCTCTCGCCGCCGTCACTACAGCCGGTGGTGAGCAGAATGGTTGTCAGGCTGAGGGTGAGGGTTCGCAATACGGTCAGGTGTTTCAACGGCAGTCTCCGTTTTCTGGCGGTATGGAGGTCATTCGAGGTGGGCGATTCTACCATTGAGGCTTGTTATCATGTGGGTTTTGTCCAGGCGGGCGTTGAATCGGGAGTTGAATGATGAGTAAAGAGAGCCGTTTGGTGTATTCAACGGAGACGGGCCGTGTCCGAGAGGAGGCATCCAAGCCGGAGGCGGCACCGCAGGGCGATGGTATTGTGCGTTTGCACCGGGAGACGAAGGGCCGCGGGGGGAAGGCGGTGACCTTGATTACGGGAGTTCCGTTGGCCGGGGCGGAGTTGAAGACGCTGGCGAAGGATTTGAAGAAGCTCTGCGGCGTGGGGGGCGCGATCAAGGATGGGGTGATTACGATTCAGGGGGACCAGCGGGAGAACCTGAAGCCGGCTTTGGAGAAAAAGGGCTTCACGGTGAAGATTGCTGGGGGTTAGCTGTTCTCTTTTTTGTTCACCACACCTGGCGCTATTCTTGCAGAGATCGAAGACAAACACCCAAAACGTCAAGTTTCTGTCTTCGAGGACCGCCACCGTGGATACCGCAATCTTTATTGAATTGCTCGACACCTCCCTCAAAGTCGCCCTGGGCGCCATGATCGCCGGCCTGGCGGGCTGGTGGGTCATGCGCCGCAACGCCGTCGTAGGCTCCCGCTCGCCCAAGGAAAATCGTCGGTTGAGCCATCTCGAAGACGTCTCCGCCCAAGTCGGACGCCTCACCCACACCTTCGCCAAATACTCGTCACTGGCGGCCGAATCCATCCAGTTCGGCGAGCGCTGGCCCAAAGAGCGCAAGCAAGAACTGGAAAGCATCAGCGCCGATCTGGTCAACGAATTTAAAGGCCTGGCCGAAGCCGAGTCCAAACTCCTCATGCTGGGGGAGAAAAACCTCGAGCGCAGCCTGCGCCTATACGGCAGCCAAATCGCCCTGTTTCGCAAACAAGTCTATGCCTCCCGGCCCGATATCAGCCTCGAGCAAGTGGCCGGACTCAAGCAGGAAGTAAGCCGGGCACGGGAGAAGTTCTACGACCTTCTGAGCCGTAAGTACGACCGGCTGCTCGCCAGCGCCTGAGACCTTCTTAACCCCGCAGTGGCGCTAGCGAGCGCCTCAGCCCCCCACCACAAGCCAGCCTTGAGGTGGGTACCACTCAATAAATAGCCATTAACTATTAATCCACCACCTATTTATAGACTCCATAAAAACTCTTAATTGGCACCCCTCTCCCTTTGTCCATAAGCTCACCCCTATCATCTTCATCTGGGATGGTGACGTACACACTACCCAGCCACTATTTAGAACAACGGAGCGAAACCGAATGAGTGACCAAAAGAAGCCCACATTAACCACCTCCGCCGGTGCCCCCATTGGGGATAACCAGAACAGCATGACCGCAGGGCCACGGGGGCCACTGTTGCTCCAGGATTACCAACTCATTGAAAAGCTGGCGCACCAGAACCGCGAGCGTATTCCCGAGCGGGCCGTTCACGCCAAAGGATGGGGCGCCTATGGAACGCTGACCATTACCAATGACATTAGCCAATACACCAAAGCCAAACTCTTCTCGGAAGTGGGCAAGAAAACCGACATGCTCGCCCGCTTTTCTACCGTGGCGGGCGAACAGGGTGCCGCCGACGCCGAACGGGATGTACGCGGATTTGCACTGAAGTTCTACACCGAAGAAGGCAACTGGGATATGGTGGGCAACAACACCCCCGTGTTCTTTGTGCGGGACCCCTACAAGTTCCCCGACTTCATTCACACCCAGAAGCGCCACCCGAGAACCAACCTGCGCTCCCCCACCGCCATGTGGGACTTTTGGTCACTGTCTCCGGAATCCTTGCATCAGGTGACCATCTTGATGTCTGACCGCGGCTTACCCACGGACGTACGCCACATTAACGGTTACGGCAGCCACACCTTCAGCTTCATCAATGACGACAACGAGCGGTTCTGGGTGAAGTTCCACTTCAAGACCATGCAGGGCCACAAACACTGGACGGATGACGAAGCCGAGAAAATCGTGGGCAAAACCCGAGAGTCCACTCAGGAAGACTTGTTCAACGCGCTGGAGAACGGCGACTATCCCAAGTGGCGTTTCTGCGTGCAGATCATGCCAGAGAAGGACGCGGAGAGAACCCCCTACAACCCGTTTGACCTGACCAAAGTCTGGCCGCACGCCGATTACCCGCTGATTGAAGTAGGTATTATGGAGTTAAACCGCAACGCGGATAACTACTTCTCGGAAATCGAGCAAGCGGCGTTCTCTCCGTCGAACATCGTGCCGGGTATCGGTTTCTCGCCCGACAAAATGCTGCAGGCGCGGGTGTTCGCTTACGCCGATGCGCACCGCCACCGCCTCGGAACACACTACGAAGCGCTGCCGGTAAATGCGCCCAAGTGCCCCGTCCACCATTACCACAAGGACGGGCAGATGCGCTTTACGCCCAACAACCCGAACCCGGACGCCTACTATGAGCCCAACTCGTTCAGCGGCCCGGTGGAAAAACCGGACGTGTTGGAGCCACCGTTGAAAATTGATGGCGATGCCGACCGCTACAACCACCGCGAAGGCAACGATGATTACAGTCAGCCACGGGCATTGTTCGAACTGTTCGACGAGGCTCAGAAGCAGCGCTTGTTCAACAACATTGCCGGGGCCATGGCCGGCGTGCCCGACTTTATTGTCGAACGCCAATTAGGCCACTTTGAACAGGTGCATCCGGACTATGCCGCTGGCGTTCGCGCAGCATTGAAACAACAGGGCTGATTTTTCGGCACTGACTCAAAGCGGGTTGAATAAAAAAAGGCCGCGCCCGATAGACGGGAGCGGCCTTTTTTTCATGATGGCTGTGGGTGTGACTTAATTCACAGCGCTACAGGTGGGCGTGGTAAAACTCCCTTCATAGTTGCCAAGTACCCCGAAAGCGGCACTCTGCCCCGCCTGAATCTGACCATTCCAACTCAGGTTCGTGGCGGTGACCTCGCTGCCACTGGTGGTCAGCTCGGCGCTCCAGTGACCCGAGAGCTGCGGTGCGTTCGCATAGCTCAGGACAACCGTCCAACCATTCGTCGCTGAACTGCCATTGTTGGTCACGCTCACTTCCATCTGGTAACCGGTGCCCCAGTCGTTTACCACATTCACGGCGCAGGTGAGGTCTCCGGCCGGGGCGCTCGATGCACTCGAGGCACTGCTGGAGCTGACACTGGAGACTGCGCTGCTCGCCGATGAACTGACCGAGGACGACAAGCTGGACGACACCGCGCTGGATACCGCGGAGGAAACCGATGAACTCAGGCTGGAGCTCGCGCTCGAACTGACGCTGGAGCTCTGTTCAGAACTGACGCTCGAGCTCTGGCTTGAGCTTACAGAGGACGCGGCGCTGGAAGAGCTGACGCCACCGGCCGGATCCCCGTAAATAATACCGCGGCCGTTGGTGCCCAGGTAGAACCGGCCATAGATACGCGGGTCCCCGGTAATCGCCTCGCCAAAGTTACCGTACTGATGTTGGTCGTCGTTGATACGCACCCAAGAGGCGCCTTCGTCATTGGAGCGGAAAACCCCCCGCACACCGTCCACTTGGGCGATGATATACAGCGCAGGATAATCAGCCCCAGGAGCGGCCTTGCCGAAGCCGACATTGTTTGCCTCTTCCACGTTGTTCAACTGGCTGAAGGTTTCGCCCCCGTCGGTAGAGCGCCACAGACCGTAGGCGCCGTCGGTGCTGCCGCCGGCAAACCAGAGATGACCTTCAAAACCCGGCACCGCTTCCAGCTTTTGGGTGCCGCCGGTGGGCAGGTTATCCGCGGCGGTTTGCGTAAAGGAGGCACCCTGGTTGTCGCTGACATAAACACGGCCTTCGGACAGCCCATAAAACCGGTTCGGGTTGGCGCGGTCCGACTTCACAACGGCCCCTTCCGGGATGCCGGTGGAGGCGCTCCAGGAGCTGCCGAAGGTCGTAGAGTACTGCACCCCGGCACCCTCGGTGCTCCAGAGAATGGCACCACCGTCGGCGGACAGGGCGACGGTACCCGCTCCAGTCACACCCTCGGGCAGCTGACCGGCCCACCAGCTATCGGCGGCGGAAGTGGTTATACCAATCGCGGGTTCTTCATCGCCTTCCCCGACCCGCACCATGGTGCTCGGGCTCTGTTCGGCAAAATCGATGCTGGTCACGCCGCTAACCGTGGGCGTGGTGTACATGGTCTCCGGCACTTGATCCAGGTCGGTATGCTTAAAACCGCCGACATCCAGCATGGCAGAGAACAGGTGAGCGCCCTCCGGGGGGCTGGCCAAATCCAGAATGGCGGTCTCTTCCAGCCCTTCCACCATGGGGCGAATGATCACGGTGCCATCACTGTCCCATTCGGTCAGGTTTTCCGTGCCGTAAATGGTGGCGCCGGTGCCGTACATCAGACGGTCGGAATTGTGGGGGTCAATTTCCACCGACTCGTTCATCCAGCCCAGTTTTGGAGCGGTCTCTGGCGCCACGGGGTTCTCGACTCCGAAATCCAACCAGGGCACTTCGGTGATGTCGATTTCGTACTTCATGTCGCGCTCGGGATAGGCGGCCCATTCCCAGATGGGGTTCCAGGTTTCCCCGGCGTCGGTGGAGCGGTAGAAAATCGCATCCGGCCACCAGGAAATCTGCGAGGCCACGATCAACGTCTCGGGATCTTGGCGGTCGAGGGTCAGACCACTGTAACCAAAGTAGGCGTCATCGCTGTCGGCGGACACGGGGCTGATATCAGTCCAGGTGCCGCCGGCGATGTCATAGCGCCAGACTTCCCCCAGGGCGCCGTCGTAGGGGCCCCCGGTATCGCTGGTGGCCACATAAAGACGGCCATTCTCGTGATCCACTACGGCCTTATGCGGAATATAGCCGGTGGGTGCGCCGGGAATCGGCTCCCAGGTTTGACCACCGTCCAGGCTCTGGTAAAGAGACTGCTCCAGGTCGGCGACACCGACAAAGATGCGGTCACTGCCCTGCCCCGGCGTGCCGCTGGCCCGGTCAAAGTCGACCCAGACTACGCCCTGAATCTGATTCAGGTAGTTGTTTTCATCATCGGGGTCCTGGGCGTAGTCACCGGGGTTGGGGAAGACGGTGACTTCGCTCCAGGTTTCACCATAGTCGGTGCTGCGCCAGAGACCGTTGCCGCCCTCGGCGCCAAAGTACAGGGTGCTGTTGTCATTGGGGTCGATGGCCAGGCGCTCGCCCATGCCTCGGCCGGGCATGTTGCCACCGATATGAAACGGCAGCTCGGTGGCCTCCCAGGTCTCCCCCCGGTCGGAGGAGCGTAGAATGGCGCCGTTGTTGGGGTCCCAACCATTGGTGTACATGCCCACCGCGGCATAGACCCGGTCCGGGTTGACCGGGTCGGTGGCGACGCTCAGCACGCCGTTCCAGCCCCAGTTATCCCACCCTACCCAGTCGAGCAGCGGTTTCCAGGTTTGGGATTCGGGTTGCCAGCGGTAGACGCCGCCAATGTCGGTGCGTGCATAGATCAAGCCCGGCTCGGTGCGGTTAAATACGATGCCGGGGACAAAACCGCCGCCGTCGATGCGGACGTTTTGCCACTCGTAAGGTTCCGAGGGTACGGCCTGAACGCCTGCCGATGCGGCCAGCCAGAGGCCGGCTGCCGCCAGTGAGGCAATACACTGGCGAGCGTAGTTTTTATGTTTCATACATCGCTCCTTAATACCGTGTTTTAATTTGTTGGTGTGACGATTTAGAGGGATATGACGTCACTTGTCGTTCAAATAAACTTGGTGGTGTGAACGTCGCGGAAAGGGTAACGGAGGAGCGAGAGGATTAACGTGAAGCAGGACGCATTACTTGTAAAAAGTTTATTACGGGTAAAATTTTGTTGTGAGCGTAGGGTGGGGATATAGCGAGTTGAAATAACGATTGGCGTAGCTTGGACGGGGCATAGCGTCCGGCTCGGGGTGGGGTATACCGGTTGTAGACCCGCCGTGAACCCATCCTTGGGGGCTTCTCATCGGCATCCATGCCTCAGAGAGTCTACAACCGGTATACCCCACCCCGAGCCTCAGTGCCAAAGATAACTTTGCTAGCCACGACTCGATTAATTGGAAAAATAGAGTAAGGCCCTCTACCTGCCCGAACCGGACCGTGATGCCCTGCCAAAACCAGATCAAACAAGAGGGGATAAGATCTAGGGATTCCCGTAACTCATCAAACGCTCGTAGCGGCGCTCCAGGAGCGTGTCGATGGGCTCATCGCTCAAGCGGTCAAGCTGGGCGCTCAAGCGGGCCTTGAGCTTCTCGGCCATGGCATCGATATCGCGGTGGGCGCCGCCCAGCGGCTCGGGAATAGTCTCATCCACAATCCCCAACTCCTCCAACACAGTGGAAGTCACGCCCATAGCTTCGGCGGCTTGGGGGGCTTTTGCCACGGTCTTCCAAATGATGTTGGCGCAGCCTTCCGGGGAGATCACAAAATAAGTGGAGTACTGCAGCATGTTCAGCTGGTCGCCCACACCGATGGCCAAGGCGCCCCCGGAAGAGCCTTCCCCGATTACGGTGCAGATAATCGGCGTGCGCAGACGGGACATGACCGCCAAGTTCTGGGCGATGGATTCGCTGATGCCACGCTCTTCCGAGTCGATGCCGGGGTAGGCCCCGGGGGTGTCGATCAGAGTCAGCACCGGTAGCTTGAAGCGCTCGGCCATTTCCATCAAGCGCAGGGCCTTGCGGTAGCCTTCGGGACGGGGCATACCGAAGTTGCGGTGGACCTTGTCGTGGACGCTGCGGCCTTTTTCTTCGCCAATCACCATGACAGGCTTGTCATTTAGGCGGGCAATGCCACCGATGATCGCGTGGTCGTCGCCGAAATGGCGGTCACCGTGCAGTTCGTCCCAGTCGGTGAACAGCCGCTTGATGTAGTCGGCGGTATAGGGCCGATGCGGGTGCCGCGCCACCTGGACGACTTGCCAGGGGGTGAGTTGGGCGTAGATGCTTTCGGTAAGTTTGGTGCTCTTTTCCCGAAGTTTGGCGATTTCCTCGGTTATATTGAGGTCGTTATCGCTCCCCACCAGTTGGAGTTCCTCGATTTTACCTTCGAGTTCGGCGATGGGCTGTTCGAATTCTAGATAGTTCAGATTCATAATCGGCTGTCAGGCTCAGTGTCGTTTTTAAACGGTAAACACTCGTCGAAGGGCGTCTAAGATACGCGAAACGGTCAAATTAGTCGACCTCTATGGGCTTCGCCCTCACCCCTCTTTCCTCAAGTATTCCGTAACGCACACTCACGTCAGGATACAACGTCTGTAGCATCGCGTCCGGCTTGGACTGCCGAAGACCGGTTGTAGACCCGCCGTGAACCCATCCATGGGGGCTTCTCATCGGCATCCATGCCTCAGAGAGTCTACAACCGGTCTTCGCCACCCCAAGCCTCTGTACCAATAGCAACTGTCGGAGCGTCGTGGAGCACCTAGTACCTCGTCTTCCGCCGTTACCGGTTGATACGCTTTGAGCAAATGACCATTTTTAGCCATTGGTTTACCTAAAAAAATGGTAGGAGGCGCTTCGCTTACCTACCCTACGTGTTACTGACGGCCAAAGAACCTCAGGAGAAAAACTATGGGTGCTACTGGCTCTGAGGTCTGGTGTGGGGTGCACTGTTCCCAGACCGTGGAGCGGGGGACCCGCGATTCGAGCCCCCAGGGATGGGTTTACGGCGTGTCTGGGAACAGTGCACACCAGACCGGACGTGATGCACATCAAGCCAGCCTGTTGCACTACTTTTACGAGTAAACCAAATGCACGCTATCAGAACCATAGGTGTCCCGAAGGCGCTGCAAGAGGTCATCCTCCGGGCGGACGTGCCAGGCCTGGCCCAGGCGTAGCTGGCCGCGGGCGCCCTGGCGGGTGTAATCAATCACAATCGGGCAGCGGCCCTCCCGGTACGGATCCAACAACTCACTCAACTGACGCGAAAAATTCCGAGACAAAGCCCCCGCCTCCACCGCCAGGCACAACTCACGGGCGCGCTCCTGACGCACATCCGACAGCAGCCGCAACTTATCCGCCCGCATCTTCAAAGCGCCACTGTAATCATCGTGACTGACCTGACCGGTAATCACCAACAGACTGTCCTTCAACAACAAATCCCGGGCCTCGGAAAACGCATCACTGAACACCGCCACCTCAATGCGACCGGTGCGGTCATCCAGCGTCACAAACGCCATGGAATCGCCCCGCTTGGTCTTCATCACCCGCATCGCGACCACCAGGCCCGCGACCGTCTGGCTCTCCTTCTGAGGCTTTAGATCAGAAATACGGGAAGTGACCAAATGATTCAGTTCACTGTCGTACTCATCAATCGGGTGGCCAGTCAGGTACAGCCCGAGGGTCTCTTTCTCTCCGTGCAGTCGCTCCTTCATGCCCCAACTGCGTACCTTGTGAAACTCCCCATAGGCATCGGCCTCCGGATTACCCCCGGGAATCACCTCGCCAAACAAGTCCACCATACCCGCGCTCTGGTTGGCCGCCTGTTGCTCTGCGGTTTTCACCGCTTCATTGATGGCCGCAAACATGACGGCCCGATCGTAATCCAGATCGATGCCCGGCCCCAACTTGTCGGCGGCGCCGGACCGAATCAGTGCCTCCAGGGCGCGCTTGTTGACCTTGCGCGGATCGACCCGAGCGCAGAAGTCGAACAGGTCCTTGAACGGACCGTCCTTGCGCGCGGCAATGATGCTCTCCACGGGGCCTTCACCCAACCCCTTAATGGCGCCCAGACCATAGATAATATTGTTCTCATCATCCACACTGAACTGAAACTCACCCGTGTTCACATCCGGGGGCAGCAGCTGCAACTTCATCTGGCGACAGTCTTCGATGAACGTCACCACCTTGTCGGTCTTATCCATGTCCGAGGACATGGTGGCCGCCATAAAGTGCGCCGGATAATGGGCCTTCAGCCAAGCGGTTTGATAAGACACCAGAGCGTAGGCGGCGGAGTGGGATTTGTTAAACCCGTAGCCGGCGAATTTTTCCACCAGGTCAAAGATCTTCATCGCCAGGTCGGGGTCGATGCCCTGCTCTTTCGCCCCCTCTTCGAAAATCTTGCGCTGCTTGGCCATTTCCTCGGGCTTTTTCTTACCCATGGCCCGGCGCAACATGTCGGCGCCGCCGAGGCTGTAGCCGGCCAGCTCCTGGGCGATCTGCATCACCTGCTCCTGATACACGATCACGCCGTAGGTGGGCTTGAGAATCGGCTCCAACCGCTCGTGCTGATACTTGGCATCGGGGTAAGCGACTTGGGCCCGGCCGTGTTTGCGGTTGATGAAGTCATCCACCATGCCCGAGTCCAACGGGCCGGGGCGGAACAGGGCCACCAGGGCGATCAGTTCTTCCAGGCTTTCGGGAATAATTTTTTTGATCAGGTCCTTCATGCCGCGGGATTCGAGCTGGAAGACCGCCGTGGTTTCCGCGCGCTTGAGCATCTCGAAGGTGGGCTTGTCATCCAGCGGAATAGCATTGATGTCCAGCGGCGCTTCCCCGCCCTTCTCCCGCTGGCGATCAATCATCGTCTTCGCCCAGTCGATAATGGTTAGCGTGCGCAGACCGAGGAAGTCAAATTTCACCAGCCCCGCATCTTCCACATCGTTTTTATCGTACTGGGTCACCAAGCCGCCGCCGGCGTCATCACAATAAAGAGGCGCAAAGTCGGTCAGTTTGGTGGGGGCGATCACTACGCCACCGGCGTGTTTGCCGACGTTACGGGCCAGGCCTTCGAGTTGTTTGGCCATCTCCCAGATTTCCTGGGCCTCTTCGTCGTTCTCCAAAAATTCCCGCAGTACATCTTCCTGTTCCAGGGCAGCCTCGAGGGTCATGCCCGGGGTAGCGGGAATCATTTTTGAGAGTTTATCGGCCAAACCGTAGGACTTGCCCTGCACCCGCGCCACATCGCGCACCACGGCCTTGGCGGCCATGGTACCGAAGGTAATAATCTGACTGACCGCATCGCGACCGTAGTTGTCGGCCACGTAGTTAATCACCTGGTCCCGGTTGTCCATGCAGAAGTCGACGTCGAAGTCGGGCATGGAAACCCGTTCCGGGTTCAGGAAACGTTCGAACAGCAGATCGTACTGCAGGGGGTCCAGGTCGGTAATTTTCAGTGAGTAGGCCACCAATGAACCGGCACCGGAACCCCGGCCCGGCCCCACGGGAATGTCCTGATCCTTGGCCCACTGAATAAAGTCCATCACGATCAGAAAGTAGCCCGGGAATCCCATTTGGACAATGATATCCAGTTCAAACTGAAGCCGCTGCTCGTATTCCTTTTTACGCTCTTCGTAGTCGGCTGCCTGCGGGTCGAGGATTTTTTCCAGCCGATCGTACAACCCTTCGTAGGAAATTTTCTCGAAGAACTGGTTCTCGGTCATGCCTTCGGGAATGGGGTATTCGGGCAAGTAGTATTTGCCCAGCTCGATATCCAAACTACAGCGTTTGGCGATTTCCACGGAGTTTTGCAGCGCTTCGGGAATATCGCTGAACAGTTCCGCCATTTCTTCGGGCGAGCGCAGGTATTGTTGGTCACTGTAGCGGCGTTCGCGGCGGGGGTCGTCGAGTGTGCGGCTTTCGCTGATGCACACCCGGGCTTCGTGGGCTTCGAATTCGTCCCGGTTCAGAAAGCGCACATCGTTGGTGGCCACCACGGGGCACTGTGCCTGGGTGGCGATGTCGACGGCGGCGTGCAGGTAGTCTTCATCGTTTTCCCGGCCGGTGCGCTGGAGCTCCAGGTAGAAACGGTTGGGGAAGTCGGCCATCCAGCCATTTAGCGCTTCGCGCGCTTGGCTTTTGCGACCGCCGATCAACGCGACACCGATGTCACCGAATTTACCGCCGGAGAGGGCAATCACGCCTTCGGTCACCTCACTGATCCACTGCCGTTGCACGTAGGGGAGCCCGTGGTGCTGGCCTTTTTGCCACGCACGGGAGATCAGTTCGATGATGTTTTTGTAGCCTTTGTTGTTCATCGCCAGGAGGGTGATGAGCGTGGGCTTGCCTTCGGGGTCGGCGTTGGCGACCATGAAGTCGCTGCCGGCGATGGGTTTGAGGCCGCTGCCCTGGGCGGCTTTGTAGAATTTGATAAGGCCGTAGAAGTTGGTTTGGTCGGTGACGGCGACGGCGGGCATGCCCAGTTCGGCTACTTTTTTAACCAGCGGTTTGATGCGAACCAAACTGTCCGACAGGGAGTATTCGGTGTGAAGTCTTAGATGTACGAATTGGTTACTCATAATGTGTGCCGGGTCGTTTGTTGTCGAGCTTCTCTGCTTCGACGGATGCTTCTCTAAGTTAGAGGCTAAAACAATTCTATCTGTTCGATGCGCTCACGCACCGGCGCGTAAGAGGTTCGGTGGATGGGAGTGACCCCGAGCTTTTCCAGCGCCGCCAAATGGGTTTTGGTCGGGTAACCCTTGTGGCCCGCAAAACCATAGCCCGGGTACTGCTCATCAAAGGCCACCATCTCCCGATCCCGGGCCACCTTCGCCAGAATCGACGCCGCGCTGATGGCCGGGTGACGGCTGTCCCCCTTCACCACCGCCTCCGCCGAATACTCCCACTGGGGCAAGCGATTCCCATCCACCAACACATGCTCCGGCGCCCGGGCCAAGCCCTGGACGGCTCGCGTCATCGCCAACAGGCTTGCCTGTAGGATATTCAAGCGATCGATTTCCGCCACCGACGCCCGGGCAATACACCAGGCCGCCGCGCTGCCCTGAATCTCCTCAAACAGCAATTCGCGCCGCTTCTCGGTCAACTGCTTGGAATCGTTCAGGCCCTCGATCGGCCGATCAGGGGCCAGAATGACCGCCGCCGCCACGACATCCCCCGCCAGGGGTCCGCGGCCGACTTCATCCACCCCCGCCAGCCAGGGGCCAGTGTAACTCGGCACAAAAGGACCCAATACCGCTTTCATTTGGACCGCTCCTCCACCAGCCCCGCTATGGCCTCCGCCGCGCGAGCGCTGGCGTTTCGGGCCAGGTCCCGGTGCATTTCCGTGAAAGTCTGGCACAAGGACTCCGTTTGCTCGGGGTGGTCGATATAGTCCAGTACCGCCGCGCTCAGGGCCTTGGGCGTGGCCGCCTTCTGTAGCAGCTCGGGAACCAGCTCACGGCCTGCCAACAGGTTGGGTAGGGACACGTATTCCGTTTTTACCAACCGGGACAAAATGGCATAAGACAGCGCAGCCATCTTGTAGGCCACCACCATGGGCGTTTTCAGCAGCATGGCTTCGAGCGCCGTGGTTCCAGAGGAAATTAGCGCCACGTCCGCCGCCGCCATTGCCTTCTGGGATTGACCCTGTATCAAGTGAACCGGCAGGTCCACGTATTCGGCCAGTTGGTGGTGTATTTGGCGGTATCGGGCCGGGTTGGCGGCCGGAATAACAAACTGTAGGTTGGGCCGCTGTTCACGGCACAGGCGCGCGGCCTTGAGAAACAGCTCCCCCAGTTGCTCCACTTCCCCTTTTCGACTGCCGGGAAGCAGTGCCAGCAGAGGCCCGGTGTGGGAAATGCCCAGTGCTTCCCGGGCGCCGGCGGCGTCCACCTCCAAGGGAATTTCATCCGCCAAATGATGGCCGACGAACTCCACGGGCACCTCGTGCTGGCGATAGAACTCCGCCTCAAATGGCAGCAGGGTCAGCATCAGGTCCACACTGCGGGCAATCCCCTTGATTCGACCCTGGCGCCAGGCCCACACCGAGGGGCTCACGTAGTGAACCGTGGGGACACCGACCTCCTCGCGCAGGTGCCGTTCGATGTTGAGCGTAAAGTCCGGGGAGTCGACACCAATAAACACCGAAGGGCGATGCTCGGTAAAATGCGCTTTCAAAAACTTGCGGATTTTCAGCAATTCCGGCAACCGCTTGAGCGGGTCCACAAAGCCCATGACCGAGAGGCGGTCCATGGGAAAATAGGAGTGAAAGCCCTGGGCGAGCATACGCGGGCCGCCAATACCGGAAAACTCGCACTCCGGGTAATGCTGGCGAAGCGCGCGCATTAGAGCGGCCCCCAGTATGTCGCCGGAGGCTTCGCCCACGACCATACCTATTTGCATTCGGCCCTGTTTATCGTCCGAAGGGCGGCTCTCCTGCGTTTCCATAACCATGCCTAGCGAACAATACCACGGGAGGACCCTTTCACCGAGTCGACCAGGGGCTGCAACGCCTGGCACTCGGAGGCCATATCGGTGAGTTCTTTAAGCGCTTCCTCGCGCGTGAGCCCGCGCCGATAAATAACCTTGTAGGCACGGTTAATCGTCGAGATGTCCTCCTTGGAGAACCCCCGCCGACGCAATCCCTCGGAATTGACGCTTTTCGCCGCCGCCGGGTTGCCATTGGCCATCACGTAAGCCGGTAGGTCCTTACCCAACGCGGTGCCCATCCCGGTAAAGCTGTGGGCGCCGATATGGCAGTACTGATGCACCAGGGTAAAGCCGCTGAGAATGGCCCAGTCGCCAATATGAACATGCCCCGCCAAGGCCGTGTTGTTCACCAGAATACAGTGATCCCCGAGAACGCTATCGTGGCCAATGTGAACATAAGCCATCAGCAGATTGTGGTTCCCGATGGTGGTTTCGCCCCGATCCTGCACAGTGCCACGATGAATGGTCACCCCTTCGCGAATCACGTTATGGTCGCCAATCACCAGCCACGTCGGCTCGCCCTTGTATTTAAGATCCGGCGTAGCTTCACCCACGGTGGAGAACTGATAGATATGGTTATGGCTCCCAATACGGGTGGGCCCCTTGAGCACGACGTGGGATTCAATCACGGTACCCGGACCGATCTCTACGTCGGCGCCAATCACCGTCCAGGGGCCAACTTCGACGTCGGGCGCCAAGCGGGCCTCGGGATGAACAATCGCAGTCGGGTGAATCAAGGTCTCACTCACTCTTTCCGGGGTATTCTGTGGTCAGTCACCGCACCGGCGGCGTCTGAATGCGGCCGAGGCCGCGCTTACACTTTTCGATCCGCACACAGGATAATGGCCGACGCGGCGAGCGCACCGTCCACGGTGGCCTTACATTCGAACTTCCAGATACCGCGCTTAACCGACATCACGCGAGATTCCAGCGTCAACCGATCACCGGGGATCACCTGGCGCTTGAAGCGCACATCATCCACGCCGGCAAACAGATAAATGGAGCCGTCTTCCGGCTTCTTGTTCATGGTTTTGAAGCCGAGCACACCAGAGGCCTGCGCCAGCGCCTCCAAAATCATCACGCCCGGGAATACCGGGCTCTGGGGAAAGTGGCCGTTGAACACTTCCTCGTTTACTGAAATATTCTTATAGGCGACGATTGACTCGCCCTCAACCAGCTCCACAACGCGATCGACCAATAGGAACGGATAGCGGTGGGGCAGGTATTCACGTATTTCTCTTACATCCATCATAGTCAACGACCCCTGGGTATTCATTCAATGGGCCGCCCTTTAGGCCGCCCTCTCTAAATGCCGGCATCGCTCAGCGGCACCGGTCTATTTAATTCTTTTATGGAGCGAGTTTCTTCAGGCGTGCCGCCAGCTCGTCCAGTTGTTTAAAGCGCACCGCATTGCGACGCCACTCACGGGTGGTTGTCAGCGGTGTGCCCGAAGAGTAGGAGCCGGCCTCGCGAAGGGAGTGGGTAACCAAACTCATGGCGGTGATGTGAACGTCATCGGCAATGCTCAGGTGCCCGATAATGCCAACCCCACCGGCGATGGTGCAATTCTCTCCCAGTGTGGTACTCCCGGCAATACCTACCTGACCGGCAATGGCGGTATGGTTGCCAATTTTGACGTTGTGGGCGATTTGCACTTGGTTGTCGATCTTAACGCCATCCCCAATCCAAGTGTCATCCAGAGCCCCTCGGTCAATGGTCGTGCCCGAGCCCACCTCCACGTCATGCCCCAAAACGACACCGCCCAGTTGGTGGATTTTTACCCAACCTTCCGATGTGGGCGCAAACCCAAAGCCATCCGCGCCAATCACAGCGCCGCTGTGAACCAGGCAATTCCGCCCGAGCCTGACATTGTGGTAGAGCACGGCCCGGGCGGCGAGCCGAGAGCCGGCCCCCAGCTCACAGCCATCGCCCACCGTCGCGCCGGCACCGATCTCAACGCCGGAGCCCAGCACAACGTCGTCACCGATCACCGCATTGGGGCCAACCGCGACACCGTCCGCAAGTTGGCACCCCTTCCCGACCACGGCGCTGGGGTGAACTCCCCGAGGCACCGCTAACCGCTGATCGAACAGCTTGGTTAGGCGGGCATAGGCTTCGTAAGGCTTCTCGGTCAGCAATTTATTGCCGGAAAAGTCACTCGCCAGGGCGGGTGCCATAATCACCGCCGAAGCCTGCGTCTGGGCAAGGTACTTGCGGTAAACGGGGTTGGCGATAAAGCTCACCTGCCCCGGCCCGGCACTCTGCAGGGTGGCCAGAGCACTCAGAGGGCATTCGGGGTCGCCTTCGTAGTCAACGCCGAGTAGGCGCGCCAACGAAGAGAGCGTGTGGGCAACGGTCACCGCGCAGGCCTCTTCGATTATTCGGCGCTGGCGTTCGCTTTGTTGAGCAGCTCAGTCACCTCTGGGGTGATGTCGTACTCATCGGTGGCGTGAAACGCGCTTTCGCTGTTGAGCACCAAGCCAATATTTTCGGCTTCAATCAGCTCGGAAAGCACTTTCTGAGTATTGCCCCCCATTTCCTGCATCACTGCCTGCATAATCCGCTGGCGCTCGCCCTGGAGCGTCTGAGCGGTGCGCTCGTACTCCTGACGAAGCTGTTGCGCTTCTTTTTGCTTTTCCTGCTTCTTCTCTTCAGACCAGGTCATGGCATTTTTCTGAGCGTCTTTCTGAAAGGACTGCAAGTCGGCGGTAAGACTCTCGAAGCGAGTGCGCAGTGCGGCGTACTCTTCATTTTCTTCCAGAGCCTTGAGACGCTGCTGGGCCGAATCAGTGCTCAATACGGCCGCCTGAAGGTCGAGAACCACCACTTTCCCCTCGGCCAGCGCCAGGCTGGAACCCAGCAACAAAATCAAACCCAGAGCCACTTTTTTTGCATTAACCATCATGACGACATTTTCCTCTGTATTATCAACAAGTTAGGAAACAAAACGGCCCTGAAACCAGGGCCGCCGAAACCTTGTATGGCGGTGAAAACCGCCGGGGCCCTCTATTAAAAACCCTAGGGGCCTCCCTAAAAGGGGCCAATCATACCGCGTTAGAAGGATCCACCCAAAGAAAATTGGAAATATTCCGGATCGTCCCCCTCGTTTTCAGCAATCGGGCGCGATACCGCAAAGGTCAAGGGGCCAAAACCGGTGATCCAGGTTAACCCCAGACCGGCGGAGGCGCTGACGCGATCAAAATCCGGCTCGAAGCAGTTCAGTTGCGTCTCGCGGCAACTCGTGCTGAACACGTTGCCACCTTCCACGAAAATACTGGACTGGAGCATGCGCTGGTCCTTGATAAAGGGCAGCGGGAAAAGAATTTCCGCGCCCGCTTCCACCAGGATATTGCCGCCGAAGGCGGAATAGCGGCTGTCGCGGTTCGCTGCCTGCTGGGGAGTGTACTGGTAGGTGGTAATCAGCTCGCCGGGGTTGCACTTTTGCCGGGTGTTCTCAAACGCCGCCGGGTCTTCACACAGCACGTACGCTTGACGGGTTTCATTGGAATCCCGGCTCGCACCAACGCCGTCGCCATTGGCGTCATTCCAGGCCACGATATCCGTATAGGGTCTTTCCGGATAGGTCGAGCGTGGCCCGAGGCTGTTGCGCTCAAAGCCGCGAACCGAACCGAAGCCCCCGGCATAGTAGTTTTCAAAGAAAGGCAGCTCACCGCTCTCACCGTAGCCATCGGCATAGCCGAGATGAGTACGCAGTTTCAACGTCAGAGCGCGAGTCAGCGGCTTGTAGGTCTCGGCGCGGTAATCCAGTTTGTAGTATTCCAGGTCGCCTCCCGGCATGGCCACTTCGGTTGAGAACGTTTGCGACGTCCCTCGGGTGGCGAGCATGCCGCGGTTCAACGTCGACTGCCGGTAATTGAAGCCCACTAACACATCCTGAAACTCAGACCCGTTGGCATCCACGTAGCCGGGCTCGCCCAGCACCTCCTCGGTCACGTCCATGGTGGGGATACCTTCCGGCCAGTCACGCCCCGAAGCGATAGACTCTTCGAAGTCCTCCTGTTCGGACTGGGTCACGTAGGGAGCACCCAGGGGGATGCGGGGCTGGCGAATAATTTCCCGAGGGGAGGCACTGGTCGTTTTAACGGTCAGGTCACGGGCTTCGAAGCTGAAACCGATGCGCTCAATTTCCGAGATTGGATAACCAAAGCTCAGTTTCGCGCCGTATACGTCGGTGCTATAGCCCGCCACGTTGTAGCTGGCATAGTCACTCTGGGTATAGTACAGATTGATACCGCGACTGACGCCATCCCGAGTAAAATAAGGGTCGTTATAATTAAAGTTGTAAGAGGTACGGAAACGGCTGTTACTCAGGGAGAAGCCCACCTGCTTGCCCGAGCCGAACCAGTTGTTCTGCTGGATATTGGCCGAGAGCAGCAACCCGGAATACTCCGCGTAACCAATCTGCAGGCCCATGCTGCCCGAGGGCGATTCTTCAACGGTGTAGTCTACATCCACCTGATTGTCGACGCCGGGAACCTCATTGGTCTCCACCGTCACCTCCTTGAAGAAACCCAACCGGTCGAGGCGCACTTTAGAGTGCTCAATCTGGGCGGTGGAGGCGGCCCCACCTTCCATCTGACGCATCTCGCGGCGCAATACCTCATCAATCGTCTTGGTATTGCCCTTGAAATTGATCCGGCGCACATAGGCGCGTTGGCCCGGATCGACAAAAAAGGTCACTTTTACGGTCTTGTCCTCATCGTTCTTTTCGGGGATGCCTTCCACCTCGGCGAAGGTATAGCCCTCGTTCCCCAGCCGCTGGGTGATGTAGTCGGACGAGTTGGTCATCAGGATCTGGGAGAAGGTATTCCCCTCGCGCAACAAGATCATGCGGCGCACCAGCTCTTCGGGGAGCTTAAGGTCCCCGGCCAGCTCCACTTCGCTCACGGTATAGACATCGCCTTCTGTCACGTTCAGCGTGATATAGATCTCGGACTTATCGGGGCTGAGCGCCACCTGGGTGGAATCAATGTTGAAGCTCAGATAGCCCCGGTCCAGATAGTGGGACTCAAGGGTCTCGATATCGCCGGTGAGTTTTTCCCGGGAGTACTTGTCATCGCCGGTAATCCAGGAAAACCAGCCGGAGGATTTGAGCTCAAAGCCTTCGAGCAACTCCTCGTCCGAGAAGGTGTCATTGCCGACAATGTTGATGCCTTTGATACGGGCCGGCTTGCCTTCGTTTACGTCAACCGTCACCTTCACCTGGTTCCGGGGGAGCTCTTCCACGTTGATATCCACGGAGGCACCGTAGCGCCCCTGACCGATATATTCACGCTCCAACGCCTGGCTAATGCCTTCGAGAGTCGCGCGCTGGAAAATCTGACCTTCAAATAGATCGTTATCGCGAAGACTCTCCATCAAGTCCTCGGTTTTGATCACTTTGTTGCCTTCAATGGTGATTTCGTTGATGGCCGGGCGCTCTTCCACCCGAACAACCAGAACGTCACCGTCGCGGCCCATGGCCACATCGGCAAAATACCCGACCTGAAACAGCGCTCGCGTGGCCATGCGAATATCATCGCTGGTGACCTGATCCCCTACTCGGAGCGGGAGGGCGCTGAATACGGTACCGGCGGATACCCTCTGCAGACCTTCAACTCGAATATCACTGATCTCGAAATTTTGGGCCTGTACCGTCACTGCCAACAGCAGCGCGCCCAACAGGCTGATCACTCGCATCCACACTCGCATCATAGAAAAATTCTTTTCAGTTAAAATCAATCGCATTTTGGCGGTGGCTGTACCACGCCTGACTCCAATCGTTCCGGCGATGGCCGGCACACGCTTACAGACGCATGATGTCGTTGTAGAGCGCGAGGAACATCAGCCCGACAACCATGATCAGCCCTATCTGATAGCCGATCTGCTGCGCCCGCTCGGAAACAGGGCTGCCTTTCACTACTTCAATGAAGTAATACATCAGGTGACCGCCATCCAGCACCGGAATGGGCAACAGGTTGAAAACGCCCAGGAAAATACTCAGCAGCGCCACAAACCCAACAAAACTCTTCCATCCGCTCTGGGCGGAATCGCCGGCCACCTTAGCAATGGTGATGGGGCCGCTCAAGTTTTTCGTCGAGATTTCACCCACAATGAGCTTTTTAACGGAAAGCAGCACAAAACCAGCGGTGTCCCACGTTCGATCCACACCCGCCACAAAGGACTCGACCGGCCCGTACCGATATTCGCGCACCCACTCTTCCGGCCAGGACTGGGGCTGAAGACCAACGCCAACCCGACCGAAGCGCTCTCCCTCCTCTTCCACCGTTTCAGGCGTCACCGATAGACTCTTTTCCGCCCCGTCGCGTTCCACCGTCAGCTGAATTTCTTCGCCCGGTCGCTCGCGCACATACTCGACCCAGGTGGTCCAATCGGGCATAGGCTGGCCATCGGCGCTGAGAACATGGTCGCCGCTCTGCAAGCCCGCCCGCTCGGCCGCGCTTTCGGGCACCACTTGGCCAACAACCGGTTTGACCGTCGGGCGTTTGAGTTTCAAACCCAACCCAGAGACCGGGTCGGGCTCTTCAATGCCCTGAAGCCACCCTTCAAGCCGAGCTTCGGACATGTATTGCAAGTCTGATTCGGGGTACTTCACCCGAAACGAGATGGTGCCGCTCTCGCCCAGACGGCGCAATAGTTGCTGGTGAAGCGCCTGCCAGGTAGGCGTGGACTCTCCGTCAACGGCCAAAATTTCCTGGCCGGCCTCCAGGCCCGCCTCCGCCGCGACCGAACCGGTCTCGACGTCACCGATAATGGGGATGGGCTCGCGCGTACCGGGAATCATCAGCAGCCAGAACAGCAAGACGGCCAGAATAAAGTTTGCCACGGGCCCCGCCGCCACGACCGCGATCCGCTGCCAGACGTTCTTGCGATTAAAGGCCCGGTGGAGTTCCTCCTCGGGTACCTCGCCCTCACGCTCGTCAAGCATCTTGACATAACCGCCCAGCGGGATGGCAGCCAGGGCGAACTCCGTTCCCTGGCGGTCGCGGCGACGCCATAGGATTTTTCCAAAGCCAATGGAGAAGCGCAGTACCTTAACGCCGCATCGCCGCGCGACATAGAAGTGGCCGAACTCGTGCACGGCCACCAGAATCACCAGCGCGACCAGAAACCAAATAACCGTCTGAATCAGTGCCACAAACAACCTCTCAGTGGGGCTGGATCAGAGCGCTCGCCTGCTGGCGAGCCTCAAGATCCGCGCCTTGGACAGTCTCTAAACTGTCGGGTTCATTAAATGCCACCCGACCCATAACCGTTTCAATAATTCGCGGGATGTCCGTAAACCCGATTCGGCGGTTTAAAAAAGCCTCGACCGCAATCTCGTTGGCTGCATTCAGCACCGCGGGGGCCGTACCGCCCGCCCGTGCCGCATCGGCCGCCAGGCGCAAACAGGGAAAGCGCTCGGTGTCGGGCGCGGCGAAGTCCAGCCTCGCCGTGGCGATCATATCCAGCCCGGCCACGCCGGAGGCCATCCGCTCGGGCCAAGCCAGGGCGTGAGCGATGGGTGTGCGCATATCCGGGTTACCCATCTGCGCCAGCATAGAACCGTCAACGTACTCCACCATGGAGTGGATCACACTCTGGGGATGGACCACCACTTCAATCTGGTCCGGCTGGGCATGGAACAGCCAACAGGCTTCGATCAGCTCCAAACCTTTATTCATCAAAGTCGCCGAGTCAACCGAGATTTTTTGTCCCATGCTCCAGTTCGGATGGGCGCAAGCCTGCTCGGGCGTCACCGAAGCCAGTTGATCCGCCGGGTAGTCCCGAAACGGCCCCCCGGACGCGGTGAGCAAAATTTTACTCACTCCGCTGCCCGCCAGGCCCCCGCCAAGGCAATCGCGAGGGTGGCCCGGCAAGCACTGGAAAATGGCATTGTGCTCGCTGTCGATGGGCAAGAGCGTTGCACCGTGCTCTTCCACCGCCCGAGTGAACAGCCCTCCGGCCATCACCAATGCTTCTTTATTGGCAAGCAGAATTTTCTTTCCCGCGCGGACCGCGGCCAAGGTCGGTACCAGGCCGGCCCCACCGACGATCGAGGCCATGACCGTATCCACCCCCGGTGCCGAGGCCACCTCGCTCAGCGCCTCGGGGCCCGCCAACACTTCAGTGTCACTGCCCCGCTCTCTCAACCAAGCGCTCAGGGACTCCGCCCCGGCTTCCTCCACGACCACCGCATAACGCGGGCGGTGCCTGAGACAGGCCTCCCCCAGCTTTTGCCATTGGGCGTAAGCGGTCAACGCGTAAAGGGAATAGCGGTCAGGGTGCCGGGCGAGCACGTCCAGCGTACTGTCGCCGATGGAGCCGGAGGCCCCGAGGATCGTTACCAATTGCATAGAAGACCTCACCCGAGGGGCCAGCCACCGGCCAGCAAGGCCAGGGCGAAAACCGGGGCGGCCGAGGTCAGGCTGTCTACCCGATCCAACACCCCGCCATGCCCCGGCAAAAGTGCGCTACTGTCTTTTATGCCGCGATGTCGCTTGACCATGCTCTCTAGCAGATCACCCAGTACCGACACCAAACTGGTGGGCACGATGATGGCCATCCAGAACAACAGCCCCCCTTTCCAAAACAGGCCAATCAACGTCGCCAACAACAGGTTCGCGGCCACGCCGCCGGCAAACCCTTCCCAGGTTTTTCCGGGGCTGACACTGGCGGCCAGCTTGCGGCGCCCCCAGCGCCGACCGGTGAAGTAACCTCCGATATCGGCACAGGCCACCACCGCCACCAGTAGCACCAACAACCAAGGGCCGCCCTCCTGCACTCGCAAAAAGGACAGGCCCGCCCAGGCGGGGACCAGCACCAGCAGGCCCATTAACGCCCGCACCCAACGGCTTTGCCAGAGCAACGCGCTAGCGGGGTAGCTTTGCACCCAAAGAAGCGCCACCGCCCACCAAAGACACCCGAGCACAAGAACATTGCGAAACGCCAAGCGCTGGCCTTCGTTCAAGGCTCCCCCCACCAGAGCGGTCTCCGGCAGCGTATGGATATCGAGATAGAATGCCACCCCCGTCATTAACGCACCGGCCAAAAGGATGTAGAGAGCCCGCTGCCCGTAGCGACTCCAACCCGAGAGGTTGGCCCACTCCCAGGCGCCGATGAGGGTAATGGTCGCGGCGAAGGCTGAAAAGAGCGGTCCGGGCAGATAGATCAGAGCCAATAGGAAAACGGCGGCCAATACAATGGCCGTGAGCACGCGCTGCTTAAGCATGGCGCACCTCCCCGGTGGACGAAGAAGACGGGCTCGCGCCCTTCTCTTCCCGGGCAACCTGGTCGCCCGTGCGCCCAAAACGGCGCTGACGCCGGTGAAAGTCATCCGCCGCGGCCTTAAGCTCAGCGGCGTCGAAGTCCGGCCACAGGGCTCGGCTGAAATACAGTTCGGCGTAGGCACATTGCCAGAGTAAGAAGTTGCTGATACGCACCTCCCCCCCGGTACGGATAAGAAGGTCTGGATCGGGCAAGCCCGCGAGGCTGGTCTGCTCGTGTAACAGGTGCTCGTCAATATCGGCGCTGTCGAGCTCACCGGCCTTCACCTGTTCGGCCAGCCGTTGGGCGGCCTGGGCGATATCCCAACGGCCGCCGTAGTCGGCGGCAATGACAAGAGTGGTTTTCCCATCCCGGGTTCGCTTCTCGGCCTCGGTAATGGCTTTCTGCAGAGACGGAGTAAAACGCGAGCGGTTACCCACCACCCGCAGCCGCACGCCCTTTTTCTGCAGCTCTTTTGCCTCCTGTTTCAGGTACCACTGAAACAGAGACATCAGCGCATCCACCTCTTTGCGTGGGCGCTTCCAGTTCTCACTGCTGAAAGCGAAAAGCGTGAGCACCTCGATCCCCAAATCTTGGCAGGCGGTCATGATATCGCGGATGCGCTCGGCACCCTCCTTGTGGCCCGAAATGCCGGACATGCCTCGCTCCTTGGCCCAGCGATTATTGCCGTCCATGATAATAGCGATATGGCGCAGGGAATTGCTGGTCACAAAAAACTCCTGGAACAGTTGCCGCGCACGGCCAACCGGCGCCGCCATAGAGGGCGGCGCCAAGGCTCAAATTTCCATCAAGTCCTCTTCCTTGGCGCTGAGGAACTTGTCGATCTGAGCAATGTATTTATCGGTTATTTTTTGGATCTCATCCTGAGCACGATGCTCGTCGTCTTCGGTGATTTCCTTTTCCTTGAGTAAGGCCTTAACATCCGACAGCACATCGCGGCGTATATTGCGCACCGACACGCGCGCATGCTCGGCTTCCGCGCGGGCCTGTTTAATGTAGTTTTTCCGGGTTTCCTCGGTCAGCGCCGGCATTGGCAACCGGATGAGACCACCGTTGGTCGAGGGATTAAGCCCCAGATCGGACTTCATGATGGCCTTTTCAATTTCAGGCACCAGCGTCTTTTCCCAAGGGCTGATGGTCAGGGTGCGCGCATCTTCCATTCCGATGTTGGCCAGCTGGTTTAGCGGCGTGTCAGCGCCGTAATACGAGACGTAAATCCCATCCAGGATGCTTGGGTGCGCACGGCCGGTGCGAATCTTGTTGAAATTGTTTTTCAGCGCATCAAGCGCCTTGTCCATGCGGCTTTCCGCATCCTTTTTTAAGTCATTCAACATTGTTTTTGCCCTCTTCGATCAAGGTGCCTTCGCTGCTTCCCACCACAATGTTCAGCAAAGCCCCGGCTTTGTTCATACGAAAAACCCGTACCGGCATATCGTGTTCCCGGCAGAGGCAGATAGCCGTCAGATCCATGACACCCAGTTTGCGCTCCAACACCTCGTCGTACGTCAGGCGATCATACTTGCTGGCGCTGGGGTCCTGCATCGGGTCGGCGGAGTAGACGCCATCCACTTTCGTGGCCTTGAGCACAATGTCCGCCTCCACTTCGATCGCGCGCAAACAAGCGGCGGAATCGGTGGTGAAAAACGGGTTGCCGGTGCCGGCGGAAAAAATAACCACTTCGCCCGAAGTCAGGGCCCGATTGGCCTGGCGGCTATCGTAGTGCTCAACAATCCCGCTCATGGGGATAGCTGACATCACGCGGGAAGAAATATTCGAACGCTCCAGCGCATCCCGCATGGCGAGGGCGTTCATCACGGTGGCGAGCATACCCATGTGATCACCGGTCACCCGGTTGAGCCCCGCACTGCTGAGCGCGGCACCACGGAACAGGTTGCCGCCGCCGACGACCAAACCGACTTGAACGCCGATTCCGACCAGTTGGCCGATTTCCAGCGCCATTTTGTCCAATACTTTGGGGTCGATCCCAAAGCCTTCCGAGCCCATCAACTCTTCGCCGCTGAGCTTTAAAAGAATTCGTTTGTACTTCTTATCGCGTGCGCTTGGCATACTGGGTTCTCCGCTAGGTGCTCATTGAAAATCGGGTAATCACCGGACAGGTCAGGTTTCTGCCCGCCCGGTGCAAGCGCCGCGGAGTTTAGCTTTTGGAAGAAGCCTTGACCTGGGCGGCCACTTCATCGGCAAAGTCCACTTCTTCTTTCTCGATACCTTCGCCCACTTCAAAGCGCACAAAGCTCTGAATGGCGGCGCTGGCATTAGAGAGCAGCTTGCCCACTTTGACTTCGGGGTCCTTCACGAACGGCTGCTCAACCAAGCTGCCTTCTTTCAGGAACTTATTGATACGGCCCATCATCATCTTTTCGACGATTTCGGCGGGCTTGCCTTCCATGTCCGGCTGAGCCTTGATGATTTCCTTCTCTTTGGCCACGATTTCTTCGGGCATATCGTCCGGGTTGATCACCTGGGGGTTAACAGCGGCCACGTGCATGGCCACATCGCGAGCCAGTTCGGCCTCACCGCCTTCAAGCTGAGTGATAACGGCAATACGATTGTTGGAGTGCACATAACCGTCAATCACGCCGCCTTCAACCACGGCAACACGACGCACGGAGATGTTTTCACCGATTTTTTGAACCAGCGCTTCGCGCTCGTTTTCCAGCTCGCCGTCCATCAGCGCCGCCACGTCGGTCTGCTTGTCGGCAAAGGCTTTGTCCAGCACTTTCTCAACGAAGGCCATAAAGCCCGCATCGCGCGCGACAAAGTCGGTTTCGCTGTTAACCTCGATGATAACACCGTAGCTGTTATCGTCGGAGACTTTTACGGACACGATGCCATCCGCAGCGGTGCGGCCGGCCTTCTTGGCGGCCTTGAGACCACTGGCTTTGCGAAGGTTTTCGATCGCCACATCCACATCACCGTCGGCTTCCTTCAGGGCCTTTTTACACTCCATCATGCCGAGCCCGGTGCGCTCGCGCAGCTCCTTAACCATAGACGCAGAAATTGCTGCCATGTCGCTATCCTCTTGAAATAGGTCTGAATCTTCATTCGAAAAAAGGGGGCCGCCGCTTGGCCTGCCCCCTTTAATTAGTGCCAATCAGCCCGTCCGGCGCCGATCGGCTGGCACCCGGCTTACTCGGAGGCGGCTTCGCCTTCGGCGGGCACGTACTCGTCTTTGTTCGGCGCGGACTGAGCCTCTTTCGCGCCTTCCAGGCACGCGTCAGCCATGGCGGTCACGTAAAGCTTGATTGCGCGGATCGCGTCGTCGTTGCCGGGGATGACATAATCGATGTCGTCCGGGTTGCTGTTGGTGTCAACCACACCAATAATCGGCAGGCCCAGCTTCTTGGCCTCCTGCACGGCGATACCCTCGTGGTCCACATCGACAATGAACAGCGCGTCGGGCAAACCGTTCATATCTTTAATACCACCGATGGAGCGCTCCAGTTTGTCCATATCGCGAGTGCGAGACAAGGCTTCACGCTTGGTCAGCTTGTCAAAGGTGCCGTCCTGGCTCTGAGCTTCCAGGTCGCGGTAGCGACGAATGGAGGCACGGATGGTTTTGTAGTTGGTCAGCATGCCACCGAGCCAGCGGTTGCTGACGTAGGGCATATTGGCCCGCTCGGCCTGTTCTTTGATGGTTTTCTGAGCGGCACGCTTGGTACCGACGAACAGGACCTTTTTCTTCTGAGCGGCCATTTTTTTGACCACGTCCATCGCCTCGGAGAAGGCGGGAACGGTCTGTTCCAGGTTGATGATGTGAATCTTGTTGCGGGCACCGAAGATAAAACGGTTCATCTTCGGGTTCCAATAGCGGGTCTGGTGGCCAAAGTGGGCACCAGCCTGCAGCATATCGCGCATGCTTACTGTAGGCATTTTGTCATTCCTGTATATCGGGTTGGGCCTCCATACACCCCGCCAGCCAACCCGCTTGCGGCGGGCACCCAGGCTAACGTGCCGGTGTATGTGTGACGTTAAGGTTTCTTAATTCGTTGCCCGTAGGGGCAACTGTTCCGCGGCCGATGCCAGTGGCACTGGCCGCGGAGCCGCGCTTTATACCATAATTCAGGTTACAGTGGAACCCGCCGCCTTGCTCCTGAGCGGCACTTAAGGTCTAATAGTCAACCTGACTCAAAAGGGCCCCTGACGGCCCCGCACACCACAGAACACCTCAATACATAGGACAAAGACCCACTATGAAAGAAACATGGCGCTGGTTCGGCCCTCAGGATACAGTCACTCTGGAACAAATCGCCCAGGCGGGGGCCACCGGTGTGGTGACCGCTCTGCACGAGATCCCCACCGGTGAGCCGTGGCCGCTAGAGGCCATCCTGGAACGCAAGGCCATGATCGAAGCCAAGGGGCTCGAATGGACCGTTGTGGAAAGCGTGCCCCTGCACAATGACATCAAAACCCGCAGCGGTGATTACCAACGACACCTCGAAAACTACCGCGAGACACTGCGCAACCTGGCCGAGGCCGGTATTTACGACGTTTGCTACAACTTTATGCCCGTGGTGGACTGGACCCGCACCAACCTCGACTACGCCCTACCCGACCAGAGCCGGGCCCTGCGCTTCGAAATGGCGGACTTCGCCGCCTACGACATTCATATCCTGCGCCGGGAAAACGCCGAACAGAGCTACACGCCCGAGATTCGTCAGCGGGCGGCGGAGCGCTTCGCGGCAATGACGGTCGAGGCGCAACAACAGCTGGAAAAGAACATCATCGCCGGTCTGCCCGGCGGCGAGGGCTCTTACACCCGGGAGGGCATCCGCGCGGCCATTGCCCAATTCATCGCCCTCGGAGAGCGGGGAATGCGCGCCAACCTGTTTGCCTTTCTGGAAGACGTGATCCCGGTGGCCGAATCAGTTGGGCTTCGTCTGGCCATTCACCCGGACGACCCTCCCTTCTCGCTGTTCGGGCTACCCCGCGTCGTATCCACCGCCGCCGATGCCCGCGCGCTGCTCGAGGCCGTGCCCAGCGAAGCCAACGGCCTGACCCTCTGCGCGGGCTCTTACGGGGCGCGGGCGGACAACGATTTGGTGGAAATGGCCCGGGAGTTTGGGTCCCGCATCTATTTTGTACACCTGCGCAACATCACGCGTGAGCCGGACGGCTCTTTTTACGAGTCGGACCACCTGGGCGGCGACAACGACATGGTGGGCCTAATCCAGGCCCTGCTTCAGGAAGAGCGCAAGCGCCAGGCCGACCAACGCCCTCTGCCACCCATCCCGATGCGCCCGGACCACGGCCATCTAATGGGCGAGGAAATCGGCCGAGCGGGAATCAACCCAGGCTACTCTTATGCCGGCCGAATGAAGGGCCTGGCGGAACTTCGCGGCGTTATGCACGCGCTTGAGCATCTCGCCCCGGCTTGATCGGGGCGCGGGCCTCTGACGGGCTTCATTATTGCCCCCCCCCCTGCTGCGAGCCGCCGCGCTCGCAGCGAACTCCCCCGCTTATATCGGTGTCAGACCGCCACAGGAAGTTCCGGACGTCGGTTGGCAACCATCGGCACTGACCGTATGCTGCTGAAAGAACGCCACTCATACAGAAGGGGGAGTCACTTCATGGCGACAAGCTCCGAGCCTCCCGCTTGGTTCCTTAAGGAGGGAAAGCGCTAATGCCCGCCAGCAATCGTCATCTCGGCCCGGAGGTTTTCGAGGGCTGCGAAGCGCTCGCTGACACCCTCATTGATCGGCTGGAAAAGAGGCTGGTTGTGGGGCTACCTCTGGGGCTCGGCAAGGCAAACCACTTGATCAACGCCCTGTATCGGCGTGCTTGCGCCGACCCCAGCATCGAGCTGACAATCTTTACTGCCTTGACCCTGGAAGCCCCCACCGCCGGCAGCGAATTGCAGCGACGCTTTCTCGGGCCGGTTTCCGAGCGGCTGTTCGACGGCTATCCGGCGCTTGATTACGCCAGCGCCCTGCGCCGAGGCAACCTTCCCAGCAACATCACCGTGCGCGACTTCTATTTTCAAGCCGGCGCCTGGCTGAGCAGCCCCTTGGCTCAGCAAAACTATACCTCGATCAACTACACCCAGGCACTGGACGCTCTGCTGCGCGCCGACGTTAACCTGATTTTACAACTGGTCGCCCCTCCGGGCGCCGACAACGCCGGCCGCTACAGCCTGAGCTGCAACCCGGACATCAGCGCCGAGTTGCTCGATCGCCGCCGCTCGGACCAGATCAGCCTGATCAGCGTCGGCCAAATAAACAGCAATCTGCCCTTTCTGGGGGGCGAGGCCGATCGGCCAGAAAGCGATTTCGACTACCTACTGCAACACCCGCAGTACGAATTTCCATTGTTCACGCCACCACATAAGCCGGTCTCGAGCACCGACTACGCCATCGGTCTGCAAGTGGCGGGCCTGGTACCCGATGGCGGCACCCTTCAAATCGGCATCGGCTCCATTGGCGACGCCATCGCCCACGGCTTATTGCTGCGCCAAAGCCACAATGATGAATACCGGCAATTGCTCAAACCATTGCTCAAGGGCCAGAACGAGCCCGAGGGCCTGCTGCATTGGGACCGTTTTGACAAAGGGCTTTACGGGCTGACCGAGATGCTGGTGGAAGGATTCCTGGCGCTGATCAAGGCCGGCGTCATCAGTCGGCGCGTAGGCGGCGCCCTGGTGCATGGCGCATTTTATGTCGGCAGCCCGGTGTTCTACCAACTGCTGGCGGAACTTCCCCCCGAGGCCCGCGAGGGCATCGCCATGATGCCCGTGTCCTTTACCAATGAACTCTACGACAGCACACCGCTTCGGCCCGGCGATTCGACCCTGGGCTTGGAGGCGGAAAAACGCTCCGCGCGCACCGGCGCTCGCTTTATTAACAGCGCCATGATGGTCACTCTCACCGGGGCGGTCGTTTCCGACGGCCTGGAGGACGGGCGCGTAGTCAGTGGTGTCGGCGGCCAGTACAATTTTGTGGCCCAAGCTTTCGCGCTGCCCGACGCCCGCGCGATTATCACGCTGCCCGCCACCAGGACCAAAGCCAGCAAGGTCCATTCAAACATCGTCTGGCAATACGGTCACACCACCCTGCCCCGTCACCTGCGCGACATCGTCGTGACCGAGTACGGAATAGCTGATTTACGCGACAAGAGCGACGCCGAAGTGATCGCCGAGCTCATTAAAATCGCCGACTCCCGTTTTCAGGACGAACTCGCGCAAAAAGCCAAAGCGGCCGGCAAACTGCCCCGGGACTATCAAGTGCCCTCGGCGTGGCGCAATAACACGCCCGAGCGAATCCGTTCGGCGCTCAAGCGCAGTGGCCACGAGGCTCTCTTGCCGGCCTTCCCCCTGGGCAGCGGCCTGACCGAGACCGAGGAGCAAGTGGCCCAGGCCCTGGCGAAGCTGGCTCCCCAGGTGGGCAACTGGCCAGGCCTGATGCGCCTGGCCCTCACAGGCCTGCGTCGGCCGGTTTCCGAGCCCATGCGGGCCGGCCTAGAGCGTATGGCTCTGCGCCGCCCCCGCAGCCTTAAGGAGCGCTTCTACCAGGCGCTACTAAAGGCCACGCTCGACGATATATAGGCGACACGCCCGGCGGACGCTGCCCTTGTAGCGCACTCCCCCGGCAAGATCACTGTCGGACCCAGCGCAGATCGTTTAGAATGCGATTTTTGTTCCCAGAATCAGCGAGAAGACATGTCTGTCAGCATCAAAAGCCCGGAAGAAATCGAGAAAATGCGCGTCGCCGGCCGAATGGCGGCAGAAGTGCTGGAAATGATCGAGCCCCATGTTCAGCCCGGCGTCACCACTGGCGAGCTGGACCGCATCTGTCACGACTATATCGTCAATGAACAGAAGGCCATCCCCGCCTGCCTGAACTACCGGGGTTTTCCCAAATCGATCTGCACCTCCATCAATCAGGTGGTCTGCCACGGGATTCCCACTGAGAAGAAAACCCTGAAAAACGGCGATATCGTCAACATTGATGTCACCGTCATCGTCGACGGCTATCACGGGGACACCAGCAAAATGTACTTTGTGGGCAAGCGTCTGCCCCATGCCGAACGCTTGGTAGCGGTCACTCAGGAGTGCCTGTACAAGGGTATTGAGATGGTCAAACCGGGCACCACGCTCGGCGACATCGGTAACGCGATCCAGCAACACGCCGAGGCCAATCACTATTCGGTGGTGCGGGAGTACTGCGGCCACGGTATCGGCACAGTGTTCCATGAAGAGCCGCAGGTTCTGCACTACGGCCGCCCCAACACCGGCCTGGAACTCAAAGAGGGCATGACGTTCACCATCGAGCCCATGATCAACGCCGGCAAGCGCCACACAAAAACCAAGCCCGACGGCTGGACCGTGGAAACCAAAGACGGTCGCCTCTCCGCCCAATGGGAACACACCCTGGCGGTGACCAAAGACGGTGTCGAGGTCCTGACCGCCCGGCAAGAGGAAAGCTTTTAACCATGGATATGGTGGCGGTCCCCTACTTCGAACGACCCCTCTTCTTTTTTGACCAGGCCCGGTTCCGACGGGCGCTTGAAGAAAAGCCGGTTATCACCGTATTCAAGGACGCCATCGCCGCCGCCAACCGGCAGTTCGACGCCCGTTTTCGCGAGGGCGAAGACATTCGCGCTCTCGTTCGCGAGCGCGCGCTGTTTGTCGATTGCATGGTCCACTACGCCTGGCACCAACACCGCTGGCCCCTGGGCATTAGCCTGGAAGCGGTGGGCGGCTACGGGCGCGGCGAATTGCACCCGCACTCGGACATCGACTTGCTGCTACTGACCGGCAACCACAACACTCGCCAGCGCTGCCAGGGTCAGATCGAGCACCTGCTCACCTTTCTGTGGGATATCGGCCTGGAGATCGGCCACAGCGTGCGGACCCTGGAAGAGTGCGTAGGCTACGCCCGCGACGACATCACCGTCGCCACCAACCTCATGGAATCCCGAACGCTTGAGGGCGACAGTTCGCTACGCATTCAACTGATGCAGGAAACCGCCCCGGACCAGCTTTGGCCCGCGGATGACTTTTTTCGGGCCAAGTGGCAGGAACAGATCGCGCGTCACCAGAAGTACAACGACACCGAATACAACCTGGAGCCCAACATCAAAAATGCGCCGGGCGGGCTGCGCGATATTCAGATGATCAGCTGGGTGGCCAAGCGCTACTTTCAGGTGCGCACCCTGACCCAACTGGAAGGGAAAGGTTTCTTTACCGAGGAGGAGTTCTCTCTGCTGCGCAGTGGCGAAGAATTCCTCTGGAGAGTTCGCTACGGCCTCCACTTGATTGCCGGACGGGCCGAAGAGCGACTACTGTTCGATCACCAGCGCGAACTGGCTGCCATGTTTGGTTACCGAGACAACAGCGAAAACCTGGCGGTGGAGCAGTTCATGCACCGCTACTACCGGCTGGTAATGTCCCTGCGGGAGCTCAATGACGTACTGCTCCAGTTCTTACACGAGGTAATTTTGCAGCGGGGCCGGAACAAAAACGTAACGGCTTTGAACGAACGTTTCCAGCTCCGGGACCGCTACATCGAAGCGGCCCATATTTACGTTTTCGAGGAAAACCCCTCCGCCTTGCTCGAGATTTTCGTGCTCATGGCCAAGCACCCGGAAATTGAAGGGGTTCGGGCTTCCACCATCCGGCTAATGCGCGAGAGTCGTCACCTGATCGACAACGCCTATCGGCGCGACCCGGAAAATACCCGGCTGTTTCTGGAGCTGTTCAGCCACCCGGCCGGCTTGGTCGAGCAACTCAAGCGGATGTCCCGCTACGGCATTCTGGGCCTCTATCTGCCCGAATTCGGCCAGGTCACCGGCCAGATGCAGCACGATCTTTTCCACATCTACACGGTGGATGCCCACACCCTGAAGGTCATGCAGAATATGTGTGACTTCCTCAAACCCAGCGCCAAGGAAGACTTCCCCATTGCCGCTCACGTGATAAAGCAACTGCCCAAACCGGAGCTGCTTTACATTGCTGGGCTATACCACGACATCGCCAAGGGCCGCGGCGGGGACCACTCCATCCTGGGCGCCGTGGACGCGGAAGACTTCTGCCTGCGTCACGGCCTCTCGCCCCGGGAGACGCGGCTGGTATGCTGGCTGGTGGAACACCACCTGCTGATGTCCACCGTGGCGCAGAAGCAGGACATCTCCGACCCCGATGTAATCCACGATTTCGCCCTGCGAATCGGCGATCAGCAGCGTCTGGATTATTTGTACAGCCTGACGGTGGCGGACATCAACGGCACCAATAAGGAGCTGTGGAACACCTGGCGCGCAAGCCTGATGCGTCACCTGTACCTGGAAACCAAGCGTGCTCTTCGCCGGGGACTGGAAAACAACATCGACAAACACGAACTGATCGAGGAAACCCAGCAGTCCGCTCTGCGCAAGCTCGAGCGCAAGGGCATCGACTGGGCCACGGCCTGGAACCTCTGGTCGGACATGGGTGAAGAATACTTTATGCGCGAAACGGCGCTGGATATTGCTTGGCACAGCGAGGCGATGATTCAGCACCGAGACGACACGCCTCTGATTCTGATTAAGAAGACCACCAACCGGGAGCTGGAGGGGGCCACGCAAATTTTCGTGCGCAGCAAGGGCCGCAAGAATGTGTTTGCGGCGGTGGCCACGGCGTTGGATCAGTTGAACCTGAATATTCAGGATGCTCGCATTTATAATTCCGACAGCGGTTATACGGTGGATACGTTTTTTGTGCTGAACCAGGATGGAGAGCCGTTGGGGGATGACCCTAAGGTATTGCGGCACATTCAGAATACGCTGTTGGAGGAGCTGCGTCTGGTGGATGATTATTCGGAGGTGATCAGCCGCCGAACGCCGCGCCGGATGAAGCATTTTACGATGCCAACGCGCACGAGTTTGAGCAATGATATGATCAGCGGTTATACGGTGCTGGAGGTGATCAGTCCGGACCGGCCGGGGTTGTTGGCATGTATTGGGCGGATTTTTTTGCAGTTCGATGTGATGCTGCAAAATGCCAAGATTGCCACCCTGGGTGAGCGGGTGGAGGATGTGTTTTTTATTACGGATAACGATGGTGAGCCATTGAGTGACCCGGCGCTGTGTGAGTCTCTACAACAGGAGATTTGCGAGCAGCTGGATAAGCGCGCCACGAAAACATCTTCCTCCGTTGTGAACTTATAATTTGGAAGCTGTGCCATTAGGAGTTATGCCACTAGACGGACCGGCGGATGCGGGGTATACCGGTTGGAGACCCGCCGTGAACCCATGACGTGAAGGGATTCACTAATGCCGCGATGGCATGGATGCCAAAGAGCGGCCCCTGGGGGCTTCTCATCGGCATCCATGCCTCGGCTTTGGCTTCCTGCGTCGCCCTAACACCTACATCCATGTAGGCGTCAGAGAGTCTCTTAACGGTATACCCTCCGCCTACCTCAGTGCCAACGAATTGCGATGTTTACGTAGGGTGCGGTAAGGCCGAAGGCCGCCACCCACCGCAGCAAGCCACGCAAGGTATGGAAGACGAAAGTCCCAAAGCGCTTGACTGCCATTCGGTGAAGTTTTGGCACTGAGGTCCGGGAGCCGGTGCATGGTTCCAAGACCGTGAGCCGCGGGACACGCGCTCTCGAGCTACAGGGATGTATTTACTGCGTGTCTTGGAACCATGCACCGGCTCCCGGACCGGACGCGAAGCAACCACCAAATCGGACCGGGCTTTCACAAACCACACAACTTAACCAGCAACCAAAGAACCAAAACACCAATGAACCCAGACCTGAACCAACTCCACCCCTACCCGTTCGAAAAACTGGCCCAACTCAAAGCCGGCATCGAACCGCCGGCCGAGCTGGCTCATATTGCCCTCTCCATCGGCGAACCCAAACACGAACCGCCGCAGTTCGTGCTGGAAACCCTGAGCCAAAGCCTCAGCCGCGTCTCCAACTACCCGGCCACCAAAGGCCTGCCCGAGCTGCGAGAAGCCATCGCGCGGTGGGCCACCCAACGGTTTCAACTGTCCGAAAACGAACTGGACCCGGAAACCCAAGTCCTGCCCGTGAATGGCACGCGGGAGGCGCTGTTTGCGTTTGCCCAGGCGACCGTCGATCGCACGGCAAAAAACCCTCTGGTGGTCAGTCCCAATCCGTTTTACCAGATCTACGAAGGTGCCGCCCTGCTGGCGGGGGCAAACACGGCTTTCTTAAACTGCACCGCCGAGAATGGTTTTATTCCCAACTTTTCCGAAGTAGACCCCTCGGTTTGGCAAGATTGCCAGTTGTTATACCTCTGCTCCCCCGGCAACCCCACCGGCGCCGTGCTGACTCTGGAGCACTGGCGGGTATTGTTGGAGCTGGCGGACCGGTATGATTTTGTGATCGCCTCGGATGAGTGTTATTCGGAGTTGTATTTCGATGAAGCGGCGCCGCCCATCGGGTTGCTCCAGGCGTGCAGGGCGTTGGGGCGGGATGATTTCAGCCGTTGCGTGGTCTTCCACAGCCTTTCCAAACGCTCGAACCTACCGGGCTTGCGCTCGGGTTTTGTGGCGGGGGATGCGGCTGTGTTGGCGGATTTTTTGCGCTACCGGACTTACCATGGTTGTGCGATGCCGGTTCCCTCGCAGTTGGCGAGTATTGCGGCCTGGGGGGATGAGGTTCATGTTCGGGCGAACCGGACGCTGTATCGGCAGAAGTTTGATGCGGTGTTGAAGATTCTGGACGGTTGTCTGGAGGTGGAGAAGCCGGAGGCGGGTTTTTATCTTTGGCCGCGTACGCCCTTGGATAGTGAGAGTTTTGCCCGAGAACTTTTCGCCCAGCAGAACATCACAGTGCTACCGGGCAATTACCTCGCCCGCCCCACTGACGCCGGCAACCCAGGGGACCACTACGTCCGGATGGCCCTTGTGGCCTCTCTCGAAGAATGTATCGAGGCGGCTAAGCGTATCAAGTTGTTTATGGAACAGTTTTGAAGAACGTCGCTAGCGGAAAGTCCGGTGTCTCTGGCGGGAACCCTCATCAAAGACCCGCCGTGAATACATCCCTGTAGGCTTCTCATCGGCATCCATGGACGGGTTCACGGCGGGTCTCCAACTGGTATTCCCTCCTCAGCTCGCCGGACTCAACACTGGCACAAAACCAAACATCGAAGCTTAAAAGACCTTCAAAGACAAGTACCAACCCATGACCGAACCAAAAAACCTCAAAAAATCCGAAAGAGTCCAATTCATCCTCAACCGACTCCAGGAACTCTACCCCGAGCCCCCAATACCACTGGACCACAAAGACCCCTACACCCTACTCGTCGCCGTACTACTCTCCGCCCAATGCACCGACCAACGGGTCAACCAAGTCACCCCACACCTGTGGAAACTCGCCGACAACCCACATGACATGGCCAAGGTCCCCGTCGAAGACATCCAGGCCGTCATTCGGCCCTGCGGCCTCTCGCCCCAAAAAGCCAAAGCCATCTCCAAGTTGTCACAGATCCTCATCGACGACTACCACGGCGAAGTCCCCAACGACATCAACGAACTGGAAAAACTCCCCGGAGTGGGCCACAAAACCGCCAGCGTCGTCATGAGCCAAGCCTTCGGCGAGCCCGCCTTCCCGGTTGACACCCATATCCACCGTTTAGCCCAGCGCTGGGGACTGACTAACGGCAAAAACGTCGCCCAGACCGAAAAAGACCTCAAGCGGCTCTTTCCCAAATCCGCGTGGAACGCCCTGCACCTGCAAATTATCTACTACGGCAGGGAACACTGTTCCGCACGACGCTGCGATGGTACCGTATGCGACATCTGCCGCACTTGCTACCCGGCCAGAGTACGCCCCAAGCAAGTCCGTAAGGCCTAAACAGTGAATAAAACGTAAGCACTGAATACTGTTAACGTCACCCAAAGGATCAGGACCCTAGCCCAATGATTGCCCTGCTCAAGCACCTGCACATGACCTTCGCCTTGCTGTCCTTTCTCGGTTTTTTCCTGCGAGGAGTCTGGATGATGACCGGCTCACCTCTGCTAAGGCGCAAACCCGTCAAGGTGGTGCCCCACATTAACGACACTCTGCTCCTGGTCACCGCCATTGCCCTGGCCGTTCTCATCGGCTATTCCCCCCTGCAGCACGGCTGGCTGCTCACCAAGATTGTGGCGCTGTTTGTCTATATTGGTTTGGGAGTCCTGGCCTTTCGTCACCCGAAGCGACCGGTGCGTATTGGCGCCTGGTTGGCGGCATTAATCGTGTTTCTTTACATCGTCAGTGTGGCTTTTAGCAAAGATCCGCTGGGTTTCCTTTACTTAATCAACTAACGAGCACTATACCTTGGCCCAAACCACGCCCAACTCATCGAAAAGGCTGATTCTGTTTGGCATCCTCTTTGTGGTGCTGACCATCGCCGGGCTCTACTCGGTCTACGGTCAGTTCGCCGGCCGGGAAGTGAAGTTTGACACCCGTCTTGTGCAGCCTTGGGTTTTACTGGCTTTGGCCGCGTTACTCGCGGTTTATTACATTTCCGACGCCTTGCGGTTGGGCTACACATTACAAGCTCTGGGGCACCGCCTGCCTTTTCGGAAACTTCTGTCGCTGGTGTTCATCAATCTGTTTTTCTCCAACATCACGCCCATGGCCACCGGCGGAGGGTTTGCCCAGATTTGGTTTCTCCAACGCGAGGGCATTCCGATCGGACACGCAACGGCGGCCACTACCATGCGCACGCTGCTGGCCGTGGCGTTTATTTTTTCTCTGACCCCTGTGGCACTGATTGCGCTGCCCATGTTCAACGGTGACTGGTTGCCGGCCGACATTGGCGTGGCACTGGCCTTGTTTATTACCGGCTACCTGGGGTTTTTCACCATAGTGATTTTCCGAACCCGGTGGCTAATTGCCCCTTTGAGCCATTTACTACGCTGCCTGCACCGCTGGCACCTTCTCAGCGACCGGCGGCATCAGCGCTGGCAATACAAGGCGCGCCGAGAAATGCTCCGGTTCTCCCAGGCTTTTGGGGAATACTGGTCGGGGAGCCACTGGGCCGTTTTCCTTTCCGTGTTTTTTACGGCGGTTTTCCTGTTGAGCCTGTTCAGCTTTCCCGCCCTGTTGCTGCTCGCGCTCGACTACTCTGTCAATTATCTCACCACCGTCGCTTTACTCCTGATAACCACCTTCATCATGTACTTTTCTCCCACCCCGGGAGCCTCCGGTATTTCTGAAGGCGTGTTTGGACACTTTTTCCGAAACCTGGTCAGTGGCCCCCATCTTCTATTGGTGACTGTGGCCTGGCGCCTATTGACCATTTACCTGGGTATGTTGATTGGATTGATCATCTTCCGCCGCACTTTGGCCCGGGAGTTGTTGGCTCAACGGCCGAAAGGAAAAGTGCAATGACTCGTCCCTCCTTACTCAAATGGCTTTTTTACCTGAACCTGCTGATCATCGCCTTCCTGGTGGGCTATAAGCTGTACCTGAACGTCTCCAGCCCGGAATTCACCAGCGTCCATGTCGAACAGCTAAACCAATTGCAGCGGCGCATTGAGGACCCCGAGAGATATCAGTTTGCCGTAGTCGGCAATATCAACAACTCGGTGGGCGTGTTCGAAAAGCGCATCATCCCGGAGCTCAATCAATCCGGGGTGGACTTCCTGGTCTCCGCCGGCAATGCCCTCAGCAGCGGGGGAGAAGACAAATACCGGGCTCTCTATGGTTCACTGAGCCACTTGGACATGCCCTTTCTCCTGACCTTTGGGGAGAAGGAGTACGAGGACTTTGGCAGCTTTCGTTTCTATGAACATTTTGGCCCTTATTTTTACAATTTCAGCCTTGGACAAAGTCAGTTCGTTTTTCTCGACAGCACCGGCAAAACACCCTGGCGCTGGCAAATAGAGTGGTTGAAGGGGGTATTAAGTGAAACCCGAACCGGGCCGGTCTTTCTGTTTATCAACCACCCCCTGAAACACATCGACCATGACCTGCTGTTTGAACGCAAAGATCACTACCTCCCCGATTCCCCTTTTCGGGATGCGCTGCTGAAGCTGATCGATAGGCACAACGTGACCGCAGTGTTTTCCGCCAACTTGCCGGTTTTCTCCCGACAGCTTGAGGAAGACACCCTGTTTATTACCACCGGCGGCGCCGGAGGCCTGGTTCTGAACGACGACACCAGCTTTTACCACTACGTGAAAGTCACCGTGAACGGCGATCAGGTACAGACGGAGCTTGAACCCCTGGAGGTGGGCCAACATCCAGTGAAACGAACACTGGAGAGCCTTTGGTCCTTCATCTATTCCCTCTTCTATGTAGGTTACATCAACTTTATCCTGCTGGTATGCCTTTTCATGGCGTTGGGCATAAAGCTGTACCAAAAAGTGTTCGTGGGACGGGATTATTACCCCAACTTCGACCTGGACCCCACCCCCTGGGAGAACCAGCCATTGAAGGTGGCGATGTTCACCAACAATTACCTGCCCTTCATCGGCGGCGTACCACTGTCCATCGAGCGCTTGCGCCGGGGGCTGCAGGCGCTCAAGGATAACGTTCTAATCGTCGCGCCCCGCTACAAAGACCAGGACCCCGAAGAGCAACAGGTGCTTCGGGTCCCCTCGCTCTTCGCCATGGGCAAGCGTAGAGAGTTCCGCCTGGCCAATGTGTTTCTCCCCCGTACCCACCGGCAGGTCAAGAACTACGGTCCTGACATTATTCACTTGCACCACCCCATCTGGATGGGCTCGCTTGGGCTCTGGATCGCCCACCGCCTGCGGGTACCGGCGGTTTATACGTATCACACCCGGCTGGAGCACTACGCGCACTTCGTGCCCCTGCCTGGCGCGCTGTTCCGCAACTTGATCTCTCACGCCTTGATCAAGCATTTTGCCAACCGTTGCAGCGGCGTCATCGTGCCGACCAATTCGGCGGAGGATTACCTGCGGATGATCGGGGTAAAGACCTCCATCTTTGTCCAGCCCACCGGCATTGACTACGAGCGTTTCCAGGACCTCGACCCCGCCCGCCTGGAAGAGCGGCGAGAGCATTTTGGCCTGAATGGGAAGCGAGTCCTGGTCAGCGTCTCCCGCCTGTCCACAGAGAAGAACATCGACTTCCTGCTCGATGCCATGGCGCAGCTGAAGGCAAGAGAGGCGTCTCCCTTCCGTTTGCTGATCATCGGCGACGGCCATGAGCGCCACCGTCTGCAGCAACGCATTGAAAACGAAGAGCTGAGTGACTGCGTCACGCTGGCAGGTGCCGTTCCCCCGGAGGAAATGCCGCTTTACTACCGTCTGGGTGACCTGTTTGTATTCGCCTCCAAGTCTGAAACCCAGGGGATGGTGATTCTGGAAGCGATGGCGGCGGAAATGCCGGTGGTGGCCGTGCGCTCCAGCGGTATCGATGATGTCATCGTTGAGGGGGAAAATGGCTATAAGACACCGGAGAACCTGGATGTCTGGTGCCGGCAGGTGTTGAAGTTACTGGAGGACGAAAATCACCGGAAAGCCCTGGCTAAACAAGCACACCAATTTGCCAGGCACCATTCCACAGAGGCCTTTGCCCAGAATGTCCATCGGATATACAGCTGGCTTTTGGCGGCTCACTATCAAGAAGACGATTCCGAGCATTGGTAGCTTTTGGCGCCTTTCACACAAAAGCCTTATAAGAATCCGAAAGTTAGATCTTTTTATAATAAAGGGCATTAGTGTGGCGGTGGATTGTTGACCCTGGCACCCAAATAATTTATATGTATAACCAAGAAGTCAAAAAATCCATAACAACCAACTGGCGCAGCTATGAAAAAGTTATTCTTACTACTCGGTTTGATCGCCTGTTTTCCCGCGACCGCTTGCGATGAAGACTGCAAGCGTGAAAAGGCGATGGCGGAAAACGACGTCAAGTTCCCCAGTTACCTCACCGCAAGTTATTGCCAGGATACCAGTGTGACCTTTTTGCTGCGGGCTCGTGAGAGTTTGCAGGAATACCGGGACAGCCAGCTTAAGACCGGCCACAAAGGCGGACTGCGTAACATCAGCCGGTTCCTGAAACAGCGTAAAGAATGGCTGCAGGAATGTGACCGTTACCTAGCGATGACCGACCAAGGTCGAATCTTCCGCAATGAGACGACCACGGCAACCATTATGGCCTCCATTGACGCCACCATTAAGGAGCTCGATCGCCTAGTGGCCAGCGGCAGCGGCATCTACGTACCGGAGTCGCAAGCCGAGATGGCCGGACAGCGACTGGATCAGATGTTTATTGCCGTGGACACCCACAGAACCGACCTGCAGCTGCGAGGCCAGTTGGTCATCCGCTAGTAGGCTTCTTCAGAGACAGCTTAGCCCTTGCCGGGCGGTCCTTACGCTGCTCGGCAAATAATCGGGCCCTTTCCTCGGCCTGCTTCGCCCGGCGATTAACGGTTGGGCGAACCGACGTTACTCGGCCCCGACCCGCCGCGGACGCCAGCGCCGTCATTCCCGACCGCAACAAACGCGCCTGCTCGGCAAAGCTCATCCCGGGGGGATAGTTGGCCGGAGAGACGCCGGTGGGGTTGCGAACATCTCCTTCCACTTCCAGGCGGAAACCGCACGAATGCTGGGCCCGACCCCGGCCGACATCAATGTCCCAATCATCAAAGTCCAAAGAGTCCATGATCCTGATCTCCTGAGGGTGCTCCCTCTCAATGTCATAACGATTTGGCAGCCGCGCGACGCTGACGCGCCGGCGGCTCGGCGCCAATATGCACCTCGTTTCGTTGACGCGCCAATTCAATCTGCTTTTGGCGCTCAGCGAAGCGGGCTTTCTGGTCCTGAGTAAGACTATGGTAGCACTTGGGGCAGCTAACGCCCTTCATATACAACGCCGAGGCTTTATCTTCCTCGGTAATCGGGTGCCGACAACCGTGACACTGGTCGTAGGACCCAGGCTCTAGATTGTGGTTCACCGCCACGCGATTGTCGAACACAAAACACTCGCCCCGCCAGAGGCTTTGCTCGGAAGGCACCTCTTCCAGGTACTTGAGAATACCGCCCTGCAGATGGTATACCTCCTCAAAACCCTGCTCTCTCATGTAGGCGGTCGCTTTTTCACAGCGAATACCGCCGGTACAGAACATGGCCACTTTTTTGTGTTTGCCGGGGTCGAGGTTTTGGTGGACGTAGTCGGGAAACTCTCTGAAGGTTTCCGTGGCCGGGTCCAAGGCCCGCTCAAAACTCCCGATGGCGTACTCATAATGGTTGCGGGTATCCACCACCACCACCTCGGGGTCGCTAATCAGGCGGTTCCAGTCTTTGGGCGCCACATAAGTCCCCACGGTATGGCGCGGATCGATTCCTTCCACGCCCATGGTGACAATTTCCTTCTTCAGTTTGACCTTCATGCGGTAGAACGGCTGCTCGTCCGAGGGGGACTCTTTGTGCTCCAGATCCGCCATCCGCTGGTCAGCCCGCAGATACGCCAGGAGGCCGTCAATGCCTTCGCGGGAGCCGGCCACAGTGCCGTTAATGCCCTCGTGAGCCAGCAGCAAGGTGCCCTTGAGGCCCAACTCGACACATTTGTCCCTGAGCGGACCGCTAATCTCTTGGTAATCCGGCAGAGAAACAAACTTATACAGGGCGGCAACAACAACACTCATAGAACGACGACTACCTCAACAAGAGCGGAAAAGCGCGTATTATAAACGCTTAATTTTTGTACAGCCACCGTCAATTTGTCTCTTCTTGCCCACCGCCCATGCAGGCCGGTGAACCGGGAACGTTTTGCGGCCCCGTCCACTCCTCAGGGCTGTAGGTATGCAGGGCCAAGGCATGCACCTGCCCGGCCAACTCCTCCGAGAGGGCCCCGTAGACGGCCTGGTGGCGCTGAACTTGCCGTTTACCGGTAAACACCTCACTGACCAACACCACTTTGAAGTGGCTCTCGGAACCGGGAGGGACGTTGTGCTGGTGGCTTTCGTTGTGCACCTCAAGATGGCTAGGCTCAAAGGTTTCGGTCAACTTGTGGGTAATTGAGGCTTCAGTCGGTTTCATTACATCACTCCAAAAAACTGTCGGCATTTTACTCATAGCAGTCTACACTGTGTGGACCTAGCGCAAAAAAATGAACATTGGCACCCTATGCATCATCATCGAATCTTTATCGACCGCCGAAGGGGAAGAGATCGGCGCCGGGAAAGGGACCCCTGTGCGCAGATGCCTCTGGACCTCTACCACCGCAAACGCCGTAAATCCAAAGACCGGCGGGCTTCCAGCCGTTCGTTGGAACAGGATTACTACGCCTACTTCTCAAAGCACGCCCCTTACTCAAACCACTGAGTCCAGGGCGCGCAGCACATCCGAGGTGATCGGGTAAACGGGATATTCCCGGAAAAAGTCCTCCACATTGAACTGCTCGAGGACCCGATCGCTGTACTCCCGGTGGCGCGCCCGAGCCGCGTCAAAACCGCGAAACTGCAGCTGTTGAAGGCAGTCAGAACATACCCGCCAGGGCCAGGGATCCGGCGCCGGCAGCGCGGTGGCCACCGCAACCCGCTTCTCGGGCGAAGCCCGACGCACCGCCTGAAGGCTACGACAATACGCCAAATGATAACAGGGCGCCGCCCAGCCCGAACCTGCCTCTGCGCCTCCGGGAGCATTCATCCAAAGCAAAACCCGGCTGTTTTTGTAGGCCAAGGTATAGTCGGGCAGGCAGCGCAGCTGGGCCCAGCCCAACCACACCCCCGCTACCAACCGTTCCCGCTCGGCGGCGGTCAGGTGTAACCGGGGGTCAAAGAACTCAAAGGCTCCGAGCTTGTCCGCCCCCATTGCCTCCCGCAGGCGGCTAAAGGGGGCAAACTGAAGAAAGTCCGGTAGCTTCAAGGAGACTCCTCCTCCAACAACCCTTCTATGCGGGACTCCGCGTCGGTGCGCAATCGAAATTCCACGCGACGCGAGCGCGCCGGGTCCTCTACCCCATTTTCCATTACCACCTTGGAGGAGGACAAACCGTTGGCCGTCAGGTGTGCTTTGATCCAGTCGCGCTCGCCACTCACTTCCGGCAGGGACAAAAGGTAGGCCAAGGTCGTACGGGTTCGAGCCTGGGAGAGTGCCATATTGCGGATATAGGCCTCACGCTCGGGGAGCGACCCCCAGCCGCTGGAGGTGTGGCCCTCAATCCGAACTTCGAGAATGTCGTCCCGGTACTTTGCAGAGGTAATGATACCCAGGTACCGGGGGAAAAAATCCTCAAGAATCTCCCGGAACGCCGGCCTGAGGGTATCTTCCCCCTGAGGGAAAAGCACCTCGGTGTCGTAAAAGCGCAGGCTCAGGTTCCGGTTCAACTCCGCCCCCCAACGGGGCAGGTCCTCCTCAAACTCCTCGTATAAGTCCTCGTACAACTGAGTACGCAGGCGGTCATAGAGCACCGCCACGTCCCGCACCTTGCGGCTTTCAATTTCCAGTTGAACCATGTACACCACGGCAATCAGGAGAAACACCATCATCAACCCGCCCATCAGGTCACTGACGGAAACCCAATGCTCCTCGTGCTCTACCTCATGATTGGGGCGGGGGCTCAGCGGGTTTTGCTCATTGCGCGTTTGTGTCATGAGTTCGCTGTTCTTGATGGGTGGCGGCTTCGGACGCTTGAACCAGTGCGCGCAGACGGTCGGTCAGCGGCGCATAGTCATTGACAAACTTTTCCGACAGAGAGGTTAGCTGATAACCGAACGTCGTCAGGGCTTTGGTCAGCTCGTTTTCCAGCGCCTGGTCGAGCTGCGCCAGTTGCTCATCGGTACGTTGAACCAACGTTTCCACCTGCCGGTGCATTCCCTGCTGAGACTGCGAAAGGCTGTCGGCCAGGTTGCGGTGCACCTCGGCCGAGGTATCCCGCAAAGCGCGTGAGGCCTCATCCAGTACCTGGCTGAGTTGCTGTTGGTTACGTGTGACGCTTTCGGTCAACTGGTCGGTCAGCGCGTCTACCCGCCCTTCCAGGGACGGTAGGCCCGCCGCTGCTTTGTCCGCCACCGAGGCCAGTTGGGAAAGATACTGGTCGAGCCCCTGAGATTGGGCTTGCAAGGCTTCCATCAGCCCGCCCAGAGACTCGGAGACCTGATTGAACACCTCTGAGTGGGTGACCACTTTCTCATAGGCCCGGCTGGCCTTATCGAGCAGCTCGCCGTTGGATTTCTGGGTGACCAGCAATTCCTGCAATTCAGTTTTGTAGTTCTGCTGCCAGAGCAGCATATTGCCCACGGCCTCGTTGAGCTTTTTGAAATTCTCCCCGTACTGCACGTCTATTTGAGCATTGAAATCCGTCAACACCGTTTCCAGGGCGTGAGTCAGAGCCCGAGTGTTGGCCTCGGTCATGTCGGTTTGGTACTGCGCCAGGGAGTGTTTGAGCTCCGCCATTTCCGTCTGCTGCTCCCGCCGCAACCCTTGAATCGCACTGTGAAGGCCCCCGTATTCGGAGTCTGACAGGGAGCGGTGAATATCCGAGAGCAAGTTGGCCAAGTCATCCACCGTCGCCGCCTCGTAGCTGGATTGGCGACGGTGCTGGCGCAGGGTGGTCGCCAGGTGGCGAAACTTGACCAAAAGGGCCCCGAGCAAACCGGCGATAGAGGTCCAGAACGCCGTTTGCAAGCCCTCAATCAGGCCGGGCACACTGGACTGAATATCGGTGGTATCAAACTCCAGCAGCCCCATCGCTACCCCGATGAAAGTGCCAAAAATACCGGTACTGGTCAGAATGGTGGGAGCGTGGACCGCGCTTTGGGACGAATAACCGGGGCCAATGAAGTAAACCGTCATCAGGGCAATTAACGCCATCAGCACCAGTGAAAGTGTGGAAAAATCGTTCAGAAAATCCATAGGGGCCTGAATGCCACAGGGGCCTAAAATAGAGAGTGCCTTCAAGAGTAGAGTATCTTTACGGCGTTATAGACGGCCCCGAGTGTAGCCTATTCGCGGCTTCCTAGCCATGCCAGCCCCGCTGGGGCGAAGGCACCGTCACTGGCGTTGGCGGGAATCAACCGAGCCCGGCAGCCAGTGCGCGCCGAATACTCGGTCTCCACGGCGGCCTGCAGTATCGGAAGATCCACCGTGCGCGCCAGGGCGATCACACAACCGCCGAAACCTCCGCCGGTCATGCGTACACCGGCTTGCCCCCGCGCGGCACGAGCGAGAAGGAAGACTAGCGTATCAATGGCGGGGGTGGAAATGTCGAAGTCATCGCGCATGGAGCGGTGGGATTCCATCATCACCGTGGCCAGCGTGGCCATGTCCGCGCGGCCCAGGGCATCGGCGGCGAGCAAGGTGCGCTCGTTCTCACTCAGTACATGGTGCGCCCTGTGAAACAGCAACGGATCAAGCTTGCCCTCCGCCGCCTTTAGTTGCTCAAGGGTAACCTCTCGCAAACTGCGGGCCCCGAAAAAGGCGGCGGCCGATTCACACTGCTCCCGACGCAAGTTGTATTCGCTCTCGACCAAGCCCCGGGTCACGCCGCTGTCCACAATAAGCAGCGACCAGTCATCCGGTAAGGGGACCGCGCGGGTTTGCAGAGAGCGGCAGTCAATCAAAAGCGCTTTACCCACCTGCCCCTGGGCACTGACCAGTTGATCCATAATGCCACAGTTGCAGCCGACAAACTCGTTCTCTGCCCGCTGCCCCAACTGAGCGGCCCGCTCAGAGGTGATCGGTTCTTCACTTAGGGCGGTCAGCACCCGAATCAGCGCCATCTCCAGTGCCGCGGAGCTGCTTAAGCCGGCGCCGGAAGGCACGTTGCCATGAATAATCAAATCCGCGCCACATAGATGATAGCCGTCAGCCAACAGAGCCTGCACGACGCCGCGCAGGTAATCCGACCAAGGCGAGACCGGGTCGTTTTCCATGGGTTTGTCCAGCGAAAACCGAACGGACTGACCCTGAATATCCAGGGCAGTCGCCTGAATCTGGCGGTCGTGCCGGGGCGCGGCGGCGACGGCGTTAACATAGTCAATGGCGGCCGGCAGCACGAAACCGTCGTTGTAATCAGTGTGCTCACCTATCAGATTCACTCGCCCGGGGGCCTGGGCCAAGACAGAGGGGGGGCGGTGATACCGAGCTTCAAACTGTTCTGCCAAAAGGCGGGCGTCGATGTGGGGCACAAGCTCTCCAACCATATTATTTATAAGATAATTTAATTAACCTCAATCTACCCCAATAACCACGCAGACACAAGATGAACCCCGGACTGTTGAGGGCTCTCCACCTAACCAACCGCTGAAGGCTCTCACCTAACCAGCCGCTGAAGGCTCTCCACCTAGCCAGCCCGCTGAGGGCTCTCCATCTAACCAAACGCTGAGGGCTCTCACCCAACCAGCCGTCGAAACAGAAAGGCGCCCCAGATGATGGCGAGAAGAATCAGGCTTAGCAGAACCAACGCGGACCCCATATCCTTGGCGCGGGCGGCAAGCACATGTATTTCATCCCCGGTTCGATCGATGGCCGCTTCCACCGCCGAGTTGGCCATTTCCGCCATCAGCACCCAGAACAGACTGGAAATCAGAAAGAGCTGTTCAAGCATCCCCTCTCCCAGCCAGAACGCCAGAGGCAGCAATATCAGCGCCAGATACACTTCCTGACGAAAAGCGGCTTCGAACCGCCACGCCGCCGCGAAACCGTGCAGCGAATAACCAAAGGCATTGATAATCCGGCGGAGGCCGGTTTTGCCAGGCTTGGGCATGGGGAAATCTCCAGAGGGCCATCGGAAACGCGCTTAAGGTAGCGGATTGTCAGCAGGATGAGAATGGCGTTTTTCACGCTGTCATAGAAGATTCACACCTGAGTGATATCAATGGAAGCGTTGAAGGCTAATCCCCATGCAAGGCGGTGTGCTATGAACAGTCTGTTTGAACGCGTCCATCGGCTCGACACCCTGGCTTTTCTTTGGCTGCATGTCACCAAGCGCTCCCCTTACCGCAAGTCCGTTCGCTGGATTTCGCGCACCGGAGACGGCCACCTCTACGTCCTGGCGGCCATTGCCATCGCACTGATGGAACCCCATCGGGGGACCGCTTTCGTGCTGGCCGGCGCCCTTGCCTATACGCTGGATGTGAGCCTGTACCTGATTCTTAAAAACGCCATCAAACGCGACCGGCCAGCCATGAAAATTGACTTTTACGAAGCGTGGATCACGCCCTCGGACCAGTTTAGCTTTCCCTCCGGCCACACCGCCGCCGCCTTTTTGTTCGCCGCGTTGATCGCAAGCTTCTACCCGGCATTTGCCCTCCCCTGCTACCTTTGGGCCACTCTAATTGGGGCCAGCCGAGTCCTACTCGGGGTACACTACCCCAGCGATATCGCCGCCGGGGCGCTGCTTGGCTCCGGCGCGGCTTTGGCCGGACTTTACCTGGCACCACTGCTGGAGCCAACTTCAGGAATATTATGAAAATATTGTACGGTGTTCAGGGCACGGGCAACGGCCATACCACCCGCGCCCGAGTTATGGCCCGTGCCCTGGCCGAGCAGGGCGTGGAGGTGGACTGGGTGTTTTCCGGTCGGCCTCCGGCGGATTATTTCGATATGGACCTCTTCGGTGACTACCGCTGCTTTCGAGGACTCACCTTTGTCACCCGCCACGGCCGCGTGCGTTACCCACAAACGCTGGTAAACAGCCATTTGCGCCGGCTCTACCGTGACATCCGCTCACTGGATGTCAGCCGGTACGATTTGCTGCTCAACGACTTTGAGCCGGTCACCGCCTGGGCAGCTCGACGGGCGGGGCTTCCCAGCATCGGCCTTTCCCACCAGTGCGCATTTTTGCACCCTATCCCCAAACGGGGCGAGAACCTGTTCGTGCGCTGGTTTATGCGTAACTTTGCACCGGTGAAGCAGGCCGTGGGCCTGCACTGGCATCACTTCAACCAACCCATTTTGCCACCGCTGGTCGAACCGTCTCACTACCCCAACGAGTGCCGGGAAAAGCAGTGCCTGGTGTACCTGCCCTTTGCACAGCTGGAGGATATCCTCCCTCAGTTGCGGGCTTTCCCTGAGACGGAGTTTTACGTTTACCAGAAGGTGCCAGAAGCCATTGATGAGGGCCACATTCACATTCGCCCCTTTTCCCGCGAGGGGTTTCAGGCCGACCTGCACCGCTGCGAAGGCGTAATCTGCAGCGCGGGGTTTGAACTGCCGAGCGAGGCCATACAGCTGGGCAAAAAACTGCTGGTTCAACCCGTGGTGGGGCAAATGGAGCAACAGTCCAACGCGCTGGCGTTGAGCCAACTGGGGTATGGGGCGGTAGCACAGGTGTTGACCGAACAGGCCATTGGAAACTGGCTGAGTAGCCCGCGTCCGAGACCGGTCGTCTATCCGGATGTGGCCCGAGCCTTGGCCCAGTGGCTTACCGGCGGCGAAACACAAAGCATCCAAGCCCTGCGAGACCGACTATGGAGCCAGGTCCCTGAGCCGGATGCCCCGCCGAGCCGCGAGGCAGCAGCCAGCGTCGGTTGAGGAGGCGCTTTACCACTGGATTTTTACCAATGGACCTTGCCGCGCTTTTGCTTGATGGAGCCCCGGCGGGTTTTGCGGTCCATGCGCCTCTGCCGGGCGGCTTTGGACGGACGGGTGGCGCGGCGTTTTTTGGGCCGGTAACTCGCTCGGGCCACCATCTCCCCCAACCGCTCAAGCGCATCCGCGCGGTTCTTCTCCCAGGTGCGAAAACGCTGGGCTTTGATGACCACGACCCCATCGCTCGTCAGTCGTTGGTCGCTGGTTTGCAGCAAGCGTTCTTTAACGTCATCGGGGAGGGAGGAGCCTTGCACGTCAAAACGTAGGTGCACCGCACTGTTCACTTTATTGACGTTCTGCCCTCCGGCGCCTTGGGCACGGATGGCCGTCAATTCTATTTCGTGTTCGGGAATCTCGAGGTGGGCGGTTATGGACAGCATGACACCAGCCTCACGAAGGAAGCACGGTAACCGGCTGGCACTCGTCCAGTAGCACCGGCTGCAGCCGGCGATCGTGGCGAGTTTGGTGGGCGCGCCAGCGCACCACCACGCCGCCGGCTATCAGACCCACCAGCGCGCCCAGTGCGCTCAAGCCGTCTGAGGCCCACCACTGCTGGGCCAACCCCGCACCGAGAATCATGGCAAGCAAGGGCACCAAGTAGACAAACAAAGAGCCTCTGACCACCACCGTTTCGGGTACTCCAATCTGGATTTCTTCACCCAGATGGTAGTTGGACGCATCACGCCCTTCCAGCAGCACCCAAAGATAACTGGTATGCCCCATCAACCGGGACATCAGGCTCTGACCACACCCTTTTTGAGCCGCACAGCTGCCACAGGTTGACCGCTGGATGGTTTCCACCCATAGACCGTCCTGCTCCACAGCGACTATACGCCCGGTTTCGGTGATCATAGAAAAGCCTCTTTTAATCGCTCAAGCCGTGTCCGGCTCGTTTGTGGTGGGCGCGCTTTAGGGAGTCTGGCCGTTATGGGCGCTCGCCTGGCCGCTATGGTCGCTCGGCTGAACTCCACGGGCAAGCTGTTCCGCCACGGTGCCCGGGATCTCGCCCACCACTGTCAATCGGTATGCCGCCTCTCCGGTATCAAGCTGCCCCATAAAGGCGGAGATGGCGCCGCGCTGGGCCCGGCCCTCCACACTCAGCGCTCCATCATCCAGGGGCTGCAAAAACACAGAAAAACTGGCGAGGCCGTCAGTGTACATCAACATTGTGATGTTATCCGATAGCCGTCGCTCGCCTGAGTAAACAAATCCGCCCGGGAGCCAGTCCAGCTCCCAGCGGGTGGGCGCCCCACGGCTGAGTTCGGCACAGTGGCCGGGGTCGGAGGCGTTCGCTCCCGGCGATGCTTCCCAGTGACGTACCTCAGGGGCCAAGTCGAGCTCGACAAACTGAAAACGCTCCAGCAGCCGCTTTTGTTCATCGAAAAGAAGGGATTTGAGCAACAGGCCGGTTTCCTGATCCAGCCCCAACAGATAACCGTACCGAAACTGGTCTTTGGGACGGACTTCGACAATGGTCACGGTGCGACCGGCAATGCGGTCTTCACCCCGAACGGTAAGCTGATAGAAGTGATCGAGCCTCGATACCTCCTCAGCCGAGGCTTCGGGGTGCAGCAGCTGATAGCCCGTGGTTTCGCACAAGACCGAATCACCGAGCTGCCGTACAGCGCCCTCGGGGCCATTGAGGTATTCCAAACGCTCGTGAACTTCGCCCCCTTTCATCCAGTGTTGCACCCGAAAGCTTTCCATTTCGCTGCGGTGCTCGTAGGTAAAAGTACCTTGGTAGTGGAGGGTTTGGCGGGCTTGCTCCATGCGTTGCAATAGTGCCAGCGGGTCGTTACTGCTGGCCCAGGTAACACTGGAGGCCAGCAGCAACAGTACAACAATAGCGCGACTCGGCCTCACGGCGAATCACTCCTCAGCGTCGGTAGACACCCGGGCATAGGGCAGTACGCCCTGATTGCTGTTGCGCACAGCGTGGCCACTGTGCGCTCGCATCAATTCGTTGAGGTAGGCCCGAATTTCCTCGGAAGGAGCCTGGCCGGAATCGACGCGAACCGGAACAAAAATGACTTCTCTTGAAGGCTGACTGGCCGGCTCATAACCACTCTCTTGACTGACCGTGCGGGCCAGCGGGAGAGAGGGTGGCTGGTACCCAGCCGGCAAGGAAACGGTTTGGCTGCGGCCTACATCGTTTTCCTTTTCGCTCGTTTCGGGAACGGGGCTAGTCTCGGCCACTGCGGGCTGCTGCGTATCCCCAGGGTATTGCTGAACCCCGAGCAACACCGCACCGGCCACCGACGCCGCTACCGCAACCTGCCCGACTCTCTGCCACCAGGGGTGGCGCTGCCGGGGGGCTGGTACCGCTTCATTTTCGAGTGCCGCGCTGACCCGATCGGCGAACCCTGCCGGGGCCACGGCCCCCAGCTCGCCACGCATCGCCGCGCCCACCAGTTGGTGGCGGTCCCACCGTGCCTTCAACTCCTCGTCCTCCGCCTTCAGCAGCCGCCGGACTTCCAGCTCGGAGGCTTCGCCGTCAACCAGGGCCGACAGCGCTTCGTACAGGGAGTGGTTGCTTTGTTCAGTCATCGCGAGTGTACCTTCAAAATGCGACTTCAATAATACCCTTAAGCGCTTGCGCGTCTTTCGGGCCTCCGACCTTTCTCATGGCATCAGACTGATCTATTCAGGAAAGGTTCAGAGAAACGCTAAAAAATGTTAACAGAGATTGACGCCTATGCCATCAGCGGCTGAATACAGCGGTCGATTGCCTCCCGAGCCCGGAAAATCCGCGAGCGGACGGTCCCCACCGGGCAGTCCATAATCGCTGCGATGTCCTCATAGCTGAGCCCCTCCATCTCCCGAAGGGTGACGGCGGTTCGCAGGTCCTCGGGCAAGTCCCGGATCGCTTTGTCCAGCACGGCCTGCAGCTCGTCCCGCATCAGGCTGTGCTCCGGGGTATCGATGTCTTTCAGGGCCTCGCTACCGGTATAAAATTCAGCCTCGTCCACCTCCACATCGCTGGCCGGCGGGCGGCGATTGCGGGCCACCAGGTGATTCTTGGCGGTATTAATCGCGATCCGGTACAGCCACGTATAGAACGCACTGTCACCACGGAACTTGGCCAGAGCCCGGTACGCTTTGATAAACGCTTCCTGAGCAACGTCCTGTACCTCCGCCTGATCGCGGATATAGCGGCCAATAATGGCGTAGATCTTATGCTGGTATTTCACCACCAGCATATCAAAGGCGCGCTTGTCGCCTTTTTGAACTCTTTCGACCAATTGTTGATCGGTATCCTGCGCGGATGGCGCTGTCATCCCAAACCCCCCAAGCGATCCGGCGCTCCCGCGCCGGAGCCAAATCGTTGATCTCTTGTTGTTAACTCGTTACGCGTGGCTTAACACTCTGCGCTCTGGTAGCGCTCTAGACCTGTTATTTCTCTAGACCTGTTAGCGTTCTACGCTCGTTGATACCTTACGCCTCACTGGCGCTTTACAGGCATCACTTTATTTGGCGATATGACCACTTCCTGATGGGCCTCTTCGGGCAACGACGGCGCTTATGTTATGGTCAATGGCTAAAAAGACTCACCAACTGACAAAAAGTTCATAAGCACATGCCTCTATATTCCTTGACGATCTCTAAGACACTGACACTAAGCCTTGCTATTATACGGGTTTATTCCGCTCAGCTCTAATGGCGGCTTCGGACCTTAGAGCACAAAGCGCGGACATCTTCCGGGATTGATCGCTCAAGGGCAAGCCGGCGTAGCATTGAATTCCCGTTTCACTACAGGTAACAACTGAATGAGCAAGCACTTCAGCAGCGATGTACTGGTCATCGGCTCCGGCGCCGCCGGGCTTACCCTCGCGCTGCGACTCGCCCAGCACGGGCGGGTACACGTTCTGAGTAAGAACGCGGTCAACCAGGGCTCCACCTGGTTCGCCCAGGGGGGTATTGCCGCCGTGCTCGATGATGAGGACTCGATTGAAGCCCACGTTGCGGACACCCTCAACGCCGGCGCGGGCCTGTGCCATGCGGACGCGGTCCGGTTCACCGTCGAGCGCAGCAAGAACGCCATTCGCTGGCTGATCGACCAGGGAGTCAGCTTTACCAAAGAGGGCGAAAACGGCGCTTACCATTTGACCCAAGAGGGCGGCCACAGCCATCGGCGCATTATCCACAGCGCCGACGCCACGGGTGAAGCGGTGCACAGCACCCTGATCGACCGGGTCCAGGCCGAACCCAATATCGAGGTCTTTGAGGACCACGTGGCCCTGAACCTCATCACCCAGGCCGACAACGGCTCCGCCAAACTGCGCTGTACGGGCGCCTATGCCTTATGCCGGCAAGACGACCACGTCCACGTATTTCAGGCCCGCACCGTGGTGCTCGCCACCGGCGGTGCCAGCAAGGTGTACTTGTACACCAGCAATCCGGACAGCGCCAGTGGCGACGGCATCGCCATGGCCTGGCGCGCCGGCTGCCGGGTGGCCAATATGGAGTTCAACCAATTCCACCCCACCTGCCTATACCACCCCCGGGCCAAAACCTTTTTGATTACCGAAGCGCTTCGCGGTGAGGGCGCCTATTTGCGCCTGCCCAGCGGCGAGCGCTTTATGGCCAAGTTCGACGAACGTGAGGAGCTGGCGCCCAGGGACGTGGTCGCCCGGGCCATCGACCACGAAATGAAGCGCCTGGGTTGCGACTGCCTGTACCTGGACATCAGCCACAAACCGGCGGAATTTATCGCCGAGCACTTTCCCACGGTCAAGGCCCGATGCCTGGAGTTCGGTATCGACATTACCAAGGAACCCATCCCAGTGGTGCCCGCTGCCCACTATACCTGCGGCGGCGTTATGGTCGACCAGCACGGGCAGACGGACTTGATGAACCTTTACGCGATCGGAGAGACCTCCTTCACCGGTCTACACGGCGCCAACCGCATGGCGAGCAACTCACTGCTGGAGTGCGTGGTGTACGCCCAGTCGGCGGCCAACCACATCGGGGAGCGCCTAGCGGAAATCGCCACCCCCGACACCGCGCCCCAGTGGGATGAGTCGCGGGTCACCAACTCGGATGAAGATGTAATCATCTCTCACAACTGGGACGAGCTGCGCCGCTTTATGTGGGACTATGTCGGTATCGTTCGCACCCGCAAGCGCCTGGAGCGCGCCACCCATCGTATCAAGCTGCTACAGAAGGAAATCGCCGAGTACTATAGCAACTACAAAGTCAGCAGTGATTTGATTGAGCTGCGCAACCTCACCATGGTCGCGGAACTGATTATTCGTTCGGCCATGGCTCGCAAAGAAAGCCGGGGGCTGCACTTCTCCATGGATTACCCAGAGCGCTCTCCCATCGCCAAGGACACCATCCTGGTGCCCATGAACTACGCGGACCAGAACGTGATCGTCAGCAAAGAATAGCCGGTCGATTCTTAACCACTGCGCTCAACCCCGCCCCAGGCGCATCCACAGGCGCAGGCGTCGCCGCTCCTCCCGGTCGGCGGAGTCCGGCAAGACGATAAGGGTGTGGCGTCGACCGGTTTCTACCTCCGTGAGACGAAGGACCTGGAGCCAGGGCCAGACCACGCGCTCCCCGACTAACTCGGCCGCGGCGCGCCGCCCGTCCCAAAACAGCGCCCAAGTGCCATCAGCCTCACAGGCCACCGCCTCGGGAGGTGCGCCGCTCCGCCAACGGCAAAAACGCCAATACTCCACGAGCAGCGTGCCTTCAAACACGACGAGCAGCAGCCAATGGAACGCCGTGGCCGTTCCGTTCAGCACGGCAACCAACGGAAGTAGGCTTAATGCCAGAAGGACGCCACCGTGGGCCCGACTCAGCCAACGGGAGGGACGCAGAGAAACCCACTCGGGACCGTGTGGCCCGGCGGGGTTATTGGGCGTTGATACCGGTGTTGGCTCGGACAATGTCGACAATCCTTTTCAAGTCCGGGTCCTCGGGGGCGTGGCGATGCAGAAACCACGCGAACAGGTCCTGGTCCTCGGCTTCCAGGAGCTTCCAGTAGCGCTCCTTGTCCCCCTGGTCCAGGGTGGGATAGATGTTTTCCAGAAAGGGGAGCAGGATAAGGTCCAGCTCCAGCATACCGCGACGGCTGCCCCAAAAAAGACGGTTTCGCTCCACAAACATCTCCCCTTGGAAAAAGTAAGGCGAGTATATCACTGCGCGGGCCTGCGCCTCCATATCCCTCAAGCCCCCAAAGAAAGCTCCACGCGATTGCGCCCGGCGTCTTTAGCTCGGTACAGCGCCATATCGACCCGCCGGAACAGGGAGTAGTAGTCCTCGCCACTGAGGCGTGAGCCTACGCCGATACTGACGGTGATCGACTGCTCGGGTAAGGCTTCAAAATACGTGCGGGCGACTCGCTGTCGCAGTTTTTCGGCCACGGTTTGCGCCACTGTGCCATCGGCTTCCGGCAGCAGAAGCACGAACTCTTCCCCGCCCCAGCGGGCCAGCCGGTCGCTTTGGCGAACACTTTCGGATAACACCTCGCCCATTTGCCGCAAAATTCGGTCGCCCACGTCATGGCCGTAGGTATCGTTGACAGGTTTAAAGTGGTCGATATCAATGACCAACAGCGATACGGCTTTTTGTGGATCGCCAAACAATCGTTCAATGGCTCGGGTAACCCCGTGGCGATTCAACAGCCCCGTCAGTTGGTCGTGCTCGGAAAGCTCCCGATACTGCTGGCTCTCTTGATGGAGCTCGCGATTTCGCTCGGCGACTTTCTCCGCCCGTCGGCGCTCGAGAACCACCCGCTTTCGAAGATTGTAGAGCTGATAGCTCCCAAACACCGACAACACCACCACCCAGGAAATAATAATGCCGGCGTACCAGGTATCCCGCGATACCCAGTCCCCCACGAGCTCAGCGCTATCGAGCTGAACAATATACTCACCCGGGGTAATCGGGTAAGCCAGATCAATGCCAAACGAGGTGACGTGATCAAAGCTGGGGCCGCTCAGAATCCTGGGGACGTCGAACTCGGCGAGCCACCACTCCGCCACGTTAAACTCATCGAGCCCGATCGATAGCCCTTCGGGCAAAAACTCCACCGATATCTGGGTCTGATTGAACTTGTGAGTTTCCGGGTTCTCACGCTCCGAAAACCCAGGCACCCGGCTGCGCAGGTAATACCGCAGAGACCGACCCGGGCCGGAGTAACTCAGGCCGAGATTGAGTCGACTGTACTGACTGAAATCCAACCCCTCGTTTCGGTCTGCCTCCAAAACGATATTAAAGCCGCAAAACGCACCGTTGTGGGAGTCCATAATATGGCAGCGCCAACGCAACTCCTCCATATTCAACCACTCCACGGAGTTTTTCTCATCCGCGTAGATATAGGCCTCGGAGCGGTCTGTGATCAATTGCAGGCGCCTTTCGGGCAGGTGCGGGTAGCCCACCATCGCCACTAGCGTGAGCACACAGCCGATCAATAGCCAAAAATAGGAGGACTCCAGGACCGCGCGGGACATGCCTCTACGAACATTGCGTTGCACCACAACTCTCACCTGCACCTGACCGACCACACTCCCCCGAGCGACGCTCAGGGATCACTGAAAACGGGCGCTATCTACCTTGAATGGCTGTGTCTCTCTGGACTGCGTCTTGCTGCTGGGCTGCTATTTGCTACTTGCTAATAGCCTGCTCACTTTTTGATCTAGCGGTTTCCCCCAGTACGTCACCCGAGGCGCAATGAGCCCATTACTTGGAGCGACGGCGTTATCGTTCTATCATGCCGCTGTTAACGTTAAGTTTTAGCCCAAATGGTGTGAATTACAAGCTGGAGCCCTTCATGTCGAGCAACGCCCCCTGGTTCAAACTCAATGACTGGACCCTCATGGCCGTCACCGGCCCCCAGGCTCAGGCCTTTCTCCAGGGGCAGGTCACCTGTGATGTCAGCGACCTTTTCGCCACCGCCGAGCACGGCGAGACGCGCCTGGGCGCCCATTGCACCCCCAAGGGCCGAATGCAGTTCAGCTTTCGTGCCCTCGCGCGCTCCGAGGAGCACTTTCTACTGCGGGTGCCCGTGTCCATGGTGGCCGCCGTCAAGGAGTCGCTGGGCAAATACATCCTCTTCTCCAAGGCGGAACTGACCGAGGAAAGTGAGCGCTACCACCTGCGAGGCCTGTACGGTGAGCAGGCGCGCGCCGCCCTGATCGACCACCTCGCTGAACCGTCGGAGGTACCGGGGCAATGGCGGGGAACCGAAGACGGCTCGGTGCTGCTAACGCTGGGCGAGCACCAATACGAGTGCTGGCTGAGCGCCGAGGCGGCGGAAACCCTGGAGCGGGCGCTGGGCGAGCCCGAGCCGAGGGACGAATTATGGCGCCTGCTGGAGATCCGAGCGGGGCGTGGAGAGGTGCTGCCACCCACCCGAGAGCAATTTACCCCACAAGCGCTCAACTTCCCGCTCCTCGGCGCTGTCAGCTTTCGCAAGGGCTGCTACACCGGTCAGGAGATCGTGGCCCGCCTGCACTACAAGGGCAAGCTCAAGGCCCATATGCGCCGTCTGGAGGCCACCGGCGCCGGCCAGTGCTCCCCAGGCACCCCCATCCACCGCGAAGGTGGCAAGAAAGCCGGCGAAGTTATCATGGCGGCGGACGCCGGTAAGGACGCACTGGAGTGTTTGGCCGTATTGGACGACAGCGCCCTGGAGCAGGTACTCTCGATTGGGGAGAGTTTTTCCGCCCGGGTGGCTACATTGCCCTATACTGTCGGTTAAAACACCCTCGAGGCCCAAACCGGCCCTAGCCGGAAGTTTTTGCACCGATTCACAACAACCGATACAGGAAGCCTCATGAGTCATGTTGTAGAGCGCGTTCGCGAAGAGATTGTGAATGCCATCAAAACCGACCAGCTCGTTCTCCCCACACTACCCGAAGTGGCCCTGAGAGTACGGGAAGTCGCCGACGACCCCGAAGCCGACCTGGACCAGTTGGCCAAGGTCATCGGCAACGACGCGGCCTTGAGCGCCCGTCTTGTACGCGTAGCCAATAGTCCCTTGTTGCGCGCCAACCGTCATATCGACGACCTGAAAACCGCCCTGATGCGCCTGGGCATGGAGTACACCTGCAACCTCGCCACCGGCCTGGCCATGGAGCAAATGTTCCAGGCTACTTCCGACTTGGTGGACAGCCGCCTGCGGGATGTTTGGATGCGCTCAAGCGAGGTGGCGGGCATTAGCCACGTACTGTGCCGACACTACACCCGCCTGCGCCCGGACCAGGCCACGCTCGCCGGATTGGTCCACAAAATCGGGGTACTGCCGATCCTTACCTACGCCGAGGACCACCCCTCGCTACTGATCGACAGCCTGACCCTGGACCAGGTCATTGAGGAGCTGCAGGGGCCGCTCGGCGACATGATTCTGAAAGCGTGGGAGTTTCCCCAGGAGTTAATCCACGTGCCCAGCCAACACCTGGAGTTCTCGCGCAAGGCCCCCACCGCCGACTACGCTGACATTGTGACGGTGGCGCTGCTTCAAAGTCACATGGGCGACGGCTCCACTCTGGGGGAAATGGACTATCAGGAAGTCACCGCGTTTGAGCGCTTGGGCATGGATCCGGATATGCAGTCGGCGGATGCGGAAGAACTGAGCGACGAAATGGCCGCGGCCATGATGGCGTTGCAGTAACCCAGTTGGACCCATCCTTGGCGGGCCGTTACAAGTGGCCCGCCTGCACACCCCTCTGGATCTTCTACCCTGCCCCTTCGGTATACAACCGCCGCACTTCATCGGCGAGAATCTCCGCGCCGCGCTCAATGCGCACCGGATCCTGACAATAGGTGATGCGCAGGCATTGGTGTTTGTGCGGCCAGTCATCTTCCAACCCCGGGAAAAAGTGCTCCCCCGGGACCACCAATACTCCCCGGCGCTTTAGGCGTTCATACAGGGACAGACTGCTGATGGGCAAGTCCTGAAACCAGAGCCAGAGGAAAAAGGCCCCCTCGGGCCGATGGATGCGCACCGGCAGTCCCGCGAGACAGCGCTGAAAAACGGCCAGAGCCGCTTCCATTCGGACCTTGTAAAACGGCTGAATCACCTGCGGCCCCAAAGTGGTCAACTGCCCCCGGACCAGCAACTGCTGCGCCAGCGCCGGCCCAAAATTGCCACAAGCCAGGCTCATCACCGTGTTGGCGTTGGTGAACGCCTCAATCACCTCAGGGCTGGCCACCACGACCCCCGTTCTCGCCCCGGGCAGCCCCAGTTTGGAGAGGCTCATCACAAGAATGGTATTGTCGTTCCAAAAGGGGGTGACCGAGCGGTAGGTAATATCGGGAAAAGGCGCCCCGTAAGCCACATCCAAAATGAGGGGCACGCCGGCCTCTTGCGCACGCTCATCCAGGCACGCCAGCTCCTCGTCCGAGACCAGATTCCCCGTGGGGTTGGTCGGGCGCGACAGGCACAGCGCTCCCACCTCTTGAGTCAACTGTAGCCGTTCAAAGTCGATGTGGTATTTAAAGAGACCCTCGGGCAAGCTCTTGATGACCGGGCGGTTCGAGCGAAACAACCCCGGCGCCAGGCCCACATCCGAGTAACCGAGATACTCCGGCACCAGAGGCAACAGCACCCGGCGGTTCTCCCCATCCGAGCCCTGCCCGGCCAGCAGGTTGAACAACACAAAAAAGGCGGACTGGCTGCCGTTGGCCACCGCCAGGTTGGCGCGAGTAACCGGCCAGCCACAGTGGCGACGCAGCTCCCGCGCCAGAGTGTCGAGGAACTCCGGGTCGCCCTGCGGTGGCTGATATACGCCCAGCATGGGTCTGCGCACCGCCGGGTCAGCCATGGCGCCCTGCAATGCCTCGGTCAGCGCCGCCTCCACCTCGGGGATGGCCGCCGGGTTGCCACCTCCCATGAAAATCATATTCGGGTTAACCCTGAGCGCGTCCCCCAGGTCTTCCATCAGGGTAATAATGCCTGCATTACCGGCCAGCTTCTCGCCGAACTTCGATAGTCTCATGGGCCGCCTATACTCCTTCTGCCGGGCCCGGCAGTGCTTCGCTTTTCTTCGCCGACGAATTCTCTTCGCGTTCAAACAATTCCGCGAAGGTCATATCCAACTGCTCGCGGGAATACTGCTCAATGTTTTCCAGACGACGATGCAAAACCGGATACCAGGGCAACTTATCCAACCCCACCGATGGGTCGGGCAGTACCCGAGGCAAATCCAGCATTTGCGCCAGCTCCCCCAGGCGCCGGTAATGCAGGTCCCGACAAAGCACAAAGTCATCCTGATTGGTGACTGCGATCCAGTTGTTTTGCTGTAACGCTTCACGGATCCGTTGCCACTGTGCCGAGGACAGCCCCAACGCCAGCAATTCACCATCTTCCAGCCCCCGCCCCTCAAGGCTGCGACGATAAAAATGCCACAGGATCACCGTTGCCGCCACCAAATCCGGGTAGCCCCGATCGCGCAGGGAAATTTGATAGATGCCAATGGTATGAACAAACACCGCGCCCGAGAGAATCACCAGCCAGGTCACGTTCACCCACAGCAGAAATAAAGGGACGATGGCAAAAGCGCCGTAAATAGAACTGATCGCGGAGTTGGCCACAATGACCCCGAACACCGCTTTCAAAACCTCAAACACAAAGCCGGTAAGCAGGCCACCGGCTAACGCGTGTTTGAGGGGGACTTTGCAGTTGGGAACCGCGGCAAATAACAGAGTGAAGGTGGCTGAGGTCAAAATCCAGGGGGTGAATTCGAATATCCAGGTAAGCCAACCCAGAACCTGAGAGCTGTCCATGAAAAAACGCAGGGAGACCAAATAGGTACTCATCGCCAGGCCGATGCCGAGCAGCAAGGGCCCGAGACTGAGTACGGCCCAATATAGGAGAAACTTGGAAATGCCGCGACGCCCTTTCACAATACCCCAGACGGCGTTAAAGTTCATCTCGATGTTAGTGAGCATAAAATAAGCGGAGGCCACCAGAAAAATTACACCCACGATGGTCAGCCGTCTTGCCTGTTTGGAGAAATCCTGCAAATGGCCGAGCAACTCCTGCCCGGTTTCGGGTACCATATTGGCGAAGATCAGCGCCTGCACCTCTTCACCGAGCCCCTGAAAGGCGGGGATGGCGGAGAACATGGAATAGGTGACGGTCATTAGCGGCACCAACGCAAACAGCGTGACGTACGTCAGCTGAGCTGCACTTTTCATACAGTCGGTGTCGCGTATTTGCCGCCGCATCATCTTAACAAACTGCCAGGAAAGGCGAGCGTAATGACGCCGGTTTTCAGCTTTTGACAGATCCCGCATAAACAACAATTCCGTAGCTCAAACGCCGATAAAACGAGGCTCTTAATGATCGCACTGTACCACACCCCTTACCACGCCCCATCTAGAAGCGGCGCAGGAGGGCGGTGCTTCGGGCCTTCGATTGGGCGCCCTTCTGTTTCGGACTGGGTTCTGGGCAGAGTATAGTGCAGAGGACGAACAAGAGTGCAGAGAGCGAATAAGAGCCCACAAGACATCCCGGCAACCGGTACCTGAAAATATGCCCTACATTCTCATTCTTTACTACAGCCGAACGGGCGCCACCCATGCCATGGCGCAACAAATCGCTCGAGGCGTTAACCGCGCCAGCGGCTTTGAGGCGCGGCTGCGTACGGTGCCACCGGTTTCCGCCGAGACCGAAGCCACCGCCCCGGCGGTGCCCGAGTCCGGCGCGCCCTACGCGACTCTGGATGACCTCAAACATTGCTCGGGCCTGCTGCTGGGCAGCCCCACCCGGTTCGGCAATATGGCCGCCCCGCTGAAGTACTTCCTGGACAGCACCAGCAGCCTCTGGGTCAATGGCGATTTGATTGACAAACCCGCCGCGGTTTTTACCTCCACCTCCAGCTTGCATGGTGGACAAGAGGCCACACTGTTGTCGATGATGTTGCCGCTGTTGCATCAGGGTATGATTTTGGTCGGCCAGCCCTACAGCGAACCCGCCCTGACCCGCACCCGCACCGGCGGCACACCTTACGGCGCCTCGCACTGGGCCGCAGGCCCCGAGCCCGAAACGCTCAGCGAGGACGAAATCACGCTGTGCCAAGCGCTCGGCGAACGGTTGGCCCGGCTGGCCGAAAAAACCCGCGACCGGAAAACCACAGATTAAAGGAGCTCCCCATGGGAATGGCCCCCAAGGCCCCACAAGACAGCGACCAGGCCCGGCAAATCCACCACCGGCTCCGACTGGCCCGGACCACGGTGTTGGTCTGTTTCAGCACTTTGCTCATTCTGTTCACGGTGCTGACGCTGATCCAGACCGACCCCAAATGGAAGCTCTGGTTGGTGCAGATTCTGCCGTTGGCCATCTTTATTCCCGGCCTTTGGCGCGGTTATCATCGCACCTATAGCTGGCTGTGTTTTGTGATACTGCTGTACTTCACGTGGTCGGTGGCCAACGTCATTTCACCTTTGGCCTACTGGCGGGACTACGTGGTGGTCACATTGAGCGTGCTACTCTTTATCAGCGCCATGATGGCCAGCCGCTGGCGCCAACAATGGTGGCTCTGGGAGCACCGGAAAAGCCCCGAGTGAGCCAAGCCTAAGCCCTGAACGACGACATTGATTACAAGGAATACGACCGTGCGCTACGACGAGCCCCCCTACAACGATCACGCTGACCGCAACGATCATCCACACCACCCCGGCCAAGAAGGCCACCAGGCTTACGCCGAGCGCCCCCGCAAACCGGGGCCGATCCGGCGTTTTTTCGGCTTCCTCGGCCGGGCCATCAGTTGGCTTCGTGTCACGCTCAGCAATCTGCTGTTTTTGTTGATTGTGGTGGTCATCGTGCTCGCCATAACCGATGCCGAAGAGCCCATGGTCATGCCCGACTCGTTTGCTCTGACGCTCTCCCCCAGCGGGTTTCTCGTGGATGAAGAAAGTTACGTGGCACCGGTGGAAATGCTGATGAGTGGGGACGACGGCTCGCTCGAAACCCCGGTGCGCGAGCTGGTCGAAGCCATCGACGAGAGCCGCCAGGACCCAAGAGTCTCCGCGCTGGTTCTGCAACTGGACGATCTACTCGGCGGGGGCATCAGCAAGCTCGAAGAGATCGGGGCGGCCCTGAAACGGTTCAAACAAACCGACAAGCCGATTATCGCCACGGGCAGCCTGTACACCCAGGACCAGTACTATCTCGCCAGCTACGCCGATGAAATCTACATCGACCCGATGGGGTCCATCCTGCTGACCGGCTACTCGAACTACCGAACCTATTTCAAGGATGCCATCGACAAACTTGAAATCAATTTTCACGTCTTCCGCGTGGGCCAGTATAAAGACTTCGTGGAGCCCTACACCCGTAACTCCATGTCCCCGGCCTCGCGCGAACACAGCAGCGAGTGGCTCAACCAGCTCTGGGGGGTATACACCAGCCGCGTAGAGGCCCAGCGGCAACTGCCCAGTGGCGCCATCAACGACTACATCAGCCAGATGGATTCACTGCTATCGGCCGTGGGCGGAGACAGCGCCCAGTTGGCCCTGGACTCCAAGCTGGTGGACGACATCCTTTCTCACCGCGAGCGTGAGCAAATGCTGGTGGAGCGTTTTGGCAAAAACCAGCACGGAGAGGGCTATAACGGCATTGATTATCGGACTTTCCTGTCCGACCTCGACCGCCAACCCAGTGTTGAGCCGGAAGGGAAAGTGGGCCTGATCCTCGCCACCGGCACCATCCAAAGCGGCGAGCAGCCCGAAGGCAGCATCGGCAGCGAAACCATCATCCAACGCCTGCAACAAGTGCGGGAGGACCCTTCCATTAAAGCGGTGGTGGTTCGCATCGACAGTGGCGGCGGCGGGGCTTACGCCTCGGAAGTGATTCGCAGCGAGCTGGAGGCTCTGCGAGCGGAGGGCATGCCGGTACTGGTATCCATGGGCAGCATGGCCGCCTCCGGTGGCTACTGGATGGCCATGGGCGCGGACGAGGTGTGGGCCACGCCCACCACACTGACCGGCTCCATCGGCGTGTTTGGCGCCATCCCCACCTTCGAGGACAGCCTGGAGAACATCGGCATCAACGTCGATGGCGTGGGCACCACGCCTTTGGCCGGCGCCATGCGGCTGGACCGCACCCTGACCCCACAGGCGAAAACCATTGTTCAGCAGACTGTGAACCACATTTACGAGGAGTTCACCTCCATGGTGGCCGAGGCCCGGGGGCTGCCCCAGGAGCGGGTCGATCAATTGGCCCAGGGTCGGGTTTGGACCGGTGCCACCGCTCATGAGCTGGGGCTGGTGGATCAGCTCGGTAGCCTCAAGGAAACCATCGCCGCCGCCGCAAGCCACGCGAAGTTAGAAGAATACGATGTGCGCCTGCTCTCGCGCCCCTTGTCACCGTTCGAGCAACTGGCACGGCAATTCAGCCAAAGCTCAATCAGCGCGCTAATACCGCACGCCCGGCAAAATCAGTGGCTGAGCCAAGACCTGAAGCGGCAGCTGGCGCCGCTGCTCGAGCCACTGAGAGCACTCAGTGAACTGGACGACCCGAGGGCGGTGTACGCTCGCTGCATGGAGTGTTTGACTCCGTAACGGCTCAAGCACAAGCCTTTAAGAACCTCGGCCGGGGCGAGAGTCAGTCGCCCCGGACGTAGCGCTGGCTCAAGCGAGTCAGCAGCGTGGCCCCCGCCCCCACCAGTAACCACACCGGTGCCACCAGCACCGCCAGAAACAGCCCGTCAACAATACCCATGCCGGCAATCATCCACGGGATCAACGGAAAGCCAAACTCCCGCTGGCGGCTGTTCTCCCAGCGGGCCACCACGGTGACCAGGAGCGTATACAGCGTCTGAATTCCGCCGGCCAACCAAACCAGCGCCGGCACTTCTCCCACCAGGGCAACCGCTGTTACGGCGTAAACCCCCAGCCGAGTGAGCGCCATCAGAAAAACCGTGGCCCAGTGCTTTTTATGCAACCAGTCGTAGAGGACGATAACGACGGCCAGCACCAGCCCCGCCAAAGGCGCTCGGTGGTCCGGGGCAAAAAACAGGCAGACAAACCCCGCGGCAAACAACGCGATGACAATGCTTAACACCTGCCGGGCCGTAATTCGCCCGGAGGGAATGGGACGATAAAGCTGGTGTTGGGTGTCCCAGTCCCGGTCGCAGTAATCGTTGAGCGCCATCCCCCCGGCGTAAAAAAACGACAGCGCAAGAAGAATCAACCCGATGGTATAGCTCCCACCGGCCACGGCGCTGACAATGACCGCCGTGGTCAGCACGTTCATCCAGACGGTGGGCAAATTGCTGACCCGGCATAGGGTCAGCAGAGTTTTCACAGAAGGCATGGGTTTTCTCTCTTATGTATCTTGTAGATTCTCGTATTCGTGCTCGGGCTTGTCGGTATGGGCTTGTGTAAGCGTGTGAAAGAAAAATCAGTCAAACAAATGCTTAAGCATCAGATCACAAACCGCCGTGGCCGGCACGGTTTCTTGCGGGATCAGACTCGGCTCGGTACTCATCAATAGCGGCATGGACTCGGGCGACCCGTCACTGACCCCGTGGGAGCCTTTTACCAACTCCGGCGCCACGGCAATCACATCCATCACATAGCGCAACCCCAGCTTTTTCTGGGCCACTCGTTGTGCAGCCTTAAGCTTGGGAAAGCGCAGCTTGGGGTCAAAGAACAACTCGCAGGGGTCGAACCCGGGCTTTCGATGAATTTCCACCTGGTGGGCGTAATCGGGCTGCCGGGCATCGTCCTGCCAGAAATAATAGGTAAACCAACTATCCGGCTTCGCCAACAGCACCAGCTCGCCACTGCGCTCATGGTCCAGCCCGAACTCCGCCTGCTCGGTTTTATCCAATATGCGGTCGATGCCCTCCACGCCTTCAAACACCCGGCGCACCGCGGGTATATCCGCCTCATCGTGCACATAGACATGGGCGACCTGGTGATCGGCCATGGCAAAAGCCCGGCAACTGAAATAGTCCAGATACTCCCGCCCCAGATCCACCTTCAAGGACAACATACCGGCCTCGCGCAACAACCGGTTGGGATGAATGGCCCGCGAAACATTCTGAATACCGTACTCGGACAACACCATCACCCGACAGCCGCGCTTCTCAAAAAAGTCGAGCAAATCCCCCGCCAGCGTATCAATCTCTTCCAGGTCCCGGGCAATATCCCCATCGGGCCCCTCTTTCTGCAGCACGTAATCCATATGCGGTAAATACACCAACTGCAGACTGGGCTCGTGGGCTTCCTCAATGTACTTGGCCGCGTCCGCAATCCATTGGCTGGACTTTATATTCGTCATCGGCCCCCAAAAGTTAAACAGCGGAAAATTGCCAAACTTCTCGCTCAACGTCTCCCGCAGCGCCAGGGGGCAGGTATAACAATCCGGTTCCTTGCGCCCGTCCGCCAGATACAGCGGGCGGGGCGTCAAGGTAAAATCCGCGTCGGTGGCCATGGCATACCACCAGAAGGTATTGCTACAGGTAAAGCTCGGGTCCCGCTCCTTCGCCAGATGCCAAACCTTGGGCCCCTGCACCAGCTTATTGCTCTGCCGCCACAACCAAACCTCATTCATCTCCCGGAAATACCAGCCATTAGCCACAATGCCATGCTCTTTTGGCGGCTTTCCGGTGGTATAGGTTGCTTGAGCCGCACAGGTAACAGCGGGCGTCACTGGCTCAATGTCGGTTGCTTTACCGGCCAAGCGATTCAAATTAGGCGTGTGCTTCCCCAACAAGGAGCGGGTCAACCCGACAATATTCAATACAACGGTTCTATGCATATCACACTCTTACTCATATTTGCCGTGCCCCGGTTAATGGAGAGAGCGGCCGGCCCGTTGACCCTATCAAGACTCTCTGAGGCATGGATGCCGATGAGAAGCCCCCAGGGATGGGTTCACGGCGGGTCTTGATAGGGTCAACGGGCCGGCTGCGTAACACTCTCGGCTAACAGGCTACTAACCCAAGACAATTCGCGGGCAATGCTTTCACCCACCGAATCTGTTCTCAAGTGGTCGGGTAAAACACCGAAGCTGTAGGTTTCCACTTCCAGTGGAACGTTTGGGTCAAGCAAAGGTAGCAACTGCTTCAAGAACGGTTGAGTCGTTCCGCAATCGCCCAAATGCTCCAGAAAGATCGGTACATGAAAGTGCACCCGGCATTCCTCGGGAGTCAGCCCTTCAGACAGCGCCTCTTCAAAGTCCGGCAAATCACTGAATGCATGTAACTTACCATCCGAGGTACGAGCCACCGCCTGATGCAAATAAACCGGTTCGTTAAAGCGCAGTAGCCGCCCTACTTCATCTGGGGTGTTCGCCTGCAAAGCACTGGAGACTTGCACCTTCGCAATCGGAATTTCCGCTTCCGCCAGCCGCTGCAAGCACTCCTCGGGTTCTTCAAACTCCACGGCCTGGTGGCAGCAGTCGAAACACACACCCAGGTGCGCATTCTGCTCCATCGTCAGCCGTGGTCGAACACGCTGGAAAAACGCTAGCAGCTCGTCAGTGGTTTCCAGCACGCAGGCGGGCTCAGGCTCGATGGCCAAGGTCACATGAACGCCGGTGCTTTGCTTCAGGTTCACAAAGTGCGCGAGCACCGACTGGATGTTATCCAACACCGCCGGCCAATCGCTCTCCGAAAAACCCTCTTTGAACGCCACAGGGACGGTGGAGATGGAAAGGGTGTTGGCATCCGGCTGTAGCTTGACCGCGATATCGCCCAGGGACTGGGTGTAGCGCACCCGTTCCGCTTCGCGCCAGTCCGGCAGGTAAACTTTCTCCTTCACCCGTTCGTTGTGAAAGGCTCCGTAGGGAAAGCCGTTGATGGTCAGCAGGTAGGCATCGTGCCGGTGGCACCATTCTTGAAACTCCGCCACCGCCTTGGCATCGATTTCGGCGGCAGCCTGCCCGGCGATGCGCAGCCCCAGGGGAAAGGGGCGTTGGGCCTGGTCTTCCAGGCGCTGTTTGACCTCGAGCACATGGGTGTTGAGGTTATTCATTACATCCGCCCAGCCTTCGCCTGGGTGGATGTTGCTGCAGTAGGTCAGTGGCTGGGTCAAGCCGGCCATTTCGCCTCCAGTAGGTGTTGGCGGCATTGGTGCATCAGGGCCAGGTCAATTTCACCCACCTCTTGAGCCTGACCGGCCTCCAGGAGCAGGGTAATGCACAGCTGTCCGCCCAGGTGTTCGCGAAAACCTTGGAGGGCCGCTTCGATATCCAGCGCCTTCAGTGCCGGATGGGTGAGTGTAAAGCCGACGCCTTCCAGGGTATCGCGAATCGCCAGTAGTGTGTCGGTGTCGATCATGCCTTGAGCGTGGGAGTAGAGAGAGTCCAGCGCAATGCCGATGGCCACCGCTTCACCGTGACGCAGCTCCGAGCCCGACAGTTCCTCCAGCCGATGAGCGCCCCAGTGACCGAAGTCCAGCGGCCGCGCACTACCCCGCTCGAAGGGGTCGCCGCTGGTGCGGATATGGTTCAGGTGCAGCTCCGCGCAGCGGGCGATCATATGTTCCATCGCCTGGGGCTCGAAGGCCGCCAGGCGTTCGCGGGCGCTGTGCAGCCAGTGGAAGAACTCACCGTCGCGTATCAGCGCCACTTTCACCGCTTCGGCCATGCCGCAGATGCGGTCCCGCGCCGGCAGGCTGTGCAAAAAGTCGTAGTCATTGATTACCGCGAAGGGGGTGGCAAAAGTGCCCAGGTAGTTCTTCCGGCCGCGGTAATTAATGGCGTTCTTAACGCCAATGCCGGCGTCGTTTTGGGCCAGCACCGTGGTGGGCATGCGAATCAGGCGAATACCCCGGTGGGCGGTGGCGGCGGCGTAGCCCATGGCGTCGATGACGGCACCCCCGCCGATCACCAGCGCAAAGCTGTGCCGGTCGATGCGGTCGGTTTGAGTCCGTTGGTAGAACTCGTCCACCTCCACCGGGTCGGATTTACAAATCTCGCCCCCGCGTACCATCAGCGGGGGGTCAATCAGCTCAATTCGTTCACTGTGCGCTTCGGCGTAGGCCTCGAGCCGCTCGATCAAATCCGGGTGGCCCGCGAGCACTTGGTCGTCAATTACCGGCAGGAGCCGGTGACGCCCCTTGCCCGCCAGGGCAATGATGTCGGTCAGCAGCCGGTTGTCGGGGGCGAGCGTACCCCGGTCGAAACAGACCGGGAACTCGTGCGTCATGGTGAACGCCTGTTGAATTTGCCACATGAACTGCTACCGCTTCTGTGCAATCAATTGGGGACCGGCTCATCGACGCGGGGCTGTTGGCCACGCAGCACGGTGTTGTCATTGTAGGACTGGCGCTGGTCGATCACCGCCGGCTTGGCCAGCTCTTCTTCGTCGATTTGACCCGATTGGGCGTAAGCGGCCAACGCATTGCCCCAGCAGGTCAACTCAATGGCTTTCTCGTCAATGCCACCCTTGCGCATCAGGTTCGCGGTTTTGGGCACGGACAAGGGATCGCTAACCCCCCAGTCCGCGGAGCTGTCCACAATAATGCGTTCCGGACCATAGCGGCGTACCACTTCCACCATGCGCTCTGAACCCATTTTGGTGTTGGGGTAAATGGTGAACGCCGCCCAGGCACCGGAGTCCAGCACGTCATCCACGGTTTCTTCATTATTGTGGTCGATCACCAGCTTATTCATGGGGACGCCGGCCTCACGGGCCACATCAATGGAGCGAATAATCCCGTTTTTCTTGTCCCGGTGGGGGGAGTGAACCATGACCACCATATCGTGCTCCACGGCGAACTCCAGTTGGCGCTGGTACACATACTCCTCCGCCGGGGTGATTTCGTCATAGCCGATTTCGCCAATGGCCACCACGCCTTCTTTAAGAGCAAAGTTGGGCAGAATTTCCAGCGCCTCGCGGGCGAGGCCTTCGTTATTGGCCTCTTTGGAGTTGATGCCGATGGTGCAGTAGTGAGCGATCCCAAACTGGGAGGCCCGGAAGCGCTCCCACCCCACCAGGCTGGCGAAGTAATCAATAAAGCTGCCGACGTTGGTGCGGGGCTGGCCCATCCAGAAGGCGGGCTCAATCACCGCGCGGATGCCCGCCTCGGCCATGTTTTGGTAATCGTCGGTGGTCCGGCTGCTCATATGAATGTGCGGGTCGAAGTACTGCATAGGTACGCCTCTTTTTATTAACAGGTCGTTATTTAAGCGGAGTGGTCATCGGCAAACAGCGGGGCGAACTGCGTCTGGTCGCTGCGGCCGTCTTTCGCGTTTTGCCAGTAGGGTAACACTTTCGCTTCCCGGGGCTCGACCGAAGCCAGCCAGGCCTGCTGCCCGGCGCGCTCGGCGGCCAGCACCATGGCCGCGCGCTCGGTTTCAGACGCACAGGGCCAGTGGTCCGTCAGCAGCCGCAGTACCCGCTCCTCATCGTACGGCCCCAGGCAGAGCCAGAGCCCCAAGTGGTAAGGCCGGCCGGCACTGTGACGCTCCTCGGCCCAGTCCAACGCCATGCGCGTCAGCTCCGGGCTCAGCCGCTGATCCAACCCGGAAATACGATACAGCGGGCAGTCCAGAAACAGCGCCTTGATAACCAGTTGATTCCAGGCGGTATCGTCGAAGTGGGTGACCGGATAGGGCGAGTCGAGCGCGATGGCTTCAAACACCGTCAGCATATTGGTGCGGCAGGCCTCGGTGGCGCGCCAGACAAAGCGCTCCCCCTGGGGCAGCAGCGGAATGCTACGATACAGAGCGCAGGTTTCACCCTCGTCCGCATAGCGAAACAGGGCGTCAAAGTCCTGGGCGAACCGCTCTGTTTCCAGGTCCGGTCGGGCGAGCAGAAGGTTCACTCGCAGCAACTCCAGGCGGTTCCAGGCCCGAGGGCTCCAGCCCGGCACGGCGCCCTCGGCGGCGGCCAGTTCCGTATCCGTCAGCCCCAGCGGTTGGCGCTTGGCATGACGGCTGGCCAGCGCCAACAGCTTGGCGAAGGCCTGCCCCTCGGCGCCGCCGCGGAGGTCGGATTGAGCTTTGTCCCAGAAGGCACGCCCGCTCTCGCTTAGACGCTCTTCCATTAATTCTGTCAGTAACTCGCGAACCACTGCCACTTACCTATAAATCATATAATTAATCGGAGGATTATACGCAAACCCCGCGAACGAATCGAGCCGAGCGGCCAGCCCCCGTGGAGTCGGGCCGCCGGCGCCGGGAACGCACCACCCTATCGCCAAACCAGGCGTCAAGACAATGATACCCCCAACCCCCACCACAGCAGTAGGGCGAACTGGCGCAGCGTCATCCGGCGCCTATCAATACTCTACACCGCCCAGTCAGCAATTCCACACCAGTCCGCCTCCAAAGTTGCATTCCCCGACCAATCCGCTAGCATTTCCCGCCGAAACCCGGCAAACGTACCGCTTTTTATCAACCACCCGGATACCGCGCACATGGCCCGTAACAAACTGAACAAAGGCTCTTCCGGCCAAAACCGCAAGGCTAGCGATAACTACATTGAAAAATTTCGGCAAAAGCCCGACGTGATCGAAACCGGCACCGGTTTGCTCTATCGGGTAGTGGAAGAAGGCGATGGCCTGAGCCCCACCATGGAGGACAAGGTGGTCGTGAACCAGCGCATTCAGTTGGTGAACGGCAAAGTCATCGCCGACACCTATCAGGACGGCATGCCCGACACCTTCTCCATGAAAGAAGCCATTCCCGGTATTCAGGAGGGGCTGCAACTGGCCAAGCAAGGCGGGCGATATGAGTTCGTGGTGCCCCCGGATTTGGCCTGGGGCAAGAAAGGCGTGGGGAATAAAATCGGGCCGAACGCGGTGTTGATTTTTGACGTGCGGTTGGTGGAGGTGGTATTTGGCTAGCGGGCGATGAAGCCGCCCCGGGGGGCGGCTTCGTCAAACGTCTACGTTACTGCCACCGGGAGGCGTGGCTCACGGGCGCCGCCGTCCCCGTTTCGGGGTCCATGGCGTAAATGGTGGTGCTGCCCTCCATTGCCACACCAAAGTAGAGCAAATTCTTGGAGCCCTGATACGCAAGGAACTTGGGCTGGGTGTCGATAACATCCTCAAAGCCGAGCTCAATCGACTGCCCTTCCCGCTCCCCATTCGCCACATTGACGGTAACAAAGCGTGGATTAAAGGCGCTGTCCGGCAGAACGTAAAGCAAGCTGCCGTCCGCATTGATGCTCATGCTCAGCGCGCCAACGCCTATCTGCAACGACTCGCTACCAGCCCCAAATACGGCAGCGGATACTAACTCCGAGCTGACAAAACCGTCAGTTTGCTGCATGCTGAAAATATCACTGTCCGGCGTGGTGTTCTTAATAAATAACAGTCGGTCAGCTTCCACATCTTTGGTCAGGAGTAACGGGTACTCAAAACGAGAGCCATCGTTCACTTGACTGGCAATTTCGGAGCGGTCACCCGTCGTCAGGTCGATGGAAACGAAGGCGTTCGCGCCATTGTCCGCCACCACAAGCTCGCCGCTCTCGCCCAGAATAATGTCGGTGGGGATCTGTAATGGGTCGCCACTGCCTCGACCACGCCCGGAAACCAGCTCACGACTGCCGTCTGTCATGCTGACCCGGTAAATAATGGATTCCAAATTCTCATCCGCCGGACTGCTCGCCAAGTAAAAGAAGCCGTTGTCAAAATCGCAAGCCATTGCCGTCAACGCCATTTGATTCTCGCCCTGGGCGTCATCCGCAAAGTCCGTGACTGAGTCGCCCCGCGTTCCGGTGTCGATGCTGACAGGAACGAGCTGGACAGACGTCGTAAAGGTGCTATCAGCCAACACCCATAATTTCTTTTCCTCGTCGTCCAAACACAGGGAAAGAGGTTCTCCGAACGCTGGACCGGAGCCCAGATTACGCTCATCGTCAGAGGAAAAATTCGCGGTAATGGCGGTAACCCGGCCTTCGGAGTCGGTGGCCTTCACAGTCAACTCGGTCGTTTCAAGCCCTTCAGGCAGCACCGCCTCATCGACTCTCCATTGACCATCTTCCTCTACGACAGCCTCGTACTCACCCACTCCGGTGACAACCACCACCGACTCCAGGCTGGCCCCCTCAATCACGGAGACGGTGCCAAAGGCCGGCACGGTACCCAGGGAGTACAGCGTTTCTTTAGGCGGAAAGTGCAACGCCAAGTCCGGCGCATCTTCCGGAGTGACCGTAACGGTCACCGAATCGTCACTGGTGGCGCCTTCGTCATCGGTAACGGTCAGGGAGAAGGTCAGCTCCAGCACCTCATTGGTGGAAGGGGCCTCAAAGGCGGCCTGCGCCTGATCGGCACCCACCAGCTCTACCGAGGCACCGGCGGTTTGAGTCCACTGGTACTGGGCCACCTCTCCGTCGGAGTCTTTCGCTTCGGGCGCGAAGGTAACCTCAGTGGTGCCCCGTGCGGAGAAGTCCGCCCCAGCGTCCACGGTGGGCGCCGTGTTCACTCGGTGGACGGTAACCAGCAAGGTATCGGACGCTTCATTCCCGCCCTCATCCTTTACCGTTACGACAATGCCATACTGCACTTCGTCTTCCGTTTCCGTGTCCGGGCCAGTAAAGGAATAACGCATGGCCCCGAAGCTAAGCACCTTCAAGGGCATTTTCAGTGCCGAGGACGGTGAAGATAGGCTTCTTCCCACAATATCGCCATCAGCGCCACTCGTTTCAGCCTGGAAGGTGACAGTTTCCCCCTCGTCAATATCAAGGTCCGGCCCCAAGTCAACGGTCAGCTCGCCAGAGCCGGAACCACCGCCGCCGGTGCCCGGGCCGGGGCCGGAATTACCACCCGAGGAGCTGCCACCACAGGCGGTAATAATCAATGAGAAAACCAACGCAACCACCGGGAGCACTACCCGCCTGGCTGCCAAAGAAAAGAAGCTACTGTTGAATGCACTGTCCATAAACACTACCCATACTCGCTATCGTTATAACGCCTGACGCCTTTTTAGAGCCGGTCCAAAAAGCATTAATATGTAGGGAGCACCCGGAGGGAGGGACACAAAGCCGGAAAACAGGAGGGGAAGCATCCGTGAAACCTTTGTGAAAATCGCCACGCCCAAAGGGCACCCTATAACCATGCAAGCCCACAAAACTTGCGTAACGGCCAATTCTAATTATGACGACATGTCGAAATCAACGCAACCTTTTAGGGTCTGTGAGACCTGTCACAAAACCCCACAAAATGATGCCAAATATCACACAAATAGGGAAAAAGGGAGCGACACCGGTCGCCAGCTTGAGCCGATATCGTTCTAGTCCTCCGAGAAGTACTCGGGGTGCTCCCGTGGAATGACGGCAAGCACTTTGTAAACATCCTGCATATGCGTTGCCATGGCTGTGCGAGCGGCCTCGGGGTCCTGCTTTTTGAGGGCCTTCAGAATGGCCTGGTGCTGCTCCAAAACGCGATGGTATTGCCCACGAATATGTAAGCTCAAGTTACGTACGCGGTCCATGTGCGCCTTTTCGGACTCTATAAGCTGGGTAACGCGAGCGTAGCCCGTGCGGCCAGACAGCGTTTGGTGGAAGTGATCATCCAGCCGCTGGAAAGCCAAGGCATTGTCATTGTCGGCGGCCAGCTTCTGCTCGGCCAGGATGGATTCGCACTCAGTTATCAACCCCTCGTCGGGCTGCTCGGCCACGGCGGTCACTACCGCAAGCTCCAACGCCTCACGAATGAAGCGCGCTTCAAGGATTTTTTCCACGCTGAACTTGGAGACGTAGGTTCCGCGCTGGGGCAGCACATCCACAAACCCGATATTGGCGAGCTTGATGAGCGCTTCACGCACGGGAGTGCGGCTAACACTGAACTGCTCGGCCAGTGCGGTCTCGGAAATCATTTGGCCGGGCTGGAACTCCATGTTGATGATCGCATCCCGGATAAACTCATAAATCTGTACCGATACCGGGCGATCGCCAGCCACGCGACGTTTTCGAGTGAGTGAGGGGGAGGTTACTTTCCGAGGCACGAGCGCGTCATCCTATTTTCGTGGGTATAATGTCAGTATAACCCAGCCAATCGTGGGAATGGCAAACGCCTTGCGTTCGTGTAACTACGGAATGCGAAAGCTAAGACTGCACGTAGGGGGGGTAATCGAAGGGAGGGGGTGACCCCGCCTTAGCGGGGCACCCTAAAGCACAGTTTACTTGGTGCGACGGCGTGCGGCGCCGAGACCAAGCAGGCCGAGGCCCATCAGCAAGAGCGAGCCCGGTTCGGGCAGTTTGCCGACGGTGACATTGTCGATGCCCCAGCCGTCATCAAGCGTGGAGTTATCGAACGTGAGCTGGCCGCCAACGATATTGCGGTCGCTTTGCAGCGTCACATACCGAACGTTGCCGTTGGTCAGCTCAAACGGGATGGTGGTGGAAGCTGCCCCTTCGCTATCGGCAAAGTTGAGCGTTAAATCAGCCGACACGTCGGCCGCATCCGCCAACTGAAAGCCGAACGAATCGAACGGGCCAGAGCCAGAAAGCGCTCCGTCCAGATTCCATACCACCTCTTTGGCATCGTTGCTGTCCAACCACAGGTCGTCATCGGCCAGCACGCTGCGACCGAACTCACCAGTGGCGTTACTTTCAATCATCAGGTTGTTGATGTTCTCGTTGCCACTGGCGGGCTGGCCGTGCTCGGTCAGAGTGAAGGTGCCCACGCTGGTATCGTAGGAGTTGCTGGTGCCTTCCCAGGAGTCGTGGAAACCCTCTCCCATGACCCGAGTTCCGGCCAGGCCGTTGAAATCTTCGGTCACAGTTCTTTCGGCGTCCACCAAGCTAAGATAGTTGGACTGTGCGGTTGCCGCGTCTTCGTGAACGTTAATATCGATCGCGGCTGCGTGAGTGGCAAATGCGGCGGTAAAACCGCCTACTAAACAAGTTTTCGCGAGAAACTTCATAACGTCATCCTTTGATTAACCCAGGTGAATTGAAAGGTTTACCAACAGGCTATCTTTCTATCTTACTCTCGCTTTTTTAAGCCTCACCCAGAGAAAAGCAGAGGTCATGCCAGTTTGTCAAAAAACGCTCATCATGGGGGTTAGGGGGAATGCAAAATTTTATGCCACAGCAGTCTTGTTAATTTTCTCGACGACGAAAAACCCCTTTTAAAACAACAACTAACAATTAAAACGCCACTGCCGACCGGGAGAATTTACTAATGAAACTTTTAACGTTATTAAGTGCCTAACATAGTGCCCGTATGTCCGAGTGCCGCCCTCAGTCAGGTGGATTTTCGTGAGGAAGCCAAGGCATGCTGCGGGTTTCACTCCCCTGAACAATGGAAAAGACGCGGCCAGTTGGAAGCACTAAACCGACTTGGCGCTGCCGAGAAACAAGCTCGGCTGCAAGTGGAAATTCAATCGACAACCAGCCCCCCCGGTTAACTCATGAGGCAATTACCCACTCTGTCAGCCTGGTTGTCCAGTTGGCGAAAGCCGAGCAACGAAATGCTGGGAGACGGCCTAGGAGGGAATGGATCTGCTTCTCAAAATCCTGTATACAAGCACAGAATGTCTTTAAAGATTTCAATGGAAGTGCGCGATTTTGGCGGGCGAAACTCGGAAATTATAAGAAAAACAATGGATTAGAAGAACTCATTGGTAGAATATCGCGCATTGGGTAGAATGCTATATAGCATGCGCGTTTACAGTCCCGTCCAAACGACCTGGCTGCTTACCCAGTAATCGACATCAGGAGGTGTCATGAAAATTAGCTTATTCTTCAGCATCGTAGCTGTTGGGATTGGTGCAACGCTAGTAATGGATCTTTGGGCCTTTCTCCTGAAAAGGGCCTTCGCAATTCCGTCACTGAACTACTGTCTCGTTGGGCGATGGCTTGCGCATATGCCTGAAGGACGTTTCGCACATCAAGGTATCGGGCAGTCTGAACCGAAATTCTGGGAATGCCATGTCGGCTGGGCTGCTCACTATGTGATTGGTGTGGCATTCGCTGCGATTCTTGTCGCGATTGCATCTCCTGTATGGTTACAAGAGCCCACGATAATTCAACCTATAGTTTTTGGCGTGGCAACCGTGTCTGTGCCGTTCTTTATTATGCAGCCGTCATTTGGACTTGGGGTTGCGGCATCTAAAACGCCGAATCCGAAACTAGCTCGAATCAGGAGCCTTATGGCGCATGCGTCTTTTGGCGTGGGGCTTTACATTGCCGCGCTGATATTGAGCTTTATATTGCCAGCTCATGCCTAACCCTGCCATCAAATTCGCTCCCTTCGGTCGCCGGACGCTCGTTCCTCGCGCCGTTTATGGCGGGCGTTAGAACTAATTTGGCATTATTGAATGTTCAATTGTCCTTCATGTAAAAATAAAACCATATCTCTAGTTGCTAAGCTAGCTGCTTTCTATGATAGGGATTGTAACAAATGTAATGAGTGTGGGGCATTCTACGGAGTGGGAGGGACGCATTCAGTTCTGGTCACATTCTTGTCTGGCTTTGCTGGGTTTTTCTCGTTTGTGCCAGTATTTGGTTATTTTGGTTTTGTAGCTGCATTCATATCGTTTGTTGTATTGCCCTTAGTTACAATGGTTTTTCTTGGTAGTCTTGTGCCACTCAAGATTCTAGAGTGCGAAAATGAGTAAGATTTCTAATCGGGCAAGGACGGGTATTTAGCCCGCCCTCCCCGTAACACCCCTCGCTTTGCTCACGGGTTACCGCTCCCTTCGGTCACTCGCACTGCGTGCGTGGTCTCCGCTGCGCTTCGACTCCTCCAAACTCAGCCTTGCGGCGGAGCCCTTGCCATTCGCTAGTAGTTAGCGTTAAATTGACCATTAACGGTGATCTTCCTACAGGGGACTTTCACCCCATTAGTTCATGCCCATGCTGAGCATACACAAAGCGCTGTTGTCGGACAAACATTCCGCTGCGCTTCATGTTTTCCGCAAGGCGCGGCGTTAAGTGCAAGCACAATTATAGCTCAATGGTGGGATAATGATTTCATACGATCCATCTGTGCAGCCGAACAAAGAGGAGTGGCTGGAATCTACTGAACAAGAAAGGATTGACCTTGTTAAAAATTTTCATGAGCTAAATGATGAGAGCCTCGACGAGGAGGCATTAACTGTCCACTCTGCAGTACACGTAATCGTCGAAAATCAGCTAGCTATGGGAGTAGAGCTGTTACCGGAAACGGTGGCTAAACTAACTAGACAAGGCCTTCCGCGCCATGAAGCGATTCATGCAATAGGTGCAATATTAGCTGAAGATATTTTCGCTATAGTGCGGGGTGAGAGAAGCGAGGTTTCACCAAATCAATATCGTAGGAAGCTGGAAAATATCACTGCGAAACGCTGGAGAAAAGGTCAGTACTAATGCAGCGTAGCGCACTTAATCAGAGCGAGGATCGGAGCCATTTTCCGATAGCGCTACAAATGCCCCGCTGTTGCGGGCTTTAAATGTACTAGCAGATGAATAGTATTAACCTAAAGCCCGCAGCAATAATGATCTCTGCATGCCTCCTAACTGGTTGGAGCATCGAGTACCTGACGGGATTTTCCTGGCTAACGGCAACGTTACTTGCAATGATCACTGTTTTAGTTAATGGCCTCATCATATTCAACGAAGACCTTGATGAAGAAGGTTATGATTATCAAGAAGGGGTAACTGATACACCTGAAGCTAAGGCTGAGAAAATTAAAGCCAACAAAATTCAGGCGGCAATAATTGTTCTACTTATCATAGGTGCCGTGTGGTCATACATTTAAGAAGGCGTTATAGCTGTTCAAGGCTTTACACATGGAACAAAGTAAAACTATAAAGTACGCGTTTTGGCGGGGAGCTATGCTGGGCCCATTGGCGGTTTTCCCAGCCACTGTATTCGGGGCTCTTCTGATTTCCATGTTCCAATTTGAATCAGGAAGTCTCACTGAAGTGTTTCAAACTTCGCTAATGATAAGTTTTTGGGGTATATGTATTGCTTATCTAGCGGTAGTCTCGTTTGGAGCTCTTGTCTGGTTCATTCTTTGGAGAATTCAACGCCTTTCGCTCATGCCCCTACTGATTTGCTCAACTATACCCGCCGCTCTTATGGCAGTCTTCATGAAAGATATGAGTTTTTCGCTAGTAGTTGCTTATTACTCGTTAGCGGTTTGCACCATGAGTTGGTTCGTAGGCTTAAGAGATGTGCCGAAGCTTATAACCAAGCCATAAATTACGCTCCCTACGGTCGTCGAACCTCGTTTCGCTCGGCCGTTTATGGCGGGCGTTGAGGCTGTAGAAAAGCTCGAGCAATTCCTTTGTTTTCAAATGCCTTTCGCGCTACGAAGTGCGCCCAGAATTCGCGTAGTTTCAGGATTCTCTGCGCAGAATATGATCAGATAGAAGAGGCTGGAGTTTTTCTACAGCCTCGCTGTCAGGCTTGAGAGTAAAAATGAAAGTTGAGTTGAAGCAATACAATTCGAAATGGCCTGAGCTATTCGAGCAAGAAAAGACGTTTCTACTGGAAGAGATCGGTGGTTTTCTTGTTGGCTCAGTGGAGCACGTTGGCAGCACTGCTGTGCCAGGCATGGTTGCAAAGCCGATAATTGACATTATGTTTGGAGTTGAAAGCCTAGAGTCTTCAAAGGGTGCAATTGAAGTTCTGCAAAAAAATGGGTATTGCTACTACCCGTATAAATCTGACGTTATGCATTGGTTTTGCAAGCCTTCTCCCGAGCTTCGTACGCATCATTTGCATTTGGTACCGTACCAGAGTCCGCTTTGGAAGGAGCGCACTAGGTTCCGGGATATACTTCGAGAAAACCCGAAAGTAGCGGAGGAATACCGGCTCTTAAAACAATCATTGGCGGCTGAAATGGCGTCTGATCGAGAGTCATATACTCAGAGTAAGTGGCCATTCTGTCAATGGCCATCTATTTTGACCCACGTTTGGCCATTAATTTTGACCCACCGTACGTCGTCT